>CAMCAY010000017.1 GCA_945872815.1 Chitinophaga pinensis
GGTAGATGGAATGATCCAAATTCTTGGGAAATGTCAAACACTCCTGATTTTTCTTCAGGTATTACCACTCCAGTAATAACTTGTCCTAATTCGAGCAATTCTATTCAAATTAAAGTCAGAAATAATCATGTCATAACAGTAACCTCCAATGTTTCAGCATCTTCAACAACATTAGAAGCAGGAGGAAATATTATAGTCAATTCGGGTATAGAATTTACTATTTTTTAAATCCAACCATTATCTTAAATAGAATTCTTAGCAAATAATTACGCGAATGTGTTTCTGCTGAAATCTATTTGTTTGATGATTAAATATAGTTTTTGATTTCAATTATAAGAATATTAGCTGCGAAAGCATTCTCCTGTAATGTAAATTAGAATATGAGGCATTATTAAGGTTAATTCTCGTGTTTTATCATTTTGATTTATTTTCTTTGAAAATAAATCAACAACAAACATTTAAAATTTCTTTTAGGCAAAAAAAAACACTAAAGAACAACTTACAAAACTTATAACAATTATTGAAACTTCCGTAAAAATATAGTTTAACTGCTTTATTAATTGTGTTTAAAATTAAATTCCAGATCCACATCCTCCAAAAAGTCCGAATTCCTGGTAATCTTCAAAACAAACAAAATCCTCAGCATTTGATAAGGATTTTGAGTTTAATTGTTGTAATTGTTCAAGATTGAAAAGTTAGGTTTATTCAATATTTGCATAAAAATCCGCCAAGTTTTAGAATTTGATCTAGGACAACAATGCTACTGCTATTGTTTACAGTAAAATTAAAGTATAAAAAAATCAAACAGCTAGATTTGAAAAAATCAACTATATTTCCTCAATAAAAAAACTAACTTGCGGTACAAAATCATTTCATGAAAAAAGTATGGTTTATCACCGGTTGTTCTACAGGATTTGGACGCTCTTTAGCGCTCGAAGCACTTAAGCAAGGCTATTGTGTTGTCGTCACTTCAAGAAAATTAAATGATGTCGAAGATATCATTTCTATGTACCCGGAAATAGCTTTGGGAATTGCATTAGATGTGACACAGAAAAATCAAATTAAGGAAGGTGTTGCTAAAGCTATTGAGAAGTTCGGTCAAATAGATATTTTGGTTAACAATGCTGGCATAGGCTATTTTGGCGCTATTGAGGAAAGCGAAGAAAATGAGATAAGAAATATGTTTGAAATCAATGTATTTGGACTAGCAAATGTTACCAATGAGATTTTACCGCACATGCGCAAACGCCGTTCAGGACATATTTTAAACATTGCTTCCATTGGAGGTCTTCGATCATTTCCCGGAGTTGGGTTCTACAACGCTACAAAATATGCAGTAGATGGATTAAGTGAAGCCCTTAGCAAAGAAATTGCTCCACTTGGAATTAAAGTAACAATTATAGCACCAAGTGGATTCCGAACTGATTGGGCAGGCAGATCGGCAAACAACAGTAGCATCATCATTGGTGACTATTCAGCAACGGCTGGTAAAAATAAAAATGATATCAGAGAAAGAAGTGGCCATCAACCAGGAGATCCAATAAGAGCAGCAAAGGCAATGATTGCCATTACAGAAACTGAACATCCACCTCTTCGACTTTTACTTGGAGCAGCAGCATTAAAAGGTGCACGGCTCAAACTTGAAGAACTTAAAAATGATTTTGATACATGGGCAGATTTGACAGAGTCTGCTGACTTTCCAATTGAATCTTAATTTCATACATTAATTTCATTATCTGCTCACTGTTTCTTAGGGAAAAAATTGTCCTTAGAAATTTCGGGTAAGTGCTATAATATTTGGAATAATAAAACTGAGTTGTTGATCTTCTAATTTTGAATTTATTTATAGAATAACCTATAATTTTGAACAATTAAATTTAAACTAAAATGTCTAAAACTACCATTACCATCAACAACAATGGCTCTATTAAAGTTGAAGGTGAATTTGAAATTGTTGACAAATCTGGAAATAAATACGATTTAGGAGGAAGAGAAGTTGTTGCTCTTTGTCGTTGCGGTCTTTCAGCAAATAAACCCTTTTGTGACGGCGCGCACAAAGGGAAATTTGAACACGAAGCCATCGCTTTTAACCTTCCCGAAAAGAAACAATAACAAACAACCCATCTTATGATTTAAATTGAAAAAGTAAATTATTCCTTTCATGCCTAAACTTTTTATGCTTCTATTGGGATGCAAACCTAAGGGGCGTCATACTGAGCAACACGATATTTTTTTCACTATCAGTGATTCGCTCAAAAATTGTGTTCCCGACATTAAAAATTTCTGGCCTGATGCAGGAACAATTCACATTGATTCATGGAGAGAATTGACCGAAACGGAAGGTTACAGTATTGAAGTTGTTCCTGCTACTTCAAAACAAAAAGACAAACTCAAATTATTTTTTCTCAATCTGGGTGGATATAAACCGGATGAATTTGAAGAATATCATTACAAAATGATCATTGCTGCAGAGAACAAAACCATTGCTATTAAAAAAGCCAAGGAATCTGCATTTTTCAAACATACCGGTTTTAAAGGTGCTGCATCACATATTGATGACAAGTATGGTATCGACGTAGATGATTTATACAATATTGAGGATATTCTTCCTGAAAGCATTAAGAAAAACTACCGTTTACGTATAACTGAGAATAGCAAAGCTGCAAAAGACAAATGGCATATTGGATATACGAATCTTGCAAAAGTAAAAAATCAAAAGTGAAATAATAAATTGAAAAAAGGGGTGAACAATTCATTTACCGAATAAACTAGCGCTTCATGAAAATTCATTTTTGGTCAATTGGAAAATCAAATGAATCCTACGTAGATGAAGGTATTCAAATATTTACCAAGCGAATTCAAAACTACTACCCTATTCAATGGAATATAATCAATAGTCCAAAGAATGCTGGCGCCATGAATGAAAATGAACTTAAAAAAATGGAAGGAGAGCTGCTGATTGGAATGATAAAGAAGGACGATTATCTGGTTTTGTTGGATGAAAAAGGTAAACAACTCTCTAGCGAGGGACTCGCTGATTTCATTCAGCAAAGAGCAAATGAAAGCGTAAAAAACATCATCTTTCTCATCGGAGGTGCATTTGGTGTAAGCAATGAAGTGATAAATCGTGCTAACTTTAAATGGAGTCTCTCTACACTTGTTTTCCCTCATCAATTAGTAAGGTTGATTCTCGCAGAACAACTTTACAGAGCCTGCACTATCAATAGAAACGAGAAATACCATCACAAATAAACAACCAATGAAAATCAGAGATGCAGTGATAGATGACTTGCCCCGAATAATTGAGATATACAATTCAACTATTCTCAGCAAAAAAGTAACTGCAGATATTGAATTGGTTACAATAGAGGATAAACTCAATTGGTTTTATCAGCATACTCCATCAAGAAGACCTTTATGGGTAGCAGAAACCGAGCATAACATCATAGGATGGATCAGCTTTCAGGATTTTTATGGAAGACCCGCATATAGTGGTACTTCTGAAATTAGTATATACATTGATGAAAATTACCGAAAAAAGGGTTTTGGAAAGCGAATGCTTACGTATGCTTTCATTCACTGTCATCAATTAAAAATAGATACCTTATTAGGTTTTATTTTTGAAGAAAATTTAGAGAGCATCCGTCTTTTTAAATCTTTAGGTTTCAATGAATGGGGACATCTTCCTGCAATTGCAAATATGGGAAATCACAAACTAGGCTTGAAGATTTTCGGTAAAAAAATCAATCAATAATCATTGTTGCTGTTTTGTGGTACAGGTGTCTTCGGTTTGATTTTTTTACCTGAATCGGAACCGGTTTTTTTATTTTTTTTATCGTCTGCAATTGCATTTAAATCGCCGCCTGCATCGCTCATGAAATCATCGGCGGCATCGTTTATCGATTCTTCATTTAAACTATCTCCGCTTTGTGCAATATTAGCAAAATTTAAATCTGCATATATTGGATTATTTTTAAACTCCGTCGGCTGTTCGAACTCAGTAACTTTTCCATAATTCAATCTTTTGTCGGCATATACATTACTCATAAACAAACCCCATTTGGGTGCAGCCATTTCCGCACCTCCACTGTTGCTTGAATAAATTGGTATGAAAGGATCTTCACATCCTACCCATGTACCAGCTAGCAATTCCGGAGTATACCCAATAAACCAACCATCTGTATTTCCATTGGTGGTTCCAGTCTTTCCTGCTTTCTGAACAGGAATATTATAGCTGTTAATTCTTCTAGCTGTTCCAAATTCAACTACCCCCTGCATCAATTTTGCCATCGTATAGGCATCGGCTTCATTTATAAGTTCTTTACTTTGTGAAACAGGAAACTCATGAAGAATATTACCGTCTTTGTCTTCAATCCTGGTTAAAAATACCGGAGGTGTATTGTATCCTTTATTAGGAAACATGGTGTATGATTGCAACATTTGCAACATTGGTATTTCAGCTGCTCCTAATGCGATAGATGGGTAAGGAGGAAGTTTTGAAGTAATTCCACATTGCTCTGCAAATTCAATAGTTCTTTTGACTCCTATCAATCCCATCAAATGCCATGCAGCTCCATTCAATGACTTAGCCAAGCAATAAGCCATAGTACCACCGCTTGTACTGATTGTTTTACCACCCAATGTAAGAGGACCACCAGAAATATAAGTTTGTGGTGTGTATCCAGCATCGGTAACAGCCAAGGTATATAAAATAGGTTTGAAAGTAGAACCTACTTGCCTGTTTGCTGTAACATGATCATACTTAAACCATTTATAGTTGATACCTCCCACCCAGGCTTTGATTTCACCGGTTCTTGGATCCATTGCAGCAAAGGAAGTTTGCAATAATTGTTTGTGGTATTTAATGGAATCAAATGGAGTCATTACAGTATCCATCTCATGTTTTTCATTCCCCGACCAGGAAAATATTTTCATTTTCACCGGAACATAAAATGACTTTTTTATTTCTTCGGGGTCAATATCTTCGGCACTCATGGTTTTCCATCTGTCGGTGTATTTCATGGCAGCCTCAATTATGTTATCATGCCCCTCCCAAATTTTATTGCCTTTGTATTTGAAGTATGCATCCAGTTTTTTTTGAAGAATAGGCATGTGTTCTTCAACTGCATTTTCAGCATATTGCTGCATTCTTGAATCAATGGTAGTATAAATTTTCAGTCCATCCCTGTATAAATTATAGGGTTCATCTGTTTTGGGATTTTTATTTTCACTGCACCATTCTTTTAAAACATCTGCTAATACTGCTCTGTAATAAGGAGCAATTCCAATATTTTCATCTATTTTTTTATAGTTTGTAATTAAAGGTTTTGACTGAAGATCTTCCGCCTGTTCTTTGGTCAAATACTTTTCTTTGGCCATATACATTTGGTTGATGACAACATTTCGTCTGAGTAAAGATGCTTTTGGATGACGAATTGGCTCATAAATAAACCCTTTCAACATACCCACAAGTACTGCAGCTTCCTCTATTTTTAAATCAATCGGCTCTTTCTGAAAATAAGTCCTCGAAGCATTTCTTATTCCATAAATATTTCCCCAAGGAGCACGATTTAAATATAGTGCGATGATTTCTTCTTTGGTAAAATTCCTTTCGAGTTTTACTGCAACAATCCATTCTTTAATTTTCTGAATACTTCTGATGAGCATGTTTCTGTGTCCCTGCCCCAGTATCATCTTGGCAAGTTGTTGTGTGAGTGTACTTCCTCCGCCTTGTGTGCCTGCAGTAAAAACAACTCTTGCCAATGCCTGTGCATCAATTCCCGAATGATCATAGAATCTTTCATCTTCTGTTGCAATCAATGCATGAATAACGTTAGGTGAAATATCCTGATACTTCACTTCGCTTCTGTTTTCAGCATAATATTTTCCCATAAGCTTACCGTCAGCACTGATGATTTCACTCGCAAGGTCTGCTTCGGGATTTTCCAAATCCTGTAATGAGGGCATCTTTCCGAAAACACCAAAATTGGCCAATAAAAACAACAACATAATAAATCCCAATCCTCCAAAAAAAACTCTCCAAAGCAGTTGAACGGAACGTGTCATATTTTATAATTAAAACATCAGAAAAAATTCATTCGATAGAAATGAATCCTCTCTTAAAACTTATCAGGATAAATTGTTTTTAATAATTTTTTATAATTGTCTAAATCTTTTGAATTCTTCATCAATTCAAGATTTTCACCTGAAATAATAAAAAATGAATAACGGGAAGACTGTAACCAGGAAATTTCCGACGGAGAAGCTTTCTGTAATTTAATATTGTACAACAATGCTGCATCTGCATTTTCAAACTCTCGGAAAACCAGCAATTTCTTTTTTGAATCCAATACTTCTTTAGTGATAGATATCTTAGTAAGATTATATCGCCTGTTGTACCTATCAAAAGCATTTTTAGCTTCAGTCACATATACCTCATCCACATTATCCAATAACATTACTACCCACCTTGTACTGTCAACATTCCATTGATAAGAACCCATTTTGACTTCCGGAGCCTTAGGTGTAACTGGAGGTGTCACAGGTGTGGGTGTGGGTGCAGGAGTTGGCTTGGCAACACTGTCTTTCAAAACAGTTTTATCATTTTTAACTTCTGTCACAGGCTTTGGTACAACAGCCTGTGAAGGATTTGCAGCAACCGTCTTTTTAGGTTCAACAGCAGGTAAATCATCTGGCACAATAACTTTAGTACCTTCAGGTGTTCTGGTTATCTGCAACTTTTCAAGATAAAGCTCAATCTCATCCCTTCTTTGAATAACGCTTATTAAAGTAGCTGCCCTATCATTTAGTGGGGATTGAGGGTAATTTGTAACAATATTGTTTAACAAAGAAATAGCAGTGTTGTCGTTTCTGCTTCTTGCTTCATATATTGCCCAGATATATAGTAGCTGGGGAGTCCAATAATGATCGCCATAATCGCAATCTGCTTTTTCTTTCAACTTCAAAGCTTCTTCAAATTGTCCGGAAATAAACAAATCATATACCTGCTGATACAATTTTTCTACTTCGGGATTGTTTTTATCTGGCATCAATAATGCGGGCTTGTTAACTACCACAGAAGACCTGCTTTCACAAAATTCAGAATCAATCAATGATTTATAATATGCAGCTTTAGCAGTTTCATTCAATTTAGTGTAACAATGATATAAGCCAAGATAGATTTCACCATTGCGGAGACTATCAGGAAATCGTTGTAAATAAATTTCGTAGGTAAAAATCGCCTGTTGGTAATCCATTAATTCCATTTCAAACAACTGAGCCAATTCTATCAATGCATCAGTAATTTTTTGATTACTCAAAGCCATTTTTTCTGGTGTCAAAGGAATGGCATCGGTTAAAGATTCTGCTGATATATTACCGGAATTATCTGCATTTTCTTTTGTCACGTTTTTTTGAGAATCTACTTCAGCCATTGGGTCCGCATTGTTATTAGTGCTCGACATTGCAATTGCGGACTTCCTTCTCCAATTATCAACATTTTCCCTTTTTCCCCATTTGCTTTTAAATTCGCTGTAACCTCTTGATTTAAGTGCATTGTTATAAAAATACCAATCTCCTTTTGCAGCATTATTATCAAATAAATCAATAGAGGCATTTGCATTATTATCGAATGTAGAACTCAATGCGTTTTCCTGTACGAAGGCTTCCTCACCTGCTGCATATTCTCCCATTTCCTTCTTCTTCTTTTTGATTTGTTTTTTTACGGCTGTTTCAATGTCTTTTTTACTGAGTGTTGCCAAAATCTGCAAACTGTCCTCAATAGAAATTACATCCAACAGATTAGCCACTCTCCGCAAAGCAGACTTTCGAACAGCTACTTCAGCAGAATCCTCATTAGCATCAAGCATATTTAAATCGAGACTATCATAATGATCAGCAGCCTTTTTATATTCTTTCTGCAAATATGCAATTTTACCAAGAGCCAGGTGAGCTTTGTTGCTATAGAGTGGATTATTCTCGTTGTAAGACAAACTTTTTCTGAAAAGCATTACACTTTGAGTAGTATCAGGCTTTTTCATTGTCAAAATGCCGGCACTATAATAGATAATATCTCTGTAAGATTCATATTTATCTTTTTTGGCCATTTTCAATAAAGTAGCAATACTGTTGTTTAATTCTTTCAAACTACCACTGTTACGAAGCATTTTGGCATCATTGAGGCGGGCATAAATATCCAATAAAGGATCTGCTGTTTTATGGGCGGACTTTGAATAAAATTTAGATGATTTATCAAATACACCAGACATTTCATACAATTGTCCCAATAAAAAATACTGACGAGATTTCACCACTTTGTCATCAATATTACTGAGTGATTTTTCCAGATATATGGCCGAACTGTCGTAGTTCTGTTGTTTATAAAACCAATATGAAATCAATTCATCCAAGTCATTTTTTAATCGGCGAGGAAAATTAGGATCATTCTGTAAAATATTAATCATGCCGGCTGCTTCACCATATTTATCCTGCTCTATAAAGGTTCTAGTCATCCAAACCAAGGCATCATTTCTGCTAGGTGGCTTGGTAAACATTCTTTTAAAAATATTTCTTTTTTCTTTATCTGCAATAGAAAGACTGCTTGAGTATGATCGACTGTTTTCTCCTACTATTCTGTCATCATCCTCTTTTTTATTTCTGGGAAAAAGGTTGTAGTTGATAAACTGAAAAGTTAATGCAGCTGAATCAAATTCCTTTTTAAAAAAATAAGACTTACCAATTAATAAGTACAAATTGTCTACCCAATCAGTTCTTAAATCATGTATAAGTATTCCGGCAGTTGATTTATATATTACCGAATCAAGTTCGCCGTTTTGTGAAGAAGTGTTTTCAAGACTGTACGGATAATAAGATAACAGCTTTGTATAATCATCTTGTTGAGACAATTTGGCATTTTCTATTACAGTATTGATTTTCGTATTGGCATTGAAATAATAATTGTAATGCGTTACATTATTTTGAATGAATCTTCTGAGTTTAGTAAACTTCTTATCCGCAGTTCTTTCAGACGCTAATACTTTTTCTGAAAACTGAGGAGGTTTTTCTTCTCTACCAAATGGGTCAAAAGTCCATTTTGGTTGAGCACAAACAGAAAAAGTACTGAACAAAATCAGCCACAATAACCATATAGAGCCATTAAGCTTCTTATACATCATTTTATAAAATCTTCATTGTGTTTTGCACCACAAAATTTAAATGAACCCGATTTCATTTCATTTAGAAATTCAGAAATAAAAAATATTCAAATATTTTGCAATGATACCATTTATACGACGCTAAATATCGGACTTTTTTTTAACTCAACAATGATAGAATCCTACTAATTGACAAGTTTAACTGTTTATTTATTTGAATTATTAAAATATACAAACAAGTATATCCGCTTTATTTCAATAATGAATGTATTTTAGCAAAATATATAAGTAAACCTACGCTATCATGGATGCCAGCAATAGATTAAAAAGACTAAGAAGTAAGTATAGGTTGGTTATTACCAATGAAGACACTTTTGAAGAAGTTATTACATTCAAGCTAAATCGGCTGAGTGTTTATATTGCAATGAGTTCAATATTTGTGATTACTATCATAGTCACTGTTTCTCTTATTATATTCACACCATTGAAATACTACCTACCCGGTTCAGGATATGGAAATGTAAAACAGATGAAGGCATATAGAGAATTGAAGATGAGAACAGATTCTATGCAAATAGCATTGGATCAACAAGCGAGATTTAATGAAGACATTGAAAAAGTATTAAAGGGTAAGTTTGTAAATAAAGACACAAATAAATTGAAGTTGCCCACAATTGAAAATGTAGATGATTGATAACTGGTTAAATAAACAACCATTGAAAGAGCAAAAAAATAACATACTAAAATATGCTGGGCTTGGTGCTCAATTCATGATTGGCTTGAGTATCTTTTTATTTTGCGGTCTTAAAATAGACAAATGGTTACGAATACAATCGCCAATGGCAGTTTGGATATTACCCTTGCTATTCATTACCTCGGCTATTATTAAAATAATAATTGAAACCGGAAAAAAGAAATAATATAATTATGTTTAAAAAAATCAAAATCACATTACCGGTCATTGTTACTTTTCTTATCATTTTTATCCTTATCAATTCATCCTTACAATTCCTTCAATCCAGAAATATTGATTCAACCTTGTTAAATATTTCAAATTATTTTTTGCTAATTATTGGCATAGTTTCTTTAGTGTTTCAGTCGCGTGCTATACATAACAAAAACCCGAATGTTTTTGTCAGAAGTGTTATGAGCTGGATGATGATAAAAATGTTACTGACTGTGATTGCAGTAGCGATTTATGTGTATGTTAGTGGCAACTCATTCAACAAAAGAGGGATTTTCATTGCACTGTTTTTTTATCTTATTTATCTGAGTGCTGAAGTTTTCACGCTTACTAAAATGAATAATAATAAAAATGCCTAAAAAGGAGGTGCCGATAAAACAGCTTTCGGACTATCTTCCTGATTGCTCTGCAGATGAAGTAATCAATTACCTTTATCAATACAAAGTTCATCTAACGATAACGCGCAAACGTTCTTCAATTCTCGGAGATTATCGAAATGCTCACTCCGGAAAACCACACCGTATTAGTGTTAATGAAAATTTGAACAAATACTCTTTTTTAATTACCTTACTACATGAACTGGCTCATTTATTAACTTTTGAAAAATATGCACATCGGGCAGCTCCTCATGGCAAAGAATGGAAAATGATTTTTGGCCAACTCCTTGCAAAATTCATTTTGAAAAAAATCTTTCCAATTGAAATTGAAAATGCACTTCAAAAAACGCTTAAAAATCCTGCCGCCAGCAGTTGCGGAGATATAACTTTGTTGAGGGTCCTAAGAAATTTTGATACAGTTAAAGAAGACTGCTATTTAATAGAACAACTTTCCGAAGGAACAACTTTTACTATAAAAGATGGAAGAACTTTTATCTTGGGTAAAAAAAACAGAACACGATACAATTGCGAAGAATTAGGAACAAAGAAAAGATATCTTTTCAGTGGGTTGTATGAAGTACAGTTGACGAACTGATCATCATCTTATTTACCATCCAAAATTCTAATAAAAGAATCCCTATCCATTTGTCCAATAAAATTACCTATTTCTTTTCCGTTTCTATATAATTTAAAATAGGGAATTTCATCGATACCAAGACTTCTGGTTAATTTTTTATTTTCATCAATATTGATTCTCACTATACTAGCCTTGCCTTCATATTCCTTTGAAAGTTTATCCAGCAATGGTTGCATTTTTTTGCATGGCCCACACCAGGGAGCATAAAAATCAATTAAGACTACTGCAGCAGATTCGGTTATTTGTTTGTAATTATCCTCAGTAATTTTATCACTGAGTTCAACATTTGATTCGTTTACTATGGGCAAGTCCGCATTTCTCCAGGCCATGATTCCACCATCCAATTCATACACATTCTTAAATCCGTTTTTTCTCATAAAAGCGGCAGCGGATGAGCTTCTGCCACCTGATAAGCAATAAACAAAGTACGTTTTCGCTATATCCAATTGTTTTGTGTGAATTTCAAAGTAATTGTCATTAAAATCAATGTTGACAGCTTTGGAAATTGAACCGCCTTTGAATTCCTCTGGTGTTCTTACATCAATGATTACAGCATCAGACACGGCAGCAATCTTCTTTTGAAATTCCTTAGGAGACAACACTACATTGTTAGATTGAGATTGACAGGAAATTCCAAAAATTGTTAGAAAAATAATCAGCGCGTATTTCATTGTAATTTATTTTAATTTTCGAATTTATTATTTTAAGAACTTTTTCAATCCCATGGTTAAAACCATGGGCTAATTTTTTACTTTTTAATCTCCCCTTCATATCCTTCATCAATAATTGGCCCTTTTCCATCTGCAGCACATGTGGCCAGTTCATCACATCTGTTATTGTAAGGATTGTCAGCATGTCCTTTTATCCATATAAATTTCACAGAAAGATCAATTGCAAGAGTATAATAAAGTTTCCAAAGATCGCTGTTTTTCTTTCCTCCTTTAAAATCTGTTTTAATCCAGTTTTTCAACCATCCTTTTTCAACAGCATTTACAACATATTGACTGTCGGAATAGATTACGATGGGCATAGATCGATTTTTAATCGCCTGCAAACCAGCAATGACCGCCATCAATTCCATTCTGTTGTTGGTTGTATATTGATACCCTTGAGATAATTCCTTTCGATGATTCCCATGAATCAAAATCGTACCATAGCCACCGGGACCTGGATTACCCCTCGAGGAGCCGTCTGTGTAAATGGTTATCATTTAGAATTTATTGAATTGATTTTTTAGAATCACACTTGAAATACACCTGTCTTAAATTCAGGAATGACAGAATTATTGTTTGCTGCACTGATTGACTCGGAGATTATGGTGCGGGTTTCTTTAGGGTCAATAATCGCGTCTACCCACAACCGCGAAGCTGCATAAAATGGCTTGGTCTGACGATCATAATTCGCAGCAATTTTTTCAAGAATTTCCTTTTCTTGCTCTGGCGTTACTGTTTCACCTTTTGCCTTCATTCCCGCCACTTGAATTTGAAGCATGGTTTTAGCTGCCTGTTCTCCGCCCATCACAGCAATTTTTGCTGTGGGCCACGCATATATAAACCGTGGATCGTATGCTTTGCCGCACATAGCATAATTTCCGGCACCATAGGAATTTCCTACAATAACTGTAATTTTTGGTACTACGGAATTTGCTACTGCATTAACAAGCTTGGCACCATCCTTAATGATACCTGCATGTTCACTTCTGCTACCTACCATAAATCCGGTTACATCCTGTAAAAAAACAAGTGGTATTTTTTTTTGATTGCAATTCATGATGAAACGGGCTGCTTTATCAGCGCTGTCATTATAAATGACACCTCCCATTTGCATTTCGCCTTTTTTATTTTTTAAAATTAATCGTTGATTGGCTACAATTCCCACCGCCCATCCATCAATACGTGCGTATCCGCAAACAATTGTTTTGCCATAATCCTTTTTAAATTCATCAAAACTTTTTTCGTCCACCAAGCAATGTATTAAATCTACCATATCATAAGGCTTTGAATTACCTTCACTCATGATTCCGTAAATATCATTATTACTTTTAGAGGGATTAACGGGCGCTATTCTATTGAACCCGGCATTTTCAGCAGGTCCAATTTTTTCAATTATTTTTTTTACCTGATCCAAACATTCTTCCTCAGTTTTAAACTTATAGTCAGCAATGCCGGACAACTCGGTATGGGTAACAGCACCGCCCAAGGTTTCCGCATCAACATCTTCACCAATGGCAGCCTTTACAAGATAAGGACCGGCTAAAAATATAGACCCCGCATTTTCCACCATCATTGTTTCATCACTCATGATTGGCAAATAAGCGCCACCAGCAACACAGGCTCCCATCACAGCTGAAATTTGAGTAATGCCCATAGCACTCATTTTAGCATTGTTTCTGAAAATTCTGCCGAAATGTTCTTTATCAGGAAATATTTCGTCCTGCATAGGTAAATATACACCTGCGCTATCCACTATATATACAACCGGCAATTTGTTTTCCATTGCTATCTCCTGCATGCGGAGATTTTTCTTTCCCGTGATGGGAAACCAAGCACCGGCTTTGACTGTTTGATCATTCGCAATAATTACACATTGCCGTCCTTTAATATATCCGACACCACTGACAGTTCCTCCTGCAGGACATCCTCCATGCTCTTCGTACATTTCATATCCTGCAAATGCACCTATTTCAATAAATGGTTGATCCTCATCTATCAAATAACTGATACGTTCTCGTGCAGTGAGTTTATTTCTTTCTTTTTGCTTTTGTGCAGCTTTTTTACCCCCACCTTCATAAATCACTTCAAGCTTTTGCCTAATTCTACTCCAAGCCATTTTATTAGCATCTTCATTTTTATTAAAATCGTTACTCATAATTTATACATTACTTTCATTTACAAAAGTAGTCAACAGTGTCTATATTTAAACTACTTAGTTTCATTTATAAATAAAGATGAAATAGTAATCTAAATAATTAAAAAACAACATTCCTACTATCTATTAATTCTATCTCATTTCATAAATACGATAAATTAAAAATATAAAAATTGCTCCACAATTATGCAATCAAATAATGGATAGAAATAAAAATAATTACACTTATAGAATCATTTGTAAATAAGTAACTATTTTTGAAATTAGACTAAAGATTACTGTCAAATGTGAATACTTATTGTATTAACTCATTAAAATCATCCAATCAATCATCTATTCAAACCATATCAAATGAAGTATTTATTTTTTTCTATTCTCGTTTTTTTAATCACACTTTCTGCCAATTCACAATCAACCTATTTTTCAAAGTTCAAAGAGTCTGAAATTATTCAGACTGGTTTAGAAAGAAAAATAATACCTACTAATTACGTGGTTTCAAAAGTGGACATTACATTATTGCGCAACTTTCTTTGGTCATTGCCTCATGAAAAAGATGTAATCAATACAAGAAACAACGCTCCAATTCTTGAGCTGCCATTGCCTGATGGATCTGTTGGTCATTTCAGAGTTTGGGAGAGCAGTATTCAGGAACCGGCTTTGGAAGCAAAATTCCCGGAAATTAGAACATTTGCCGGGCAAGGAATTGATGATCCTTATGCTACCATCAGGTTTGATCTCACTCCTTTTGGTTTTCATGCTCAAATACTGTCAGTAAATGGGAATATATATATTGATCCGTATGCTAGAGGTACCAATCAATATTGCATTAGTTATTATACAAAAGACAATATCAGACAATCCGGTTTTTTTTGCGGAGTAAAAGAAAATCCTTTAAACAGAAACAATAATATTTTAGCAGCAGGACCTTGCAGAGGCACTCAATTGTATTCTTATCGGCTCGCAGTGGCATGTACCGGAGAATACGCAGTTGCTGTAGGCGGAACTTCTGCAAGTTTATTACATGCAGCCATCGTAACTTCTGTTAACAGAGTGGATGGAGTGTACGAAACTGAAATTTCAGTTAGACTTATTTTGGTTGCCAATAATAATTTGATTGAATTTCTAAGTGCGTCATCTGATCCTTTCAATGGTAATAACAATGCCAATACATTGATAACTGAAAGCCAAACTCAAATTACCAATAGAATCGGCTCTGCAAATTTTGATATTGGACATACTTTCAGTACTGGAGGTGGAGGATTGGCTCAATTGGGCGCTGTTTGCAAAAACACTCAAAAAGCCAGTGGAATTACTGGTAGCCCGAATCCAGTAGGTGATGATTATGACATTGATTATGTTGCCCATGAAATGGGTCATCAATTTGGCGGGAATCATTCATTCAACAGTACTACTTCCAATTGTGGTGGAGGCAACAGGAATGCTAACACAGCTTATGAAGTTGGCAGTGGTACAACAATTATGGCTTATGCGGGAATCTGCGGTAACGATGATATACAAATGCACAGTGACCCGTTTTTTCACAGCATTAGTTTTGATGAAATAAGTAACTATTTGCAAGGAGGTGGATCGTCTTGTAAAGTTTCAACAGCTACTGGGAATACATTGCCTATAATTACAGATATGTCCAATAACAATGCTAATATCCCTTTAAAAACACCTTTTACCCTAAATTCTACTGCAACTGATTCAGATGGAGATGCATTGACTTACTGCTGGGAGGAATGGGATTTAGGAACCGGTGGGGCTTGGAATAATGGATCAACTAGTACAACTGCTCCCTTATTCAAATCCAGGGTTCCCAAAACAACCGGGAGCAGAACATTTCCAGACATTGCAAGAATCATTGCTAATTATCTTCCTGCCGTACCTCCAAATACAACAATGGGAAATATGAAAGGAGAAACACTGCCTACTGTTGCAAGATCAATGAAATTCAGGCTAACGGTTAGGGATAACCGATCTGGAGGCGGAGGCGTAGTTACCGGAGGAAGTGGCTGTCTTACAGGATTCACCGGAACATTTCAAGTTAATGCCATTACTGGGACAGGTCCATTCCAAGTAACATCACCCAATGGTGGTGAAAGCTGGCCTGCACAATCTTCTAAAACTGTAATATGGAATGTTGCAGGTACGAATGCAGCTTCCATCAATACTAGTTCAGTAAAAATAACGCTTTCAACAGATGGCGGGTATACATACCCGATTGTTATATTGGATAATACCCCCAATGACGGAACAGAAATCATCATAGTTCCCAATAATGTAACAACAACTGCAAGAGTAAGAGTGGAAGCAGTAAATAATATTTACTTTGATATTTCCAATGCAAATTTCACTATAACCGGAGCCTTAGCAAGTGGTTTTAATTTTAATAACGTTGCAGCTACCAACATTGCATGTGGAACACAAAATGCAACTGCTACTATTACATCCGTATCACAAGGAGGTTTCTCTTCACCCATTTCATTGACTGCAACCGGAAACCCTTCAAATACAACAGTATCAATCAGTAGTAATCCTTTGATACCAGGAAATTCTACTACTGTTACACTAAACAATACAAACTCTTTAACTCCTGGAACTTATAACATAATTGTTACTGGAAGTGCAACAGGTGCTAGTGATCAAACTGCCAATCTCTCATTCATCATTGCTCCGGGAGTTAACCCCATTATAACTACTCAACCATCCAATATCGTTACATGTACAGGTAGCAATGTTACTTTCATTTGTGCAAGTTCAACACCAGATATTACTTATCAATGGATGGTAAGTACTGATGGAGGAAACACATTTAGTAATATCCCCGGATCCAATAGTTCTACTTACACGATTACTGATGCGAGCAATTCACTTAACAATAATCGTTACAAAGTAATAGTAATGACTGCATGTGGTATGAGCACTTCGAATATCGCAACGCTAACAGTAAATGAATTACAAGTGCATCTTTATGCAACCCCTGATCAAACTGCTTTATTACCAGGTAACACGGTCTTACTAAAAGTAACAATCGTACCAAATGCCAGTTATAATTTAGTTTGGAGGAGAAATGGTGTAATTATACCTAACAGCAACATTGATAGCCTGATAGTACATGTAGATCAAATTGGTACTTACACTGTTGAAGCCATTGATCCTAATGGATTTTGTAATAGTCTTTCCAATGAAATTAATGTGAGAGATTCTGTATCTGGAAGAATTTTCATTTTTCCAAATCCCGCTAGCAATGAAGGTAATTTCACAGTTTCTTACTATAATAATGTTGCACCAAATAAAATAAATAAGCAAACTGTTTTGATTTATGAAAACCATGGCGCCAAAGTTTTTGAAAAAACATTTGATGTTTTAGGTGGTTACAGCAGATTGAATATTTCAGCTCCTAACCTCAGCGCAGGAGCTTATATTGTTGTATTAAGAGATGGATATGGTAATAAATTGGGTGCAGGTACCTTGTTTATTAGACGCTAATTTGGAAGAAATATTTTCAAAATACTTTAATACAAATAGACCCTTCTGGGTCTATTTGTATACATGATAAGTATACTTCTATATTACCAAAAAGGTATTCAAAAATAACTCAGCTCTCGAAAAGAAAGTTTCTATTGTTAATTTTAAAAAATGTGAATTAAACAGTGCTCATTTTTCAAAAAATACATCTGATGTAAATTTCTTAAAATACACATTTGTTATATGTTACATTTATTAATTTTTATTTTTTAAACTATGTTAAAATATAATTTTTCTTTTTAAGCTTGTTCAAATATTTCTATAAATACATAACTTGTGCACCTATAAACAATATATAATGAAAAAAAATCTACTATTAATTTGTAGCGTAGTTTTTTGTTTGATGTCTACGACTATCAAAGCCCAACAAATTCTAAAAAGAACCTGTGGTACTATGGATCATCTTGCAATGCAAGAATCCAAAGATCCCAATTTAGCCGCAAGAATGCAGGCAATTGAAACACAAACTGCTCAATTTATCCAAAATCAGCGAAATGCTAATTTATCTTCTACCCCCATTATAACAATTCCTGTAGTTTTTCACGTAGTTTATAAAACTGCTGGACAAAATATTAGTGATGCTAAATGTATTGCTCAGTTAAATCAATTGAATTTAGACTATGCTAAATTAAATACAGATACCAATACTGTACCGGCTGTTTTCCGTGGTTTGGCAGCTGACACAAAAATTCAATTTTGTTTGGCACAAAGAGATCCAAGTGGAAACGCCACAACAGGCATTATACATAAAAGTACCACTGTTACATCTTTTGGTTCAGATGACAAGGTTAAATCTTCAACAACAGGTGGAGACAATGCATGGCCTGCTACCAGTTATTTAAATCTGTGGGTTTGTAATTTAGGAAACAATTTATTGGGTTATGCTCAATTTCCGGGTGGTGGTGCTGCTGCCACAGATGGTGTGGTACTACTTTATTCATCTGTTGGAGGCATGGTAAGTCCAGGAACCTCTTCTCCTTATAATTTAGGTAGAACTGCTACTCACGAAGTAGGTCACTGGTTAAACCTTCGTCATATTTGGGGTGATGCAAATTGTGGAAATGATCAGGTTGCTGATACACCTCCTGCAAAAACGAGTAACTATGGATGTAAAACTTTCCCATATAGATCAACAGGTTGTAATACAACAACAAACGGAGAAATGTTTATGAACTATATGGATTATACAGATGATGCTTGTATGCAAATGTTCACAGCCGGACAAGCAACCAGAATGGCTGCATTATTTTCAGCCGGGGGTTCAAGAGTTGCTTTGTTAAATTCATTGGGATGTCAACCACCAGCTAGCGGTGGGGGTAGTTTCTCATTTAATAATGTTGCTTCTACAAATGTTGCATGTGGAACATCAACTGCAACTAGCAATCTGGTATCATCTGCTTCAGGTGGATTTACAACTCCAATCACATTAACAGCTTCTGGTGCTCCTGCTGGTTCAAATGTTACATTCAGCGCCAACCCCCTAACACCCGGTAACACATCAACAGTTACTCTAACCAATATGGGCAGTTTAGCTCCGGGAACTTACAATATTACAATTACAGGCACAGCTACCGGTTCTGCTAATCAAACTGCAACGGTTTCGTTTGTAGTTAATCCGGGAGTTAGCCCAGTTATTACAACACAACCTTCAAATGTGAATGTTTGTACTGGAAGCAATGTTACATTTACAAGTGCAACATCAACCGCTAATGTAAATTACCAATGGATGGTAAGTACAGACGGAGGGGCAAATTTCACTAATATTCAAAATGCCAACACTCCGACATATTCCATTTCAAACGTTGCAAATTCGATCAATAGTTACAAATACAAAGTTGTTATGACCACTCCTTGCGGACTTTCAACTTCTAATATTGCAACATTAACAGTAAATGAATTAGAAGTATTATTGACTGCAACACCAGAAAATGTAGCCTTAGTACCTGGAAGAACAGTGATGTTGAAGGCTTCAGTAATACCATCCGCTAATTATAATTTAGTTTGGAGAAAAGATGGTTCTGTTATTTCAAGCAATAACAATTTAGACAGTTTGCTTGTATATGTGGATCAAATTGGAACCTATACAGTAGAAGCTATTGATCCAAATGGATTTTGCAGCAGGGTTTCAGACCCAATTACCTTAACAGATTCGGTAAGCGGTAGAATTTTCATATTCCCTAATCCAACTTCTAAAAACGGAAATTTCACCGTTTCTTATTACAACAAACTTGCTCCAAATAAAATAAACAAACAAACTGTTTCAATATTTGAAAGCCATGGTGCAAGAGTGTTTGAGAAAACATTTGATGTAAACGGGGGTTACAGTAGATTGAATATTTCTGTACCTAATTTAAGCACTGGTGCATACATCGTAGTTTTGAGAGATGGATACGGAAATAAGCTAGGTGCAGGTACATTGTTTGTTACTCACTAAAAGACTTTTATTAAAACAATTTATTTTCAAATCCCGGTTAATAATAATAGCCGGGATTTTTTATGCTTGCATTTGACTTTCTCCTTTTTTAACATCGATATATTTTATTTTAACTTCAGGCAAATACAAAATAGGAAGATTCGTTAAAAACAAGATTTTTTTTGATTCACTGCTAGAAAATATCTTTTCCATAATAGTGTGATGTCTAGGCATCAATGCTATCATATCCACATTATTTTCTTCAAGATATTTTTCTATTGTATTTGAAATATCGTCTGATTTCAGAAAAACATAATGAGGGTCCAATACTTTAAGATAACTATTGAGTCGCTCTGAACGAAAATTAATTTCTTCCAAAACATTCAATTCAACTGCCATTACTCTCAGCACGACCAACTTAGCATCATTTTTTTCGCCAATGTTTAACAAGGGTTTCAATGTCCTGATATCTGTATCCAAAGACAAATCTGTTGCAAAAACAATTTTCTTTATTTTATTGAAAACAAAACCCTGAGGAATTATCAACAACGGAATATTGCTTTTATTTATAAGCTCCATTGAAGTATTTCCAAATAATTTCTGTGTAAATTTTCCTTTGTTTTTTTTACCACAAATAATTAAACAGTCTTCGTATTTTTTTGCATACAATAATATCATATCCTCTACATTACCTTCAACAGCAATAGATTCAATAATCTGTTCAGAATTCAATCTCAATTCATCAGAAAGTCTGTTTAATTCTTTTTCAGCGGCTAATTTCAATTCTTCGGAAGTCACTACAGAATAAGCTTCGGGTATTGAAATAGCAGTTTGATAGGCATGAAATAAAATCACTTTAGTACCAATTCTTTCCGCTAAAGAAAAACCATATTTAACGGCATTATAAGATGTTTCAGAAAAATCTGTTGCTATAATTATTGTTTTCATTCAATTAAATTAAATTAAGGATAAGTTTTGTCGTTTATTAGGGAAAATTACAACTTCATTAAACCTTTAAAAATGAAACAGATTGATTTGTAAATGATTTGAATCATTTATTAATAGATTATTATTTCAGGATGGGGTTAACTAAACAAATAATATTGCTGATAAAAAAACATCAATGACTGGAGAATTAAATAACGAACAAATTGAAAATGTACTTCAAAGCCAGGTTCATGGCATGTTATCATGTGTAGATGGAGACAAACCATATATTGTTCCACTTTCGTACGCATACGATGGGCAATTCATTTATTGCCAATCAAAAGAAGGAAAGAAACTCAGGATTCTTAGAAAAAATCCGAATATATGTTTTCAAGTGCTTATCATGTCCGGCATGAACAACTGGAAAAGTGTGATCGTTTACGGAATATTTGAAGAGTTGACTACCTCAAATGCTATTGAAGCAAGGAAATTATTGTTTGATAAAATTCTGACATTATTAACGCCATCTATGGTTCATCAATTTGGACATTCAACAGGAGAAATAATAACAGATAAAAACAGAATTAAAGATGTAATGTTTAAGATTAACATTTCTGAGAAAACGGGCAGACTTGAAAAATAAAAGGGACACTAATTTAGCGTCCCTTTAAAAAATAGAGAAAATATTTATTAAAACTTCGCTGTAACTTTTATAGAAGGGTTTTCAGAAACTTTTCCAGCAGCAATTTTGGGCAATTCGATTCCGTAGTCAGCCAATGAAATAATAAATTTAGCAGAAGTGGCGATTGATTTACCCACTACATTGATTTGAGCTGTAGTAGAAACAGGCTTAACATTTCCTTTAATATTCAACTCACCTTCAATTGTAGCAATATACTTTCCAGCTTTAGTAAAATTGATTTTATCAAGATTCTTGATATTCCCTTTAAATGTAGCTTTCGGGAATTTTTCTGAATTCATCCAATTTTCACCATTAAAATGATCTTGCATCATTGGATTAGAAAAAGAGAAATTCTTTACAGATGCTTCAAATGCAACTTCTCCATTGGTAAGATTCAAAGCTGCTACTACGGTCTTGTTTACAGCTTTAGGCAAACTGTCCAGGGGTGTAGCTGCATCAAAATTAATAACTGCAGAAGTTGTTGTTTTTTTCTGAGAAAAAGAAATCAAACTCATCAAAGAAATGGTCGTTAATAAAAGTGTTTTTTTCATTTTTTAATTTTATTTTTTATTATTTAATAGAATACAACGTTTAAAAGCAATAGAATAAGCACTTAGAATATCACTATAAATAGCACCACTGCAAGATCCTTTCACTAAAATTGTATCTCCTGCTATTATATCCTTTAACAACTCTTCCTCATTTTTTTGAAAAGAAAAAATGATATAAGAACCAGATTGTTCATCAGCCATTTTGATGTTGATAATAGAGTCAGCTGTTTCTACATCAGTAACCAATCCGTTTACTGTTAAAATCTTGTCTGCGTACCTTTTATTTGCGAGGCTGTCGTTTGTCTGAAATTCCTTCATCAAATTAACAGCGCTGATATCATAATCGGATTTCACGTCATTCATATCATCAAATTTCATTGAAAAAAGATAATAAGTTATACCGATAATAACCAACAATAACAATCCACTTATAATGATTATTTTTTTCTTCATTGAACTTTAAAAATGAATACAAATTTACGATGTTTAAACATTGATTTTGCTTTTTGAGAAAAATTTATTTGAAAAAAGTAGCATTTGGCGTGTTTAATAGAAAATTAAATCGCTTTAATTTATAAATTGCCACATAGCTCACAATTTAATAAGCAATAACAAACTCAATTTATTCGTACATTACTGCCATGAAAAAAATCCATCTCCTTATTTTTTTAGTTTTCCCATTTTTGATGGCAAAATCTCAGACAAAAGACTCAATCATTCAATATGCTGTAATTGTGAAGTTTAATAGTGAATGTTGTGGTGTACCCAATGGCACTCCCCTTAGAAAAGCGGTGTTAAAATTCAAGAAAAAACAACATTTAAAATCCATAGAATCTTTTAAAATAGGCCCTTTGGGCAGAGAGGGAGAATATATGGCTGCCTTCACTTTGAAGGAAATGAATAACAAGCAAAAAACTGATTTTATAAAAATGATTAAAGCCACAATACCTGGAATGAAAGATAAAGGATATGCTGAATTTGAAGACAATTACTCCACGCCTATTTCATCCTTACCATCAAATATTTCAATCGAAAAGGTGAATTTTAAATAATTATTGAATGATTAAGAATCTGCTGAATAACAGACCCGCCAGAGTTTTTACGTTTATTGCAGCTTTTTTTGTTGCCAATGCACTGATTGCTGAATGCATTGGCGGAAAGATATTTTCACTGGAGAAAGTATTTGGTTTTGAGCCGGTAAATTTCACTTTATTCGGAGAATCCAACTTGTCTTTCTCGCTTACCTGCGGGGTTTTGCTTTGGCCCATCGAATTTATCATGACAGATATTGTGAATGAATATTATGGTCCAAAAGCAGTCAGAAGAATTTCTTACATAGCCGTTGGCTTGATTTCCTATGCTTTTGCAATGTTTTATCTTGCCATCAATACAACCCCACCCGATTGGTGGTTAACATCAGGTGAAAAAAATCATATTTCAAACATGCAAGATGCATTTTCGGGAGTCTTTGGGCAAGGCATGTGGATCATTATTGGCAGTTTGATGGCATTTTTAGTCAGTCAAATTATTGATGTAACCATCTTTCATAAAATAAAAAAAATTACAGGAGAAAAATGGATATGGTTAAGAGCTACTGGTTCTACACTTATTTCACAATTAGTGGACAGCTTTATCGTTTTGTTTATTGCATTTAAATTAGGTAATGATTGGTCATGGCAAAAAGTGATGGCAATCTGTCTGATGAATTATACTTACAAATTCACCATGGCTGTTGTTTTGACTCCACTGGTATATTTGATTGAAAAACAAATAGAAAAATATGTGGGAAGAGAAACTGCCGTTAAAATGAAAAAAGCAGCAATGGGGCAAGAGACTGATGATGGGTTTATGAATATTCCAACTGCAGGATAAATATTTATTATTTTGAATTATAAATTTTATATTTTAAATTAAATTTAATCTGTTTCTATGGTTCGGGTCTGTAAATTAAACTGTGTCAAAAATAATTTTGTTCCAGTAAAAAAGAGGTAACGACGGCCCCCATGGTTAAAACCATGGGCTAATTCTTTTTACTTTGACCAAAAGAAATACAGTAATTGTATCAAGAAAAATAAAAAGCTGGAAACAACCATCCAACTGGGTATTAAAATTTTCTTTTTTAAAATATATACAACCATCACCCCTGTCAAAAAAAATAGATTAAAAACAATCGCCCCATATCCAAGAACTACTAATGAACTTTCTAATGGGTGAAATCCAACAATATTGATATTTTTAGAATCATCATTCAATTGAAAATATCTCAATGCAACGGCAATAAGAAAACATACGTTACAGATAAAAACAAATTTCGAATATACCCGCATAAAATATAAATAGATATTACTTGTTAATTCCGGGCAACATTGGTACAAAAGAAAAATCATCAAAAGTTTCTTCTACAAGAGTTCCATCCATATTCTTTGTAATCCTCAACATTTTATGATGAACATCTTCGGCTAATGGAATCACCATAATACCTCCGGGCTTCAATTGTTCAATTAATTTAGGTGGAATAAAAGGTGCTCCGCAAGTAATAATGATTTTGTCAAAGGGTTCAAATTGAAGAAGACCATTAAAACCATCTCCATTAAAAAATTTAATTTTTGATTCAGGATACTCTTTTTTAAGCATGAACTGCTTTGTCTTCATGTATAATTTTTTATGCCTTTCAACACTCAATACCCTTGCTCCCATTGCAGCTAAAACAGTACCCTGATACATACTACCAGTTCCTATTTCCAGCACTTTATCATTAGGTTTCACTTTCAACAATTGAGTTTGAAAAGCAACAGTATAAGGCTGTGAAATCGTTTGATTTTCTTCAATTGAAAAAGCCCTATCTTCATAAGCAATGTCATCCAAAGCAGAATCTAAGAAATAATGTCTTGGCACTTTATTCATTGCCTCCAACACATGTTCATCAGTAATACCTTTTTCTCTTAAACTTTCGATCAGTTTTTTTCTTAGCCCTTTGTGCCTGTAATTATCTTCATATACCCTCATAAATCAATACTGTGCAATTTTTAATTTAAATTCATTTCTTTAATAATCCTACTTATTTTCTGATCCAATTGAAATTCAGTTTCTTCAAATTTGTCCGTTTCAATCAACTTAGTATTTACACTGAAATAGAATTTAATTTTAGGTTCTGTTCCGCTGGGTCTTGCTGAAATGACTGAATCATCCTCCAAAACGAATTGAAGCACATTGCTTTTAGGCAAATCAATTTTCCATTCAGTACCATCAATCAAATTCTTTCCAACCTGCAATTGAAAATCTTTCAACTCTTTTATACGAATTCCATCCAGTGATTTATATGGATTGTTTCTGAATTGTTCCATCATCGCACTAATTTCAGCCGCACCATTCATTCCCTTTTTGGTTATGCTGACCAAACTTTCTTTATAGAAACCATATTGTATGTACAAATCAATTAGCTTATCAAACAGGCTTCTTCCTTTGCTTTTTTCATAAGCCGCCATTTCACATAAAATAGTGCAAGCACTTACAGAATCTTTATCACGAATTTCATTTCCGATCATCAATCCAAAACTTTCCTCTCCACCAACAATGTAATTTTCTTTTCCTTCCTTTTGTTTTATTAGGGAGGCAATCCATTTAAATCCGGTTAGAACATTGTAACAAGCTACGTCATTTTCTTTGGCAATAACATCAATCATATTTGTGGTAACAATTGTTTTAACCACCATATCGTTTGGTTGGGCAATCCCTTTCGCTCTTCGTGCTTCAATCATATAATTGAAAGCTAGTAAAGCAGTTTGATTCCCATTCATCAATATCCACTCCCCTTTGTTGTTTTTAACCCCAATACCAACTCGATCCGCATCAGGGTCTGTTCCCAACAAAATATCTGCATCTAATTCTTTTGCCTGATTCAAACCGATACTCATGGTTTCTGTTTCCTCGGGATTAGGATATATCACTGTGGGGAAATTTCCATCAGGAACGCTTTGTTCTTTTACTATGTGCACATTATCAAAACCCAATTGTTTCAAGGCATCCGGTACTAGCATTATTCCGGAACCATGGATGGGAGTATACACTATTTTTAAATCGTGTTGTTCTTTGCATTTCTCAGGGTATATGCTCAATCGCTGAACCATATCCAAGTATAACTTATCTATCTCTTTACCGATAATAGTAATATTGCTTTCGCCTCCCTCCCACTTTACATCATCGACCGACTCAATTTTTTCTACTTCGATAATAACATTTTTATCATGAGGAGGAACAAGTTGAGCACCATCATCCCAATAGGCTTTGTAACCATTGTATTCTTTGGGATTATGGCTAGCCGTACATACTACTCCACCTTTACATTTCAAATGACGAATGGTAAAACTGATCTCTGGCGTTGGGCGTAAACTTTCAAATAAATATACTTTTATACCATTTGCCGCAAAAACATTTGCAGTTATTTCAGCAAAATCTCTGCTGTTGTTTCTGCAATCATGACCGATAGCGACACTAATTTCACCCTCAAAAGATTTCATTAAATAATTGGCATAACCCTGTGTGGCCATTCCTACCGTATATTTATTCATTCTGTTGGTACCTATACCCATAATTCCCCTTAAACCGCCAGTACCAAATTCAAGGTTTTTATAAAATGCATCCGCGAGTTCATCAGGATTGCTCTGTTGCATTTCCCTGATTGCAAGTTTTACACTTTCCTCAAAGTTTCCGTTTAACCATTTATCTACCTTCGACTGAATGTTATTATCCATACCTATTATTTTATTATCTCCAAAAATATATCATTCAAGACTTAAACCATCATTTTATGATTAATTTTGTTGTGAGTTATTCAATTAAAAATCCTATTGTATTAAAGCTAAAAACTTGATTAAAAAAAACTCCTTATTATTCATCCTTTTATTCTTAAACATCTTTAATTGTTTTGCACAAGAAGACTCATTGTTAAAACACCAAGCTCAAAATGATTCATTTTACAAAAAAAAACAAAGATTAAAAACAGTTGCGGCTATTAATATTGGGCTTTACGCAGGATCTATGGCTACTCTTTATCAGACATGGTACAAAAATTTCCCTCAAAGCAATTTTCATACATTCAATGATATAACTGAATGGAAACAGATGGACAAAACAGGGCACATGTATAGTGCTTATACGATGAGCAAATATGCTTCTGAAATATGGAAGTATACAGATATAGACAGAAAAAAAAGAATCTGGATAAGTGGTTTGGCGGGTATTACTTACCTAACGGTTATTGAAGTATTAGATGGATTTAGTTCTCAATGGGGCTGGAGTTGGGGTGATATTGGAGCCAATGTAGTAGGAAGTACCCTTTTCATTTCACAAGAACTTGCGTGGAACCAACAAAAACTCCATTTCAAGACTTCGTTTCATAAAAAGAACTATCATGATGCATCTTTAGTAATCAGAAGCAATGATTTGTTTGGCAACTCACTTGCAGAAAGATCTTTAAAAGACTATAACGGCCAAACTTATTGGATCAGTGCAGATTTGAAATCTTTTTTTTCAAAATCAAATATACCAGATTATTTTCAAATATCTCTAGGTATGGGCGCTGAAGGAATGTTTGGTGCAAACGAGAATTTTTCAAAAGATCAAAATGGAAACATTGTTTTTAACAGGCCCGATATTAAGCGATACCGACAATGGTATGTTGCACCTGATATCAATCTTTCCAAAATAAAGACAAAGCACAAATCTATAAAAACAGCATTATTCATTCTGAATGCGCTAAAATTCCCGACCCCTGCCATAGAATATTCTAATTCATCTCTGCGTTGGAAATGGATGTATTTTTAATAAATAACGCTTCTTTCTTTAACTTAGCAATGCTAAATGAACAATTATGCAATATATACAACAGGTTGCTTTTCTAATTTTATTTATCTATGCTGTTTGGTTGTTTACTAAAAACATTAATCAAATCAGAAAGAACATTTTGCTTGGAAGAGATGAAGACCTTACCGACAACAAAAATATCAGATGGAAGAATCTTTTTTTACTGGCACTAGGACAAAAAAAAATGTTTCGCAATCCCTTAGTTGCAGTGTTGCATTTAATTATTTACGCAGGATTTATTATCATCAACATAGAAGTAATTGAAATATTACTGGATGGTTTTTTAGGTACTCGCAGGATTTTCATGAAACCTCTTGGTTCCTTTTATTTTTTCCTGATTGATTCGTTCGAAATATTAGCATTTTTGGTTATTATATTTTGTGTTGTTTTTTTAATCAGAAGAAATATTATCAAATTAAAAAGATTTACAGCCAACGACCTTAATGGTTGGCCAAAAAAAGATGCAAATTATATTCTTATAACCGAAATTATATTGATGGGATTATTTCTAAAGATGAATGCTGCTGACACCGCACTTTCCAATAATCCTAATGAACATTTTATTATTTCAAGCTATATCGTTCCCTTTTATCAGCAAATGTTCACACATGTGCAAATAGAAATGATTGAGAGAACTTGCTGGTGGTTGCATATAATAGGCATTTTTGCTTTTTTAAATTACTTGCCTTACAGTAAACATCTTCATATTTTATTGGCTTTTCCAAATGCCTATTATGCCAGGTTAAACACTATGGGAGAAATGCAAAACATGGAAAATGTTCAAAATGAGGTTAAATATATGATGCAACCTGAACTGGCTCCTACCGGTGAGGCACAACCGATGAAGTTTGGTGCAAAAGATGTCATGGATTTAAGTTGGAAAAGTTTGATGGATGCATATAGTTGTACAGAATGTGGCAGATGCTCAACTGCATGTCCGGCCAATCAAACAGGGAAATTATTAAGTCCTCGGAAAATAATGATGGATACAAGAGATCGCTTGGAAGAGGTTGGACGAAATATCAAAAAGAACGGGCAGTTTGTTGATGACGAAAAAAAACTGTTGAATGACTTTATCACTGTAGAAGAGCTTCGTGCCTGTACTACATGTAATGCTTGTGTTCAAGAGTGTCCAGTAAGTATTAGCCCTTTGGATATCATCATAGAATTGCGCAGAAGTTTGATTATGGAAGACAGCAATGCCCCACAAGAATGGAATGCCATGTTCAGTAATATAGAGAATAATTTTGCTCCATGGAAATTAAGTCCTGATGATAGAGATAAATGGACTTCAGAAGTATAATTGGTAAAAATCTATTTACAAATCATTCAGGGTGAATCATTGTATTGATGGCGTCTTTTTTACGAATCAATTTAACAAGTTGTATCAATGCAGTAATAGCAAATACAGCCCCTACAAACCAATTGATATAATGTTCCCCATCTGCTATTTTACTAATCAGCCATTTTCCTCCAAAAATAAAAACGGCATTACCACATAAGGTACCGATTCCAATTCCAAGAATATACACATTATAATTTGAATTAACCGGCTTCAAAATATTTTTAGAAAACAACATAGCACTCCACCCAAACCAAAAAGGAATTTGAACAGGATTGATAGCACACATCATCATTCCTAGTAAAAAACGGTTCATGTTATTATTCAAAAGAATACTTTTTGTACTCCCATCATCTTTTATTGCTGAGACAAAACTCCCAACAGCAAGTGCTATGATGATCCCCAAAGTAATCCATTCCATGAAACGCATTACCCTCGCTTGTTTTCTTACCCAATCAATCCCTACAAGTGAAATGCGCACATACAGCATTTCTATTAATAAAGAGCCAAATGAAAAATACATTGCATTAATTACACTCTCTTGAATACCAATTTGCATGGCTGCAACATTAAGAGTTCCTAAAGGGAGAGATCCTAAAAAGCTAATTAAAAATCCCCAAAAAAGTACCTGAAATAATTTCGGCATGAGTCAAAGATAAAGAATGTGAAGTTTTATCATCCAAGAGCTTTGTCAGCCTTCCGCATCACTGCATACAACTCCTTTGTTTTCTTTAAAAAGCGATATCCCTTCATAAAAGACCAGGGCTTTGTACCCTGTGCTGAATTGTAAGAACTTATTTCATATAAATCTTTCCAATGTGAAAGAATTTCTTTGTATGCTCCTAATAATGTGTAACCTGTATCATAAAAATGATTGGGTTCTGCTCCACATCCATTGTATTCCAAAATAGAATAATTATTTCCTTCTTTTAGGTCTTCAATAGAATAGCACATAATATCATACCTGCCGTAAAAAAAATCATTCAATTGATGACTCAGTTGATCAAATACATTTACAAGTTTTTCATCAATATAAGCCTTCAAATCAATGAAATGAGCACCTCGATTGTGATTGGCAGCATAACTCAACATATAGCTCTGCTTTTCCGGAATCACAGTATTCCATTTTTCTGTATGTTTCAATTGAAGTTCTTCGGTTCGCTTAGATCCCTTTGGATGATTTGCTACCAGTTCAGAAAGTGTTGATTTACCATCTCCTTTCACTTGCAAAGGAATTTTATGTAAAAAGCCGGTAACTTTTCCTTTGGATGCCTTTGGATGACGAATATAAAATACACTCACTTCCATCGGATAAGTGACCATTTCTTGTACGATATATTCTGTAGGAGTTAGACGATGATATTTTTCCAATTGTGTTGTATCATCAATTTTACGAAACAGAATTCCCTGGCCGCCAACCTCGGGTTTTACTACAAATGGATATTGAATCCCGGAAGCACTTATCTTAGTTAGCAATTCATTAAATTGCTCTGTTGGTAATACATTCAAAGTTTTGGGGTATAGTGACATGGGAAGCAAATCATACATTTCCCTTTTGGGTTCACCTTCCATACCTCCAAAAGTAATTTTAGGATTACTAGGCGTAAAAAACCAAACAGATCGCGATTTGATAATATAATAAATCCAAACAGGTACCAAGGGAGCATATATCAACTCGAATGGCCAAGCTTCCCAATTGGTTATTTTATATATTATTCTTTTCATTATTATTATGGCGTGTGATTTATGGATTGTATAATCATATTTTCATTCAATTGTGAAAAAGTTAAACTTGAATCAAAAATTCAAATGAGGAATTCAACAAATCAATTTTTCCAAAATTAAATGCAATAACACAAACATCAATGATAATTTATTATTTACTTTGTTGTCACAATAATCATCTATGATACATGTACCAACAATGGCTGAATTTTTAGCTAGCGGAGAGAAGCCGGAAGTACTTTTTTGGGTAGGTTGTGCGGGCAGTTTTGATCAACGTGCACAAAAAATCACCAAAGCATTTGTTACCATTTTAAATAAGGTAGGAATCAAATATGCCATCCTTGGAAAAGAAGAAATGTGTACGGGAGACCCTGCTAGAAGGGCGGGAAACGAATTCATGTTTCAAATGATGGCTTATCAAAATATTCAAATTCTGAATGGGTATGAAATAAAGAAAATTGTAACTGCCTGTCCTCATTGTTTTAATACACTTAAAAATGAATACCCTGTTTTAGGCGGCAATTATGAAGTAATTCACCATGCTGTTTTCCTTCAACAACTGATTGATGAAGGAAAAATAAAACTTACAGATGGTGGTACTTTCAAAGGAAAAAAAATAACATACCATGATAGCTGTTATTTGGGCAGAGCAAATAACATTTATGAAGCACCCAGAAAAGTATTGGAAGCTTTGGATGTAGCATTAGTGGAAATGAAACGTTGCAAAAGCAATGGTCTTTGTTGCGGAGCAGGTGGAGCGCAGATGTTTAAAGAAGAAGAAAAAGGAGATGGTAGAATTAATATTGAAAGAAGCAATGAAGCCATTGAAACAGGTGCAAGCGTTATTGCAGCTGCTTGCCCATTTTGTAATACCATGTTGATGGACGGGGTAAAAAACAAAGAAAAAGAAGAAGAGATTGAAGTGTTGGATATTGCAGAATTGGTGGCAGCTTCGATGGTTTAACAGTTCAATGGTTCAAGGTTCAAGGTTCAAGGTTCAAGGGTTTAAGGGTTCAAGGTTCAATGGTTTAAGGTTCAACGGTTTAAGGGTTCAAGGATCAATGGTTCAAGGGTTTAACACGCTAAGCTTGTTCAATGGTTAAAACCGTGTTGCTGTTTAAACGTTTTTCTATCCCACGGTTTAAACCGTGGGATAATAAGGAATTTATAATAATTAAATTGTTTTTCAAAAATGCGATTGGAAGGACAAAGTCCTTTTTCTTTTTTATCACCGGTCGCAGACCGGCGCTAGCGTATTTTGGTTTTGATTTTTTACTTTTCACTTTTTAATTTTTAATTTTTCTTCATGAATATCACTCTTCCCGAACATTTTCATCCTCAATCAAGAGTATGGATTTATCAAAGTGACAGAACACTAAATGAAAATGAAGTGAAAGAAATTAAAATCACTTTAGATAATTTTGTGCAATCTTGGAAAAGCCACGGTGATCAAGTGAAAGGATACAGTACTGTATATTTCGATATGTTTATTGTTATGATGGCTGATGAATCTTCCGTTTCAGTTGGAGGATGTAGTATGGACAGTTCGGTAAGAATAATGAAAGAAATAGAGAAAAAATTCAATTTAAATTTATTTAATCGTGAGATGCTTACTTTTCAAGCAAAAGAAAAATTGATTCAAATTCCATTGAGTCTAATTGAAAAATCTTTGAATGATAAAATTATTACCGAAGAATCACTTTATTTCAACAATACCATTTTATCTAAAATAGATTTAGAGACAAAATGGATAATACCATTGAAAAACAGCTGGTTAAGCCGATTTATAAAAACCCCTATTTCCTGATTTTTTTCATCCGAAAAGTAAGTTTCATCTTTCTGCCATCCTGTCACTATTGGTATTTATTGTTGTATCTTTGCAACCACAATTTTAAAAATTACAATGAACAATTGGATGATTGACAAAACGCACGATGAGGCAAGGCAAGGCGAAGCGTTCACTTCTGAATTACTAAATAAAGACCAGTTTAATAAACATTTTTATATTGAAAGTTATGGATGTGCCATGAATTTTGCCGATAGCGAAGTCGTGGCCTCTATCTTACAACAGGAAAAAATTGGCTCCACTCCAGATCTCAACAAAGCAGATATCATTTTAATCAATACTTGCTCCATTCGGGAAAAAGCAGAAGAAAAAATCAGAAAGAGACTTACTGAATTTCGCCAGCTAAAAAAACAAAACCCCGGACTTATCATTGGCATTTTAGGATGCATGGCCGAAAGACTCAAAGGCGATTTACTGGAAGAAGAAAAACTGGTTGATATTGTAGTTGGTCCGGATGCTTACAGAAGTTTACCTCAATTAATTGAAGAAGCAGAAACAGGACAAAAAGCGGTGAATGTGTTACTAAGTAGAGAGGAAACTTATGCGGACATATCCCCTATTCGATTAAATAGCAATGGAATCAATGCATTTGTAAGTATCATGAGGGGCTGCAATAATATGTGTTCCTTTTGTGTTGTTCCATTTACAAGAGGAAGAGAAAGAAGCAGAAGTGCAGTTAGTATTGTTGCAGAATGCGAGGCATTGCTTAATGAAGGTTACAGAGAAGTCACTTTACTTGGACAAAATGTAGACAGTTATCATTGGATAGATGATACGATTGGAAATACTGTCAGCTTTGCAAAACTATTAGAAAAAGTAGCTTTGGTATCTCCTTTGCTTCGTGTAAGATTTTCAACCTCTCATCCTAAGGACATTACGGACGAAGTGTTGTTCACTATGAAAAAATACGAGAATATTTGCAATTACATTCATTTGCCGGTTCAAAGTGGAAGCACCAGAATGCTCGAAATCATGAACCGCACATATAGCAGGGAGTGGTATATTGATAAGTTCAATCGAATCAAAGAAATCATTCCTGATTGTGGAATATCAACCGACCTCATTGCAGGATTTTGTTCTGAAACAGAAGATGATCATACAGCATCATTGAGTTTGATGGAATATTGCAAATATGACCTTGCTTACATGTATTATTATTCAGAAAGACCCGGCACATTAGCAGCCAGAAAATATGAGGATGACATTCCACTTGAAACAAAAAAGCGCAGGTTACAGGAATTGGTTGCATTGCACAGAATCCATTCATTGGAAAGTATGCAAAAAGATGTAGGTAAAACTTTTAAAGTATTGATTGAAGGAACCTCGAAAAAAAATGAAGATGAATTCTATGGCCGAAACGACCAAAACAAAGTAGTAGTGTTTCCAAAGATGAATTTCAATAAAGGAGAGTATGTGATGGTTAAGATACACAGCTGTACTGCAGGAACCTTATTAGGAAAAGCAATTGATTAAAAAATGGATTTACAATTAATAAAAAACAGATTTGGAATTATTGGTAATGCCCCTGCCCTGAACCATGCCCTCAATGTTGCATCACAGGTAGCCAACACTGACCTAAGTGTTTTAATCAATGGAGAAAGTGGCGTAGGTAAAGAGGTTTTTTCTCAAATTATACATTCTCTTTCTTCCAGGAAGCACAACCCCTTCATCGCAGTCAACTGCGGCGCTATTCCTGAGGGCACCATAGATTCAGAACTATTTGGACATGAAAAAGGTTCCTTCACTGGCGCAGTAGACAGTCGTAAAGGATATTTTGAGACTGTTAATGGTGGTACTATTTTTTTGGATGAAATAGGTGAAATGCCTTTGGGAACACAGGCAAGATTACTTCGTGTACTTGAAACCGGCGAGTACATCAGGGTAGGAAGCAGTAAAGTGCAGAAAACAGATGTTCGCGTAATCGCAGCCACCAACAAGGATTTACTGGAATATACCCATAAGGGAAAATTCAGGGAGGATCTTTATTACAGACTAAACACCGTACCTATTCGAGTACCTGCTCTCAGAGACAGACAGGAAGACATCATTTTACTATTCAGAAAATTTGCAACTGATTTTGCTGAAAGATATAAGACAAGTCCGGTTCAACTGAGTGATGATGCTAAAACTAAATTGATACATTACACTTGGCCGGGTAATGTAAGAGAATTAAAAAATATTGCAGAACAAATATCCGTCTTAAGCAAAGAAAAAAATATTTCCGGAGATCAACTTACCACATTCTTACCAGAGCATAAGCATTCCAGATTGCCGGCAATAAGCAGTGGTCCTGGTAACGTTAGCCAAACTGAATTTGCTAATGAAAGAGAAATATTGTACAAACTTTTCTTTGATATGAAAAAAGATGTGAATGAACTGAAGAAAATGTTTTTCGACATTATTCAGAATCCCGCTATCAATCAACATCCGCATGTACCCATTTATGATTCAAACAACAACATGGAAATCAATCCTGTAAAAGAATTGACAGGAAATATCAACAATAATTATTCGCAACCATCAACACCGGTGATTCTCAGAAACGATCAAAACAATCAGCTTCAACAACATATTGATGTAGAGGAATCGCTCAGTATTATTGATAAAGAAAAGGAATTAATCATCAAAGCCCTAAAAAAACACAGAGGAAAAAGAAAAGATGCATCTATTGATTTAGGTATAAGCGAAAGAACTTTATACAGAAAGCTCAAAGAATACGATATTGAACATCTTTAATTTACAGACCCTTAGAAGTTAACATTACAATGATTTACATTAAAAAATATCATTCATTTCTCCGATTAGTATTTATTTATCTTACTGGAATAACATTTTTTTTCCTGTTCAATAATGCTACTTGTAAATATTCCTTTAAAGACACTTCTCCCATTCCTGTAGAAGTTGAAAATTTCAGGGTCAACTATCTTGAAAATAAAGCCGAATATGTCAACACTCAATTAAGTCCCAATCTGACAGAAAAATTAAAACAAAAAATCATTAACACCACCCGACTCAGACAAACAAATGCTGATGATGCAGACTATGACATCAGTGGTTATCTTTCACAGTATTATACAAGTACGATCAGTATTTCCGGGCAGAACTCTAGCGGTAACAGGTTGACTGTTGGATTTCATTTGATTTTTAAAAACAATCTGGATGAGAAAAAAAATTTCGAATCCGACATTACCAGAACTTTTGATTTCGATGCCAATCTAAGTTTAACTCAGGCAGAAGCATCACTAAACAATGATATTGTAAAAAACCTGACAGATGAAATTTTTAATAAAATATTCTCTAACTGGTAAATTTAATAACCTTAAATATTTACAAACTCACTCTATCATTGCCTTTTGAAAATATTAAATTAGTTTTGAAGTATGCAGCAACAGGAAGTTTTCAATAAATTGTTCAATAAGAAATGGGGAGATCCTTCCGCAGGAGAATTTTTACAAAATGAAATTGATTCCTATCCGTATTTCAGCATTCCTTATTTTTTCATACTGAAACAAACGAACAAGAATCATGAGCACTATTCAACATTTGCTGCAAACGCATCCGTTCATTTTAATAATGCTTATTGGTTAAATATACTTTTAAATAAAAAACTTTTTCTTGATGACAGTAATTTAATCAAGGAAAAATCTAAACAGGAAGGGACTTCAACAATAGACCCGTCTAATAAAGTGCATAAAAATGATGAATTGTTATTTGAGCCTCTGCATACAACCGACTACTTTGCTTCCCAAGGAATAAAATTAAGCGAGGAAGCTCTAGGTAATGACAAACTGGGAAAACAGCTTAAAAGCTTCACAGATTGGCTAAAAACCATGAAAAAAATAAATGGAGAAAAACTCCCTGAAATTACAGGTCCGGTAGATTCAGCCGTTTTAAAAATGGCTGAAAACAGTAACATTGAGACCTCCGTTGACACTGAAGCAATGGCAGAAGTATTTATCCAACAAGGAAAAATATCAAAAGCAATAGAGATATATCAAAAATTAAGTTTGCAAAATCCTTCCAAAAGTGTTTTCTTTGCAAAAAAAATAGATTCATTAAAAAAATCTTAATATTTATAATATGTTAGTTGTATTTGGAATTTTAATCATTATCGCTTGTTTAATTTTAGGTTTCATTGTGTTGATTCAAAACCCAAAAGGGGGTGGTTTATCCGGAACCTTTGGCGGAGTTGGAAATCAATTGATGGGTGTAAAGCAAACTACAGATGTTCTTGAAAAAGGCACTTGGATTTTCGCAGCAGCTGTAGGCATCCTGTGCATGATCTCCCCTGCTTTTATACCAAAAGAAGGAACTGATAAAGGAGACGATTTGATAAAGGGAATTTCAACTACCCCTCAACAAAAAACAGTTGCACCTCAAACAACACCTGCTAACACAACGCAGATGCCAGGAACGAGCAATGCAGATTCTGGAAAATAATTCCAATTGTTAAATATATTTAGCCTCGCAATTAATAATTGCGAGGTTTTTTATTATAACTTGTAATAAAATTTATTTATAAAATAATGAGCGCTTTTCTTAAGATAATAATTGCCCTAATTGTTATTCTAGGCATTTATTTTTCATGGAATATTGCTGGTCCAGTAGTATCAGCCCCAAAAGAAAAATATTTTTATATAACCACAGGCAGCAATTTTGAAGAAGTAAAATCAGCTTTAGTAGAGAGAAATGTAATTAGTAATTCATTTTTCTTTGAATGGATCTCGAAGCTTTTGAATTATCCTTCCCATATCAAACCAGGTCGCTACGAATTTACAAATGGAAGCAATCTAATTAGTTTGGTTAGAAAATTAAAATCCGGTAATCAAAAGGCAGTTAGACTTGTTTTGACAAAATTGAGAACAAAAGAAGATTTTGCTAAAAAAATCGGAGAAAATTTTGAAACCGACTCTCTTGAAGCTATCAAATTTTTGTTATCCAATGATTCATTGGCTCCATATCATCTTGATACCAATACTGTTATGAGTATTATAATCCCTAATTCATATTTACTATGGTGGAATGGCTCTTTCTCCAAAATTTTCAAAAGACTTAAAACGCAACATGATTATTTCTGGGAAGGAAAAAGAGTTGAAAAAGCAAAACGATTAGGAATGAGTCCTGAAGCTATTTATACATTGGCAAGCATTGTGGAAGAAGAAACTAACATGGAAAAAGATAAACCTAAAGTGGCCAGTGTTTATATCAATCGATTAAAAAAAGGAATGAAACTGGAAGCTGATCCAACAGTTAAATATGCTATGCGACAATTTGAACTGAAAAGAATTTTAAATGGTCATCTTTCATACTCATCGCCTTATAATACATATACCCAAAAAGGATTACCCCCGGGACCAATTTGCACCCCCTCCATCAATACAATTGATGCCGTACTGGATGTCCCCGAAACTGATTATATTTTTTTTGTTGCAAAACCTGATTTCAGTGGTTATTCCAATTTTTCAAATAATTATAATGAACACTTAAAATATGCAAAGCTTTACCAACAAGCCCTTGACAAGCTGTTAACTCTTTCATCAAAATAAAATAACAATTGACAAAATTTGAGAGAATATTAATCACAAAAACTCCGCTTGCCTATATAATAAACAAATGCAAGCATATTTATCCTCCGGGTTTCGAAGGGGTCCCGTTATATGATGTCATTCGTTTTTTTTACAAACAAATAAAAACACATGGTTTGACAGAAAGGGCTTCTGCTATTTCTTATAATTTTATAATGGCCATACCTCCTTCCCTATTATTTGTTTTTACGCTTATTCCCAATCTCCCTTTCATTTCAAAAAAAGCCATTAGAACTCAATTAAACAGAATGATTCTGGATATAGTACCCTCCAGAGTTTACAATAAAGAATTGATAAGATTTGTAGATTCTTTTATTTATGATAATAAAATCGGATTACTATCTTTTGGGCTGTTGGTTGCACTGTATTTTGCATCAAATGCCATGATGGGATTGATTCGGTCCTTCAATCGAAAAAATTATATCGGCTTTGAAAAGCGGATGGGAATTGCCAAAAGATGGGTGGCCATCAAACTAACCATGCTGATTTTCTCATTATTTGTCGGTTATTTTTTATTATTGATTTCCCAGGGTGCCATTTTAAAATTGATGGTTAAAAATCAGGAATGGAGGGATATTATTTCCAATACCAGGTGGATTTTCATCATTTTTCTTATCTTTTTTGCAATAGGATTTATTTTTAAATATGCTCCGTCTGTTGAAAAGAGGTGGAAACTGAATTCTCCGGGAACGATCACCACCACTTTTTTAAGCATTCTCTCCTCTTTTGGATTTTCTTATTTTGTAACCAATTTCAGCAAATACAATGTATTGTATGGTTCTATCGGAACTATCATGATGATCATGGCATTGATTTATATCAATTCACTGGCTATCTTAATTGGATTTGAATTGAATGTAAGTATCAACTCCCTAAAAATTATTGCATATCAAAGAAAAGAATCAGGGAAAAAGAAAAATGATGTCAAGGTGAAATAATTTGGTTCACTTAAAATTTGATGGCTATCCTTTTGGTCAATCCCTTAATTCAAAGTATTTTCGCAAACGTAATATAAAACTACATTTTTATGGCATACGACGTTATCGTTTTAGGAAGCGGGCCAGGTGGTTACCCTGCCGCAATCAGAGCTAGTCAATTAGGCAAGAAAGTTGCTATTGTTGAAAGAGAAAGTCTTGGCGGTATCTGCCTGAACTGGGGCTGTATTCCTACAAAAGCCTTATTGAAAAGTGCTCAGGTTTATGAATATGCAAAACATGCTGCTGATTACGGAATTACTATAGACAAAGCAACTGCCGATTTTGTAAATGTTATCAAACGCAGTCGTGGTGTTGCCGACAAAATGAGTAAGGGTATTCAATTTCTTATGAAGAAAAATAAGATAGATGTAATCATGGGCACGGGGAAATTGATAAGTGGAACAAAATTGGAAGTGACCGCAGCAGACAATAGTAAGCAAATACTTGATGCTAAAAATATCATCATTGCCACAGGTGGTCGCGCCAGACAATTACCAACCATGCCCATTGACGGTAAAAAAATAATTGGATACAGAGAAGCAATGTCGTTACCGACACAACCAAAAAGCATGATCATTTGTGGTAGTGGTGCAATAGGAAGCGAGTTCGCTTACTTCTACAATAGCATGGGCACTCAGGTAACTATCGTAGAATTTTTACCTCGAATTGTTCCAGTTGAAGATGAAGATATCAGCAAGGAAATGGAGAAACAATTCAAAAAGCAAGGAATGACCATTATGACAAACAGTGAAGTAACAAAGGTGGACACTTCCGGTAACGGAGTGAAAGCTACTGTGAAAACTGCTTCTGGCGAAGTTGTTTTGGAAGCAGATATTCTATTAAGCGCTGTGGGAGTTGTTGCTAACATTGAAAATATCGGACTTGAATCTTTAGGAGTTAAAACTGATAAAGGCAAAATCATTGTTGATGCAAATCAACAAACAAACATACCTGGATTGTATGCAATTGGCGATTGCACTCCTGGACAAGCTTTGGCACATGTGGCTGCAAAAGAAGGAATCAATGCAGCTGAACATTTAAGTGGTCATAAACCAGAACCAATGGATTATAACAATATTCCTGGTTGTACTTATACCAGTCCTGAAATTGCTTCAGTTGGATATACTGAGAAAGCAGCCAAAGAAGCTGGATATGAAATAAAAGTGGGTAAATTTCCATTCATAGCAAGTGGTAAGGCAGTGGCAGGTGGAGCAACGGACGGCTTTGTCAAAGTTATCTATGACGCTAAATACGGAGAATTTTTAGGTTGCCACATGATTGGAAACAATGTTACCGAAATGATAGCCGAAGCAGTAGTTGCCCGCAAACTGGAAACAACTGCTCATGAGATTTTAAATGCGGTTCATCCCCACCCTACAATGAGTGAAGGCTTGAAAGAAGCTACTGCTGCAGCTTATGGAGAGGCCATAGACATTTAATATATCAGACTGCAAAATTTCATTAACCCGATATAAAATTGTCGGGTTTTTTAATGCTGTTCAAATTATTTTTTTAATTTTTACTATTTACTTTTAAATTATATTTTGTCCGAAATAAATATCATATTGTCCATTCTGGAGACGCTTAAAAAAGAAAAGCCTGATAATGTTTTCATTAACAGTATACACAATCAATTCTGTAACAGAGGTGGACTTAGTAAAAAGCAATTGGAAGGTTTACAATTAGCAGCCAAAAAATCGAAAAATGTCTCACCTGCTAAAATTGCTACTCTTGAAGCAATTATCAAGAAGAAACCTACAAGATACAAATCTGAAATAATTAAAAAATTACCTGAGGAAAATAAAGATGAATCAATTGAAGT
>CAMCAY010000018.1 GCA_945872815.1 Chitinophaga pinensis
TAACGCCCTTGAATCCATTGGGCATAAAAGATTTTACACCTTCTGTGTTTGTGGGCAACCAATTACTAGTTAGATGATTGTGTAAAACAAGATAACCTCCAATCAATATGATCAACAATACAACACCTAATTTCAACAATACCATTAGATTACTGAAGTTTCTGCTTTCCTTTACCCCTCTGTAAACAAGGTAAGTAATCAGAATGTTAATGATCAATGCAGGTAAATCAACTATGAATCTTATTCCTGCAATCACAGGTGAATTATTCCATGCAGAAAGCAATTCCTCATTGCTGGTGTTTGCCTGAACAGCATGTTTGGCCTCCATATAACTGGTGCACAAATAAGCAGGAACGTTAATTTGCATTCTTTCCAAAAAAGAAGTGAAATAGTCACTCCAACTGTAGGAAACATAAATATTTCCAATAGAGTATTCCATTATTAAAGCCCATCCAATGATCCATGCAAAAATTTCTCCAAAGCTTGCATAAGCATAAGTATAAGCACTACCGGCAACGGGTATACGACTCGCAAAATCGGAATAACAGAAAGCAGTAAAAGCACAAGCGATACCAGTGATAATAAAGAGAACTATTACACCGGGTCCTCCATTAAACACCGCTCCACCGAGACTACTAAAACTACCTGCTCCCAAAATAGCAGCTATCCCAAAAAATGTAAGGTCTTTTACATTCAGTACTCTTTTCAAACCTGTTCCATGGGAATTATCAGATCCCTCAGCAATGATATTATCAATAGTTTTTCTTCTAAATAATGAATTACTCATAAGAATTAGGTTTTTATCGGAATAATAGGTGAAGTTCTATGTATTTCTTTCTAACAATAAATGAGTCAGATTTTTCAACTCAAGTTTTCTTTGTTCAGATACAGCCGTTTCATCCAAATGTTTAATTGCCAAATCAGCATATTTCTTCTTCAACGAATTTGCCCATTCCTCTACATTGCAATCTTTAAAAATTTGCAATACTTTTTCAACTTTATGTTCATCTTTTCCAGACATCAATTGCTCCAAATCTCTTTTTTGTTGATCAGTAGCAACTGACAATGCGTGAATTAATAAAAAAGTTTTTTTGTTGGATAATATATCTCCTCCAATTTGTTTTCCAAATTTATCCGGATCTCCAAATGCATCCAGATAATCATCTTGTATTTGAAATGAAATACCTATATTTTTTCCAAACTCATACAAATGTTGCTGGTTGCCTTTTCCTGCACCTCCTAATATTGCACCCATTTGTAAACTGGCGGCCAATAATACGGATGTTTTTAAAGTTATCATTTCAATATATTCATCAAGATTAACTTCCAATCTGTTTTCAAAATCCATATCCATTTGTTGTCCTTCGCAAACCTCTTTAGCTGTCTTGCTGAACAACGTTAACACATCATGTAATGTAGATGGTTTTATTTTATTTATTTCTTCATAAGCAACTACCAACATCACATCTCCTGCCAACAAAGCAGTAGATTCACCATATTTCGAATGCACAGTATCCATTCCTCTTCTCAAAGGGGCTTTGTCCATAATGTCATCATGAATCAAACTGAAATTGTGAAACAATTCAATCGCTGTTGCTACATGATAGGCGTCATCGGTTATTTCATTGAATAACTCACAAGCCATTAAAACACTTACCGGGCGAACACGTTTGCCTCCAATTTTCAAAATATATTGAGCTGCATCGTATAAATTAGCTGGTGATAAAGGAAAATGTCTTTTATTGAAATGATTTTCAAATTGCTCAGACAGTGATTTGAAAGAATGCATGTTAACAGTTTAAGGATTTGACAATTAAAAAATAAAAATTCAAAATTCAAAAAAATCACTTTTTACTTTTCACTTTTTACTTTTCACTTTTTACTTTTCACTTTTCACTTTTCACTTTTTACTTTTTACTTTTTACTTTTTACTTTTGAATTTTCACTTTTCAGTTTTATTTTTTTTGTTTTAATAGCACCTACACTACCCTCCATTATCCATTCGTAATCCAATTGCCTTTTAGTAAGGTTGGCAGCTACTACGCGTATGTTTATCTTATCTCCCATCCTGAATTTCTTTTTGGTGCGAAGTCCAACCAATGCATAATCAGACTCATCATGTCTGAAATCATCATAAGTATTCAAATCTTTAATACTAACCAATCCTTCACATTTATGATCAATTGTTTCAACCCAAAAGCCAAAAGCAGCCACGCCACTGATGACGCCTTCAAACTCTTCGCCTAAATATTGTTTCATGAACTCTACCTGCTTGTATTTATTTCCGGCTCTTTCCGCTTCCATCGCTGCTCTTTCCCTGTCACTGCAGTGTTTGCAACGATCCTCCATTTTTTTCTCAGGCTTCAAATTTTTTTCCAAACATTCTTGTAAAACACGATGAACCATTACATCAGGATATCTTCTGATAGGAGAAGTGAAATGACAATAATTTTCAAACCCCAATCCATAATGTCCAATGTTATTAGATGTGTACACAGCTTTAGCCATTGTTCTAATGCCTAATTGCTCCAACACATGCTGTTCAGGCTTACCTTGAACATCATTGAGCAACTGATTGAAAGATGAAGCAATTTCCTTTTCATTATGCACATCAAACTTATAACCAAACTTCCTCGCAAAAGCAGAAAACGGCTTCAGTTTTTCTTCATTCGGCTTATCATGAATACGATAAGGGAATGGAATAGGTTCTTTGTTTATTTTAATTTTAGAAACATATTCTGCGATGGTCTTATTTGCAAGCAACATAAATTCCTCTATCAGCTTGTGAGCTTCTTTGCTTTCTTTGACTACAATTCCAATTGGTTTTCCTTTTTCATCCAATGTAAATCTAACTTCAGTGGATGAAAAATTTATTGCGCCATTATCAAAACGTTCTTTTCTAAATTGCTGAGCAAGATTATTCAAAAGTAAAATTGGCTTGTGATGCAATCCTTCCTTCGTCTCAATTGTTTGCTGCACCTCTTCATAAGTAAATCTGTGATTGCTGTGAATGATTGTACGACCTATCCACTTGTGTTTAATTTCTGCACGGTTGGTAATTTGAAAAATCACAGAGAATGTATATTTATCTTCATTAGGTCTAAGTGAACACAATTCATTTGAGATCTTTTCGGGCAACATAGGATTAACCCTGTCTGGCAGATAAACACTGGTCGCCCTTGCATAAGCTGATTTATCCAAGTTGGATCCGGGCTTTACAAAGTGACTGACATCTGCAATGTGAACCCCAATCTCATAGTTCCCGTTATCTAGATTCCGAATGGATATTGCATCATCAAAGTCCTTTGCATCAACAGGATCAATAGTGAAAGTCAGAATATCCCTGCAATCTTTTCTTTTGGCTATTTCTTCCCGTGTGATTTTTCCTGATAGCTGATCAACTTCTTTCATGACCTCTTCTTCAAAACCAAGGGAAAATCCGGCATCTATCAATATTTCCTTCATGGCAAGATCGGACTCATCAGATGCTGTTAGAATAGACTCTACAGATGCTATTGGTTTTTTATCATCTTTATCCCATTTCAATAACTTTGCAACCACTTTATCTCCATCAACAGCACCATTCAACTTATCCAAAGGAATATAAAAATCAGGAATCGGTTTATCACCCGAAACCTCAAAAAATGCAATATTTTTATTTATATGGACATGTCCTACAAAAATGGTTTGTTTTCTCTCAACAACATCAACCACTTTACCTTCTACTCTTTTTAATGGTGACCCTCCGGTTGCAACTTGCACCCTTACCATATCTCCATGAAATGCTTTCCCGAAATCATTTGGCTTAACCAAAATATCCCTTTCTTCGTTTTCTACCACCACAAAACCCATCCCACTTCTGCTGATTTCCAACTTGCCCTTTAGCAACTTAACCTGAGATGATTTTCCGGGTTTATTCTTTTTACTTTTGCTCATAATGTTCTTAATTTCAACCCATCGACTCTGATGCGCTTTTCTAATAATTTTACGTTAATGCAATGTACGTAATCTAAATGTTTTTAGTGTATTATCCGCCACTTCTTCATAGATTTTTTTAATAAAAGCATTCCAATAATTATCATCATTTGCAATACTGATAAACAGAGCTTACCCAAAAGATATATAGATGTACTTTTTTTTATTAAATCAATTAAAATGAAAAGTTACGATACCATTGTAGAAGCCATTAACGACCTAAAGAAGATTGGCTATTCAATCGATTTTAATATTGCTTTTGATTCAAAGTTGTGTTCATCTTCAAATCAATGTTTATCAGCAGATGATTTCATCATTATTAAAACATTCAGATTCGAAGGTGATACCAATCCATCTGATGAGGAAATTCTGTATGCTATTTCTTCAAAAGATGGAAAAATAAAAGGTATTTTTACCGAAGCTTATGGAACTTATGCAGATAATATTGCTCATCAATTCCTTAATAAAATCACTTGACTAAATTCAATATCCATGATGAACAGAAAAAAGTTTTTACAACTTGGATCTATGGGACTTGCATCCATCAATTTACCCTCCTTTTCAACAACAATTCAAAAACCAATTGTAATCTCGACCTGGGACAGCGGTATGCCCGTGAATGCAGAAGCATGGAAAATACTATCTGCCAATGGTAAATCAATTGATGCTGTAGAAGCAGGCGCAATGTATATTGAAGACAGTTTGAACTGTTGTGTTGGACTTGGCGGACACCCGGACAGAGACGGCATTGTAACTCTTGATGCTTGCATCATGGATGAAAAAGCAAATTGTGGAGCAGTAGGCGGATTGGAGCAAATTAAACATCCCATATCAGTTGCCAGAAAAATCATGGAAACCACGCCACATGTAATGCTTGTAGGACAAGGTGCACAACAGTTTGCACTGGAAAACGGATTTCCAAAAGAGCCTGCAAAACTTTCAGAAGATGCTACCAATGCTTATAAAAAATGGATTGAAAAAAGTAAATACCAACCCGAAATCAATATTGAAAATAAAAAAAACAATGGCCCATTTGCACCTCCATTTTTTGAAGACGGCAGCCCCAATCATGATACAATGGGTCTTGTAGCAATGGATACCAATGGAGATTTATCGGGGGCTGTTACTACCAGTGGTATGGCATTTAAAATTCACGGACGTGTTGGAGACTCCCCTATTATTGGAGCAGGATTGTTTGTTGACAATGAAATTGGCGCTGCCACCAGCAGCGGTGTTGGAGAAGAAGTGATCAGAATTTGTGGAACACATACTGTTGTTGAATACATGCGTCATGGTTACAGTCCGGAAAAAGCATGTAAAAAGGCCGTTGAAAGAATAGTAAACCGCGACCCCAAAAAAGCAGCTACTTTGCAAGTTGGGTTTTTAGCCATGAACAAAAAAGGGGAATACGGCGCTTATGCAATTCAAAAAGGGTTTGTATTCAGTGTTAAAAGCAACAATGAAAATAAAATTCATACTTCTAAATACTTAATTTGATTTACATGAACTTTATACTAGAAGTCATTGCTTTTGACATTGAAAGCTGCATCATTGCTGAAAAAACAGGAGCCCATAGAATTGAATTGTGCGATAATCAGGCAGAAGGTGGAACTACGCCTTCTTTTGGTCTGATTCATTCAGCAAGAAAAAATACAACGATTGAATTATTTCCAATTATCAGACCCCGAGGAGGGGATTTTTTATACAGTGAGGAAGAATTCAATATCATGAAAGAAGATGTATTACTTTGTAAAAAAACAGGCTGTGATGGAGTTGTATTGGGGCTTTTAAACAAAGATGGCAGCATCGATAAAAAAAGAACATCCGAGTTGGTGAATCTGGCGTATCCTATGAGCGTAACTTTCCACAGGGCCTTTGACAGAAGCAACAATCCATTTGATGCATTGGAGGATATCATTTCAACCGGATGCGAAAGAATATTAACCAGCGGGCAATATCCCACTGCTTTGGAAGGAATAATGCTTATAGAAAAACTGATAGAAATGGCTGATGACAGAATCATCATCATGCCTGGGAGCGACATCCATTCAAAAAACATCAAAGAAATTGCCCTTAAATCGAAAGCAAAAGAGTTTCATAGCTCTGCCAGAACATTCGTCAAAAGTCAAATGGAGTTTCATTCCTCGAAAATGAATGATGAATTTAAAAATGTCCAATTGAATGAAATAGAAGTTAAAGCAATGCTTCAAGAATTATCTTCAATATAAAGCAATCCAATTAATACAAAATCCTCACTTTGATGGAATGCTTGACTTTGCTAAGTAATTCCAGCGCATTTTTGCTGATACTCTTGTCAATATCCAACACAACATAACCAATATTTTCATTGGTTTTTAAATACTGTCCAAGAATATTAATCTTATTATTACTTAAAGTAGAGTTGATCTGACTCATCACACCGGGAACATTTTCATGTATGTGCAAAATTCTGTGAGCCCCCTCCTGAGGTGGCAAGGCCAGGGCTGGAACACTGTGAGAACCAGTGCTGATGCCTTTTTCAAGATAATTAAACAATTTAGCTCCCACATCTAACCCAATATTATTCTGTGCTTCTTGTGTACTGCCACCAATATGAGGCGTCAATAAAATATTAGACAACCCCTGTAATGGCGATTTGAAAACATCTCCATTTTTTTCAGGTTCAACAGGAAATACATCTATCGCAGCACCGCCCAAATGTCCTGCATCTAATGATTGTTTTAAAGCTGCAATATCAACCACTTCTCCCCTGGCATAATTTATTAAAACAGCTCCTTTTTTAAATAACTTTAAATTGTTTTTATTGATCAGATTTTTAGTTGAAGAAAGTTCGGGTACATGAAGCGAAACTACATCACTGTGTTGTAATAGCTCTTTGATATTTTTTGCTTCAACTGCATTGCCCAATGGGAGTTTTGTTTCAACATCGTAATACAAAATTTTCATTCCAAGTGCTTCTGCCAATACACTCACCTGACTGCCTATATTCCCATATCCAATGATACCAAGGGTTTTACCTCTCAATTCATGACTGCCTTTCGCATCTTTCATCCATTTTCCATCATGCGCTGCTTTATTTTTATCAATAATTTTTCTCACAAGCATAATAGAAGCACCAATCACTAATTCTGCTACACTTCTTGTATTGCTGTAAGGTGCATTGAAAACTGCCACACCATGTTTTGTTGCCGCCTTTAAATCTACTTGATTTACGCCAATACAAAAGCAACCAATGGCTTGTAATTTATGAGCAGCATTTAATGCCTTATCCGTAATCAAGGTTTTACTGCGAATGCCCAGAATATGTATATTTTTTATTTCTTTTAATAAATCATCTTCACTCAATGCGCCAGAAACTCTTTTAATGTTAACATATCCATTGTTTGAAAACTGAGCAATGGCTGCTTCACTTATGTTTTCTAAAAAAAGAATATTTATTTTTTCTTTGGGATAACTAGTATTTTTTTTCTCTGCCATTGTTATATCTCTTTATTTTGCACAAATATATTATTTAAACAGCAAAATTGGTAGCACAGGTTAGTCCATAAGCTCACAAAAAATATGAGAAATTCAATCTTTGATATTAAAATATTATTATCGTTTATAACTATAACAGCAAGTTTTTCTTGTAACCATTCGGGTAAACAAAATGACTTTGATAAAGATCTTGTAGTTAAAACTTATCAATTACCCGAAGGCCCAGCTTTAAGCAAGGACTACATTTCGAAAGCAAACAACGTTTGTAATTATTGGTATGACAGTTTTTTAAGAAAATCGAGATTCAATGGAGGGGTCTTGGTAGCGAAAAATGGCCAAATCATATTTGAAAAATACAATGGAACTGCTCATCTGCGATATCCCGACACCATAAACTCCAATACACCTTTTCACATTGCTTCTGTTAGCAAAACTTTTACTGCGATGGTAACTTTGAAGTTGTGGGAAGATAAGAAAATTAATATTGATGACCTATTCTCTAAATATTTTCCTGACTTCAACTATCTAGGCATAACAATTAGAACTTTATTAAATCATCGAAGCGGATTACCTAACTATGTTTATTTTATGGATGAATTGGGTTGGGACAGGAATAAATTTGCTACTAACCGTGATGTGTATGATTATCTTGTAAACAGAAAATCTGAATTAAAGAATATTGGTCTTCCCAACAGAAGCTTTTGTTATTGTAATACCAATTATGCTTTACTGGCACTACTGATTGAAAAAGTAACAGGAATGAGTTATGCGAATTACCTTAAAAAAACAATTTTTGAACCACTTCAAATGAAAAATTCATTTGTTTACTCAAATTCAGATTCATCGAGAACAACCCCAAGCTATGACTGGAGAGGTTATCAGGCAGTATTTATCGACGTTGATAAAATAGTAGGAGATAAAAATATCTTTTCAACACCCAGAGATATACTGAAATGGGACAGATTATTATCGAGCGGACAATACCTTTCAAAAAAAACTTTAGAGGAGGCATACAAACCCTACAGTAATGAAAGAGCAGGCATAAGAAATTACGGTTTGGGTTGGAGAATGTATGCTTTCCCCGATGGCAAAAAAATAATTTATCATAACGGATGGTGGCATGGAAATAACGCTGTCTTTATTCGATTGTTGAAAGAAGATGCAACCATCATTGTTTTGGGAAATCAATACAATACGTCTATTTATAAAGCAAAATACCTAGTGGGTTTATTTAACCCCAAATATGGTTCATCTGGTGACGATGAATCAGAAAACAATGGAACTAGATAGTTAAGCAAAAAACAAATAAGCCAATCCGATTGAAGTGATGATTCCAACAAGATCAGCCAAGAGCATTGCCCATACAGCATAGCGTGTATTCTTAACCGTTATAGCTCCGAAGTAAACAGCAATTACATAAAAAGTAGTATCAGAAGAGCCCTGCAAAATACAGGACAATCTTCCGGCAAAAGAGTCAGGACCGAAAGTTTTCATTGAATCTACCATCATTCCTCTGGCTGCTCCTCCGCTGAAAGGCTTTACCAATGCGGTGGGTAATGCATCTACAAATTTAGTATCAGCACCCATAGCAGAAAATAAAGTTTTCATTCCTGTTATCAAAGAATCAAAACAACCGCTTGTTCTTAACAAGCTGATGGCGGCCAACATACCCACCAAATAAGGTATAATTCTTACGGCAGTTTCAAATCCTCCTTTTGCACCATCAATAAAAGAATCAAAAACATCTATTTTTTTATATAATCCGCCTGCAATAATTAAGATAAAAATCAATAGAATCAAGCCGCTGCTCAATGATCCTGAAAATAATTGCACAGATTCCGCATCCAAAGATTTAATGTATAAAACTAGCAAAGCTATCAAAGCGGAGATACCCATTACCCATGCAAAAATAATTGGTTGAAATAAGTTGATGCGTTGTTTGAAACTTACAATAATCATAGCAGCAATTGTTGCAACAAAAGTGGCAATCATGCATGGAATGAAAATATCCATGGGATTAGCAGCTTTGGCGGCAGAGCGCAAAGCAATTATACTTACCGGAATCAATGTAAGACCGGAAGCATGCAAACAAAGAAACATGATCTGCGCATTGGATGCTTTGGATTTATCGGGATTGATTTCCTGCAAGCTCTCCATCGCTTTTATACCAAAGGGCGTAGCAGCATTATCTAGACCAAGGAGATTAGCAGAAAAATTCATCATCATGTGCCCCATGGCAGGGTGACCTTTTGGAATATCAGGAAAAATCTTAGAAAAAAAAGGCCCAATGATTCTTGACAAAAACCTTATACCGCCTGCTTTTTCAGCAATAGCCAGAAATCCCATGAATAATGCTAGGAACCCAATTAATTTCAAACAAATAGTTACTGCCGTTTGGCAGGTTTCCACAATACCATCGGCAGATTGAATTTTAAAATAAAGAATTTCAGTCTCGTTTTTTTTGATAGCCCTAATTTCTCCATTTGAATAAATAGAATTGCTGTCAATGGCTGACTTTACTGCCGGGTTTTCATTTGCAACTGAAACTGTTTTAATTTTAACGGTATCTCCCGTTTTACCGGTCACCATATTGGAAAAAATCGCCCGATTATCAGGAAAAATAAAAGATTTAATTCCGGCGGTTACAATTGCGATGATGATAAATGCCGACCAGATTCTGCTTAACGCCATAGAGAATAATTGAATGATATAGGTAAATTTAAAAGGAAAAATTGCAAATTCAAAAGTAAAAAGTAAAAATTCAAAATTCAAAATTCAAAAAATGCCATTAAACCTCAAACTTTAAACCATTAAACATTGAACTCTTGAACATTGAACTCTTGAACATTGAACTCTTGAACCATTAAACTTTAAACCATTGAACCCTTGAACATTTGCCCCCTTCCCTTACCTTTGCGTTCAATTAAAATAAAACCCTCAAAAAATGGCATTACAGGCAGGAATTGTAGGTCTTCCGAATGTTGGAAAATCAACCCTTTTTAACGCAGTAAGCAGCAGTGCAAAAGCACAAGCCAGCAATTACAGATTTTGTACTATTGAACCCAATACAGGATTGGTAAATGTACCTGATACAAGGTTGAATAAATTGGAGGAACTTGTAAAGCCTAATCGCGTAGTACCAACTCAAATTGAAATTGTTGACATCGCAGGTTTGGTAAGAGGCGCCAGCAAAGGAGAAGGATTAGGAAATAAATTTTTGGCGAATATCCGCGAAGTGGATGCAATCATTCATGTGATCCGTTGTTTTGAAGACGACAATATTTTAAGAGACGAAGGTCCTATCAATCCGGTTGGCGATAAAGAAATCATTGAAACCGAATTGCAATTGAAGGATATGGAAAGCGTTGAAAAAAAAATGCAACGTACCGAAAAATTATTGAAACAAGGAGATGCCAAATTAAAAGCTGAATATGAAGTTTTAAAGGCCTGTAAAGAACATTTGAATCAAGGTAAAAATATTTTATCTCTGGGATTGAGCAAGGAAGACAAAGCAGCAATTGCAGATATATTCCTGCTAACAGACAAACCCATTTTATATGTTGCTAATGTCGATGAAGCATCCATGCATACTGGCAATAAATTCTCCAATGCATTGATTGAAGCGGTAAGAAATGAAGGTAATGAAGTGATTGTAATGACCAATGCCATTGAAGCACAAATTGCAGAATTGGATAATCCAGAAGACAAGCAGATGTTCATGGAAGAATATAAAATGGTTGAACCCGCATTAGACAGACTAATTCATTCTACATACAAATTACTGAATCTATCTACTTATTTTACAGCAGGTGTACAGGAAGTAAGAGCATGGACCATTCATCAGGGTTGGAAAGCGCCCCAAGCCGCAAGTGTTATTCACACAGATTTTGAAAAAGGCTTTATCAAAGCGGAAGTCATTTCTTATGCAGACTTTGTTCATTATGGCTCAGAAGCCGCCTGCAGAGACAATGGCAAACTTCGCATTGAAGGGAAAGAATACATTGTGCAAGATGGTGATGTAATGCATTTTAGGTTTAATGTGTAAGAAGTGAAGTGGTTCAATGTTCAACAGTTCAAGAGTTCAATGGTTTGTGAACCTTTTTTTAGAATAAGATATCACCTTAAACCTTAAATTTTTGAACCTTGAACCGTTAAACACGCGAAGCGAAGCGTAGCGTTTAACCTTGAACCTTTTTAGTAGCGCCGGTCTGCGACCGGTGATGAATAAAGATGAAGGACTCTGTCCTATTTTAAACATTGATTTACAAAGCTTTTTTCGCTCTATGGCCGCTGGGCGAACCCTCCATCTTAAATAATAACAGCAAAATATTTTTTTACTTTTAATTTTTCAATTTTGATTTTCTATTCCTTCACCACCTTCACCGTTTTTATCTGTTTTCCTTGGACCACTTTTATCAAATACACCCCCGATTGTAAATCGTTTCCTATAGATGAAATTTCATTTGGCTTTGCTGTCAGTCTCTTTATAAGCTTTCCTTGCACATCCATGATGCTCACATCTACAGGCGATTGATTGAGTGTATTGATTTGCAAATTGAAATTGTTGTGTGTTGGATTGGGAAACACTTTTACTTCAATATCATCTCTACCCATTGTATTGCTTATAACCCTTGATGTTGGAATAGTCGCGCCTGATGAAGGAGGGCAACCATTTTTTACCAGATTAGTAAGCTTAAGCCCTTTGTATGCACTGTTTCCACAAGTTATTGTTGTGTATCTTACTTTGATGGTATCACCGGCCTGAGCAGCAGCATTGCTTCTGTAAGTAATTTCAATTATCCTTGAAGTATCTGAACCTGTTGTTATGTTTCCTGTACTTCCGACAGCACCTATTGGCATAGTCCAAAGATAACCTCGAGCACTGGTTACAGTTGCCGTTGCTGCAGTTGCTGTTGGTAAAATAGGCGCAGTATATCTGTAAACCCTTGCTCCACACACATCACTAACTATTAATGGTGTTATGCTAGCTGGTGCAGCAGGTAATGTGGTAGCCACATTGGATAGCTTCGATGCTTTGTTTAAACTATTACCACAAGCAGAAGTGTAATATAACAATACACTATCGCCAATGGTAGCAGCTATATTGCTGCTATAGGTAACTTCTATGATTCTGGAAGTATCATTACCTAAAGTGATTTGTCCGTAATTACTGAACAATCTTCCTTTGAATACCCATTTTCTACTTGTAGCAGCAGTGGCTGATGAAGTAGCTGCAGGCAATACAGGAGCAGTATAACGGTATACCTTACCCGAACATACATTTGTTGTTATAGAGGTAATGGTAATGCTTGCAGGTACTGCCGGAACAGACAGTAATGCATTGGTTAGTTTGATTGCTTTGTTTACACTGTTGCCACAATCTGATGTGTATAATAATCTGATACTATCTCCTGTAGCTGCTGCATTATTTTGTTTGTACCTCACTACGATGATTCTTGAATTGATATTTCCGGAATCTATTACAGCATAGGTTGTGTCATTGAAAACATCTCCTGCCAATGAGCCAGTAAACGACCATTGGTAGCCAGTTGCAGCAACTGTAGTGGTTGTTAATGCAGACAGAGTTGGGGCGGTGTACCGATATTTTCTTGCTCCACAAATATTAGTTGTTAAACGTGTAACTGTAATACTTGCAGGCGTTGCAGGAACATTTAGTTTTGTATTAGCAAGTTTAAGCGATTTATTGGCAGTGTATCCACAACCAGAGTTGTAGCAAACCCTGATACTATCTCCTGTAACTGCAGCGGCATTGGTTTTGAATCTCACTCTGATTACTTGTGATGTTGCAGTACCCGAATCTACCACAGCATAAGTAGTATCTGTAAATGGATCTCCTGCCAATGAGCCAGTGAAAGACCATTTCCAACCAGTAGCAGATACAGCAGTGCCAGAGGCACTCACCAAAGCAGGTGCTGTGAAACGGTAAACCCTTGCACTGCAAATACTTGGTGCTACTTGGGTCACAGTAATACTTGCAGGAACAGCTGGAACTTTGGTTTGAGTATTGGTAAGCTTCACTGATTTATTAGGACTGTTTTTACCGCATGCAGAAGTGTAGCAAACTCGAACACTATCGCCTGTTGCACTTGCTGCATTAGTTAGGAAACGTAACAAAATGGCACGACTAGTTAATGTTCCTGAATCAATGATAGCCGTTGCTCCCAAGTTGCCTGTAAAACTCCACAAGTAACCAGTAGCTTCTGTAGTGGAAGTAGCTGCAGGTAATGCAGGCGCTGAATAACGATATACTTTTTCTTCACAAACATTAGTATTTACAGGTGTGATGGTAATACTTGCAGGTGATGTTGTGGGGGCAGGTTTAATAACGGTTACGGTTACACTATCTCTGCAAGAATGAATCCCATTGCTTGTTGTGCAATAATATGTTGTAGATGAAGCAGGATTTACATTAATTATTGAAGTTGTAGCACCATTATTCCATAAGTAGTTGTTGTTATGATAATAAAAATAATCAATATCCTTGACAAGTCGAACCGAAAATCCATTATTCTTGTAGGCATTAACATTATAAATTCCTCCATTGTCATTTATTAGTGATCGTCCTAACACAATGAATTCATCTTTTTGAGTACAACTCCAAAAACAGCTATAAATTTTACTGCCAAAAAAATTAAATTCTATACCATTCCGATAACCTCCTGGTAGTGCAGTAAAGCCACTTGAATTTGTAGCATCTATATTAGGACTAGCCCACCCTGAAATTGTTTTCATTTTTCCGCCAGCATTACTACTACAGCATGTAGTTGAATCAAAATTAATATCTAAATATTTAATTAATTTTTTCCAATCTCCATCACTCGGCACATGCCATCCCTCAGGAGCCAAACCTCTTGAATCGTTCACAGCATACCAATTGTACAATTTTCCGTTAATAGCTCCAAAGCTTACGCTGTCATTGTTATACCAACACCAAGCTCCTGAAGTTAAGTTTGACCATTGAGCTGAATCAGAAACTTGAGGAATTATATCTCCATTTTTGTATCTGCTGACATTTAGATTTTTAGAGATCCATTTTTGCGTTCCTATTTTAGCTATTGGATAATCATTACCATCAATATCAGCTAGTTTATCTGTTGTTAATGTGATACTACTTCCTTTACAAATCGTTGTGTCATTGTTGATAATATTTTCACCAATTATACTCACTAAAACACTATCCGTAGCACTACATATTCCATTGCTTACAGTACATGAATACCAACCTGTTGATGTAACATTAATTGATTGAGAGGAATCACTTGTATTCCATAAATAAGAATTATATCCTGAACCTGCATCTAGAGTGTAAGAAGAACCGCAGATTTTGAGGGTGTCTTGGGGGAATATGTTTGGATTGAAAACATTGATTTTTACGCTGTCTCTATAAGAATTTACTCCATCAGTGATAGTGCAATAATAAGTGGTTGTTTGATTGGGTGAAATAGAAATTGTTGCAGTGGTGTCGCCATTTGACCATAGGTAACTATAATGATTGTCTTTCACTAAACGAACAGAAAAACCATGCCTGTAATCATGCGCCACCCTGTAAAATGAATTATCAGATGTAAGAACTCTATTCCAAGATGAGTATGATTGATTGTTTGTAGAAGTCCACCATATTGCAGTATTACCTATTAGCATATAATCACCACCACTATATCTATAACCTCCAGGTAATGCATAGAATAAAGAAGAATTTGTTGCTTGAGAATTCGGTGCTTCCCAATGTAAAGTTCCTGTTTCTTTTAAAGCACGACCTATGCTATTGCCCTGCAATCCAATAATATTTGTATCAATATTATTATCAATAAATTTAACTAACTTATTCCATTCACCATCGCTCGGTACATGCCAACCCTGTGGGGCCAATTTCCTTATATCATCGACAGCAAACCAATTGTATAATTTCCCATATGTATTTGCAAAAGAGTTACTATCATTATTATAATTACACACTGCACCTCTATTAGTATTAATCCATTCATAACCACTATTTAGATAGTTAATACTATCTCCATTTCTGTATCTGCTAACATCCAAATTTTTAGCAGTCCAAATTTGAGAACCGATTTTTACGGTTGGGTATTCATTACCATCAATGTCAGTAACAGGCAATGTTTCTTTTGCAGAAAGTGTAATAGTATTTCCTTTGCAGATTGTGGTGTCATTATTGTTTATTACATCGGCATAAGTTGTAGCAACTCCAGTGTATAATTGGGTAATTTCTTGCGGAGTGAGGGCACGGTTGTAGATAGCGATATCGTCTATTTTACCATTCCAATAACGATTACCATACCCCTCAATCTCATCTTTGCCAATTTTTGTACTTGTATATTTCAAGTTGATTTTTGTTGTGTTAGATGAATTAACGGATTTTTTTTCCATCCCATTAATAAATATTTTTGATTGATGCGAATTAACATCCAACGTAAAAACTACTTGATTCCAATTACCATCATTGAAATACATTCCCGTGTTTTCAACACCAGTTAGATTACTGCCATCACTAGCCAAGCATAACATTCCGTTGGGATGTATCATTATGCCCGTTGCTTGATTGGGAGCAAAAGGATAATTCCCTTGTGGTCCTGATAGTCTCGACCAAATTATACCTTTATGATCAAATTGATTATTTGCATAACTGAACCATAAACAAATTGAAATGCCATTCTGTAATATTGAATCAATATTAACATCAATAAAATCATTAATCCCATCAAAACTAAATGCATTACCCTCATTCCCAAATCTATCTGTAGTCAAAGTCGCTCCATTTACAATTCCATTATTTCCATTCCCACTTTCATCATTCGCATTACCATTAAAAGGCCACCAGCCAACAAGACCATTGGTGGGTAAATAAGAAGGAATTTGAGCTTCTACAATTAAAAATGCAAAATTCAGAAGTAAAAAAGACAAGAGCTTTTTCATAAACAAAAGTTTTGGTAAGAAGGAATATTTTTCTGCTGATATTATTATTTAAAATATAGTAATATTTTTTTAGTTTTAAAATATTAAATATATCCATTCTTGTTTACCAAGCATTGGTTCGTGTCGACACGCATCAGAAATTGAAAAGTGAAAAACCTTCCTGTCGTAAGACAATCTAAAAAAAACACATTTCAGGGTTGAATTCCTCATATAAATTTCTATTCACAACTATAATTTTAATTTTTAACTGAGTTATGAAGAATATTGAAAAGGAATTCAATTATGATATTGAAAATAAAATTTTTAGTATCAGAAAAACAGCAGTAATGCTCGATAGCGATCTAGCTTTACTTTACGAAGTAGAAGCAAAAAGACTCAATGAACAAGTAAAAAGGAATGCTGATAGGTTTCCTGCCTCTTTTATGTTTCAATTATCTGAAGAAGAATGGAGTTCTTTAAGGTCGCAAATTGCGACCTTAAAGAAAAAAAGAGGTGACCATAAAAAATACCTTCCCTATGTTTTTACTGAACAAGGTGTTGCAATGCTCTCTGCTATTTTAAAAAGTAAGACAGCCATTCAAATTAGCATTAAGATCATAAATGCTTTTGTAGAAATGAGAAAATTATTAAACCAATCTGATAATATATTAGTTAGGATAAATAATATTGAATGGAAACAACTTGATTCAGATAGAAAATTCGAACAAATTTTTACTGCATTGGAACAATCCAATAAATATCCCACCCAAGGTATTTTTTTTGAGGGTAAAATTTTTGATGCCTATGTATTTTTCGCTGATATCATTAAAAAAGCAGAAAAGTCGGTTATTCTGATTGATAATTATATTGATGAGTACACACTGGCATTACTTTCTAAACGCCCTACATCTGCTAAAGCAATCATCTATACCAAAAATCAAAACTCAATGTTGACAGCAGATTTACAAAAACACAATCAACAATACGCCCCTATCATCATCCGCTTACTAAAAAATAATCATGACCGATTTCTCATTGTAGATGAAAAAGAAATGTACCATATTGGAGCTTCATTGAAAGACCTTGGCAAAAAACTGTTTGCATTCTCTAAAATGAATGAGGAATTAAAAAACATATTGTCATTACTGGAATAAACGAGGTGAAATATGCTCTTTTGATAAAAATTAAAATATAATTAAAGTAAAAAATCAAAATCTTTGCAGTAGCGACGGTCTGCGACAACTTCAAATCGCTATTTTTTTCGACCAATCTAGCATTTTGAGAACATGGGAACGTGATGAATAGTGTATTATTAAAGTGAAAAATATTTTTTTGAACATTTTTAATTTTTACTTTTTAATTGACAAATAATACAACCCTTGAGCCTTGAACTATTAAACCATCAATCATTGATGAGACTTCTTTCGCTCCATGGCCGCTGGGCCATCCCTTTTTTGCTTGATCAAAAAAGGGAGAAAAAATCAAGTTTGTTACACTTGTTGATGTCGACATAAACAAGAACAGCATTGCCCTGCGGGCACCATTCCAAAAAGCAGGCAATCAATCACACACCTATAGCTTCGCTTTTTGTTCATTATGCTGCAAGCGAACAAAAAAATAATAGTAGCATTTCTTACAAAGGCTTAATCAAATTTAACCTTAAAACTTTAAACCAGCGCAGCGTCTTGAACCCTTGAACTATTGAACACGCGAAGCGTTACTCCCCCAACCTTGGCCGTAATCTTTGTTTGGATTTATTAAATACCATTCTGCCTTTATCGATGCCTTTTCGTAATTGTTTCTGTTCTTCTTCTGGAAGATTAATTACCTGCTGACATTCATCACTGCAACAGCCCTGGTATTTTTCAGCACATGCACTGCATTGAATAAATAACAAATGACATCCTTCATTTTTACAATTTGTATGCGTATCTGCTAACTGTCCGCATTGATGACATTTGGAAATTATTTCATCGGATATGCGTTCTCCTAGCCTGTCATCAAATACAAAGTTTTTTCCGTGAAATTTATTGGGCAACTGCTGTTCCTTTATTTTATTGGTATAATGAATGATTCCGCCCTCTAAATGAAAAACATTTTTAAACCCACGATGCAGCATATACGCACTTGCCTTTTCGCAACGAATACCACCAGTGCAATACATGATTATGTTCTTATCCTTTTTATCATCCAACATATCAGCCGCCATTGGCAATTGCTCACGAAAGGTATCACTCGGAACTTCAATAGCATTTTCAAAATGACCCACTTCATACTCATAATGATTGCGCATATCAACAATTACGGTTTCAGGATCATTCGTCAATTCATTAAACTCTTGGGCATTCACATACTTTCCTTTATTTACCATGTCGAAAGAGGTATCGGTGATGCCGTCAGCTACTATCTTCTCTCTAACTTTCACTTTAAGCACCCAAAATGATTTACCATCATTATCCACTGCAATATTAATTCTGATTCCATCCAATGCAGAATAACTGTATAAAAATTCTTTGAATGCATTGAATTTACTTTCTGGTACACTCGCTTGCGCATTGATACCCTCTGATGCAACATAAATACGTCCAAAAACTTTCAATTCATCTAATCCTTTGTAAAGATCATCCCTGAATGATTGCGGATTTTCAATAAAAAAATACTGATAAAATGAAACAGTGATTCTGTGTTCTGTTTCTTCATACAGGCGCTTTTTGAGTTCTGCCTGTGAAACACGATTGTGTAAAACTGACATACAATAATAATTTGATCCTGTATCAACAGGAAATCTGAAAAAAGATTGGATGCTTGCAGGGCAAACCAAATTAACTATACAAAAATAAAGGAATTTAGTTAAAAAGCTAGTGTTAACGCCTTTCGGGCTGATTTGGATGATTCTCTTTTATCAGAACTATTTTGATTGTCGCCAAACAATCCTCCCATTCCAAAAACAAAAGCCGATTGTAAGTATTTCCCATTTTGATAGGACGTAACATAATCTATTCTTAATACTTTATTGATATTTTCAATTCCGGCAAACAATTCTTCATAGTGATTATCATTACGAATATAATAAGCATTTAATCCTCCTACTAACTTCCAACCTTTCTTTTTAAAAACTGGTATTTTATTAGTGATTAATCCATTGAAATGGTGCTCAACATGTGCTTCAGTACAAAAATTGGCCATGTTTGAATTTCCATAAGCACTCATCAGTTGAAATCCTTTCATGTAATTCAAAGTCGATTTCAATGAAGTGCTGTTAAAGTGCCTATAATCTTGTATATACACTTTCCTATTATTCAAAAAACCTCCCAAGCTGATCCTGTATTTCAAAACACCAGCCAGTTTTAAATTTTTATCGTCAAATACATCGAAGCTCCATTTATCATAATCTACATCGCTACCAAATATTCTATGTAGCCCCTTTTCATAACTAATTCTGAATGTTGGATACTTAGATCCAATAGGCACTTTACTTTTGGGAAACTGAATATACTGTTGTCCGGGCTTAATACTCACAGAACCCTTTAAAATAAAGGCCTGATGAGGATTTATCTCATTGATACTCACTCTTTCTACTGGATAATTTTCAGTTAAAAAAATGGAATCTTTCTTTTTGAATGTAAATTTCTCTACATTAAACAAAGGCGACCTGTCTTCATAAATAGCTGACAATGAAATATTCCAGCCATTATCAAATTTCTTATTAAGACCAAATTGCAAAAAATAATTCTCATAAGTTTTCAGAATATTCTTTCCATAAAACAAAGTACTGAACTCATTTAACAATGGATTGATGGTACTTTCCTGATTGTACTGTGACACTCTTTTTCCTCCAGAGAGAAACCAATTATTGTTTCGATAACTACTGAACCCTTCTTTTACCTTGGTAAACAGGTTTACATTCAAACTTGGATTTAAATGCAAATTGCCAAATCCATAACGTATATCGGGCTCAATACTCAATTTACTTTTTGATCGCTTGAAATATTTTTCAAAATACCCAGTAAATTTAGTAACAATGCCTTCTGCCGAATTGTATTGTAAATTTAACAGCAATGGATCTATCCCCCAATTGTACCTGTGATTGTTTCCATAATGCACTCTATCAAAACCAGGAAATATAAAACCATACCACTTTATTTTTCCCTGTCTTTTTCTTAGCGTATCTAAATTGTTATCGATTGCTGAGTTAGCTTGCTTGCTTTGAAAGATGCTGTCCTTTACCTGGTAATCCTTAGCCTCTTCCTGATTCAGCGGAACAGGCCTAATGGTATCCCAATAGGCTTTTGATTTTTGAGTAGCTGAAGAATCATATTTCAATATTACTCTATCAAATATTTTTTTATCAATCAAAGGATTTATTTTGTAATCACTGTACACGGAAAGAAAATCTCCGACTACATCGATATTGAAAAAGTTCAAACCGAAATAATAAACCTGATTGTTTACCCGCCATAAATCTGAATCAACCGGTATGTACTGCTGCGTAATTTTCAGTGTATCTAGTAATTCCAATTGAGCTTCTTTAGTAAGTTGAAAATCCAAACTATGGATACTCCAATCATTGTCCACTATATTGATGATCCCGGAAAACAATGGCTCATACAATCTTTTGGGCATTACTTTAATTGTATTGATCACTTTGCCATTCTCTTCAAAAGTACCTAAGATTTTAAATTTATAATAACGAAGTGCCCCATCAGCTATAGGAGAAATAAAACCCCTGTTGTTAATACCGCCCTTAAAAAGGGTGACATTGTTCGTATAAAAATTAATAAGGTTTGAGAAAGCGAATCCAAAACTATTGCTACCACTGACTCTGCTACTGCTTACAACCAATTTATTTTTATCGGGTTGTTGATTGTATAAAACAGATTTCGACTCTGCCAGATACAAAATTCCTTTACCTGAGGAATCCAACATCAAATCGGATTGAGTTTCGTTGTTTTTTTTATTTTGATTTAAAAAATTTTTTGGAACGTTTCTAAGCTTGATTACATCTTTGCTATAATAATCACAGATGTAACTTTGGGCCAGATTATTATGATAATTTCTTTTTTTAATCGCTTGTCTGATTATGGCGTAGGCGGGATTTTCTGCGTTTGAGGAAATAACCACTTCCTTCATCATCAATTGCTGTTCCTTCAAAATGAAATCTACTTGTAAATCCTCATTAAATTCGACTGTTTTTTCTAAAGCCTCGTATCCGATATGCTGACATATCAGCGTATATCTTCCCTTTTGTAAATTAAATTCGTAAACACCTTTATTATTTGCTGTTACCCCGGAGGATGTTCCCTTTATAATTATAGAAGAAAACGGCAACAATTGTCCTTTATCATTGATTACAGTTCCATGAATTTTTTGAGAATATAATGAAGTAAAACATCCCGAAAAAAAAACAATAAATAAAATAATTTTTTGCATTACTGAATCAAAATAAGAAGTGCTTTATCAATCCTTTAATTTTTTATTCAAAAAAGTAAATCTGAACAAAGATCCAGATAAAGCTGAAAATCCTGCTACTATTGCTCCTATAAAAGCTGTAAGTAAAATTAAATAATAGGGACTGTCCGATTTTAAAAACAACAAAGAAATTCTGTGGGCCAAGATATTTTCATTATTGGCTGAAATCCAAAAAGAAAGAAAATACCATAATAAAAACAAGGAAACAAATCCCGAAATAAATGAAATCCAGGCTTTCTGTGGAATAAGCACAGATACAATAAAAGCAACTAGGGCAATACTCCACCAAGGCAAGTATAAACAAGCACCGAAACTCAATAAAATTGTAATTAACACAGAAACGAGAAATTTCATTTTATTATATTTAAATACCTTTTATAACCACACGGTTGAAACCGTGGGCTAACAATAACTTCTATTTTTTATTCAACCACACGGTTGAAACCGTGGGCTAGAAAAACATTAAACATTATACTTTAAACCTTGAACTTTTGAACCGTTGAACCGTTGAACCGTTCATTCAAATCCCTTCGAAATGCATTTTATGCAAAACCCTCAAATCGTTTTGTTCATATACCTTCATCATCCATAGTTGATAATACTTTCCTTTTGACCAATTATCTATACAGTTGTCATAATATCTGCTGCCGGGGTTTCCACTTTGCCCTCCGGGATAAATACCATAGGCTTCCGTTACAGGTGTTAAATTCACAATCATCCTCCAACTTGGACCATGATCAGACTTCATAGCATTCAAAGCATTTTCTCCGCCTCCAACAAATAAATCCTTTTTACTAAACGATGGCAATTTAAGCAAGTTACTAATTTGAGTATTCCTGTATCTTCCCCATGCTATTCTATTTTCCATTTCAAGTTTCATGCATTCAACAGTAGCATTTCTAAAAGACTGCGTAATGATTTGTCTTAAATTCTCAACACTATCTGTGAAAATATTATCAATGAATTTATAGTTACTATCTTTTAAAACTGCCTCAAGCAAAGTACTTTGAAATGGCCTGAGTGTTTCTTTTGATGCATCCGTATATTCATCATTAAAAACGTTATTGTAAAATTTCTTCCACGTAATATCAAAAATGGTTGCACCAATCGAATTGGCTTCTGTATTAAATTTCCAGCTTTGTAATTCCTGAAAATAGCCAAATTCGTTTTTATTGAGTTGGGATTGATTTAAATTTTTTAAAATAATAGGAACGGCCATTTCTGCAAAAGCATCATAGTTGCTCATTTGCAAAGACATCATGTTTCTTACAGTTACGCCTTGCATGGATGACAAAGCGCGGTTTAAATAAAATCCACGATACATTGGATATTCTCTCCCTAGATAATAAGGATAGGTAGAATCAACAGGTCTTTGATTTGCACTGCTGACAAATCCGGATGAAGGGTTATGTTCAAATGGAGTTTCTTCTTCAGGAATCATTCCCTGCCATGCATAGCTGTTGTCAAATCCAGGCATTATAAAATCTCCCTGCCCTTTCCATTTCGCAGGAAATTTACCTTGTGCTCGAATGGCAATATCTCCGTTTTTGCAGGCGAACACACAATTTTGTCCGGGTGTTTTTAAATATTTTATCGCTTCCAGATAATCATTATAATTTTGAGATCGATCCAATAAATAAAAGAGCTTCAGTTCATTGCTCTTATCATGAGCTGTCCACCTTACTGCATAGTTTTTTCCTGAATTAATATATTTACCGCTAAAAGAATTATCATACATCACGGGGCCAAACTGAGTGTATGCAACGGTATCAATAAAATCTGGTTTGCCTGCTATTTTAATACGTTCAACTCTGCGAGTAGTTGGTATCCATTTGTTGTCAAACCAATATTCACTTTTGGTTTTATCTTTAAATTTTATTTCATAGTAATCCCTTACATCTCTGCCACCATTTGTAAATCCAAATGCGCAACTGTCGTTAAATCCAATAATTACACTTGGAGCACCGGGAAAGCTCACTCCATAAACATTAAAAGAAGGAACAGAGATTTGCATTTCATACCATAGAGAAGGTAAATTAAGTCCAAGATGTGGATCATTACAAAGTATAGGTGCGCCGGCCCTGGTTTTTTTTGGTGCTACAGCCCAATTATTACTTCCATTAGCAGGATCAGGTTTGTATATTTCTTCTGCTTCGGTAACCTGTTTCAAAAAATTAAAATACAAAGAGTCCGCAAATGGCGGAGCTTTTGGGAGCACTTTGGCTGGTGAGAAAACAGTACTACTAGATACAATTGGCCTCAATGAATCCTGCATTAAAGGAAACAATAAATCAAAATCATTTTTTTCAAAATAATTTTTTGCATTCGTCATTTCAAAATCATTTTCGTAAGCTGACAAGTCATAAGACATGTACTTCAAGAATAATGATGTTTTAAGATTATTCCACTTTTCGGGCATATAACCCAACAATTTATATTCAAGAGGAAGGGTACTATTGGTTAAGGTACTGATGTATGCATTCACTCCTGAAGTATATGCGTCACAAACAGACTTTGTTTTACTGTCACTTTCTATTTCTTTCAGTGAATTTTCCGCTGCATAAACCATCCCCAATCTCCTGAACTCACGGTCATGATTAAGCGCAATTTCTCCTACCACCTCACTGGCTCTGCCAGCTGCGGCCAAGGTCTGAAATTCCATTTGCCACAAACGAAATTTAGCATGTAAAAATCCTTGAATAAAATAAGCATCGTTTTCACGTTCAGCAAAAATATGAGGCACCATTCTATCATCAAAAAAGACATCGGCTTTTCCTTCCAAACCTTCAAAATTGAAATTTGCAGAAAAATCCTCTGTAACGGATTCTGCATTTTGCCAAATACCATGCTGAGGAGACAATAATTTACCAAGTGGCGCAGGCAACAGCAATCTTGTATCCAATATCAAACACAACGATATTGAAAATAAAAAAGACAATACAAAGTACAGATATCGCATAGCTCTATTTAAGGGCCGAAAATACATAAAAATAAATTAATTTTTGTCATTTTAATCCCATCCTATTTGAGTATAAGTCGTTTAAGGGTTTAATTTTGATTTTTGACTTTTGATTTTTAACCACGCCAACCAGCACATATGTTTTTTACTTTTGACTTTTTACTTTTAACTTTTTACTTTTGACTATGGAATTAAATATAAGCGAACACACAAGGAATATCCTTGGACTTCAGTTACCTACAGATCCAAGATGGGTTAATCTCGCTGAAATCGAATTGGAAGAAATACTAACCGACCATGCATATTGCGAACAAAAAGCTGCTACAACTTGTATTTCGTTGATTCAAAAAAATCCAGAAAAAACTTTGTTGTTGGAAAAACTAAGTCCGATTGTTACCGAAGAATGGGGACATTTTAGAATGGTATTGAGTGAACTAAAAAAAAGAAATCTACCCTTAGGTAGACAAAGAAAAGATGTGTACGTAAACAAACTGATTGCCTTTCAAAAAAAAGGAGGAAGCCCTCAGGAAAGATTCCTTGACCAAATGCTTATTATGGCATTGATTGAAGCCAGAAGCTGCGAAAGATTCAAACGCCTGAGTGAGGGATTAGTCGATCAGTACATGAGAAAATTCTACCGAAAATTTATGGAAAGTGAAGCAGGCCACTATACATTGTTCATTACACTTGCAGAACACTATATTGACAAAAAAATTGTCAGGCAGCGTTGGTCTGAATGGTTAGAATATGAAAAGGAATTAATGAACAGTGCAGAAGTGAGGGGCGACCGAATTCATTAGAAATCTTAATTCCTAATGGTGTAAGTTATTCCATTTATTACCTGAATCTGATTCCCTGATTTCAATGAACCTTTTGGATAATTCTGTTCCTGAGTTGTTGCATAAATAAACTGACTGCCATTCATACTCTTTACCTTACCAACAATAGATTTATCATCTAAAGAACTGTAATAAGTAAACCCTACAGAACCGGCACTTTTCAACTTGCCTTTCACCGCTTCATTTTCATAAGAAGCAAAATAAGTAAGATTCAATGAACCTGCTATTTTCATTTTACCGGTTAACATTGGATCATTATAATTAGTAAAATAATCAAATTTCAAAGCACCAATGCTTTTGATTTTTCCGATCTGATACTCTTTATCACTGCTTGAGTAATAAGTAACCAAATTCCTGCCTATGTATTTTATTTTTCCTTTAAATGCCTCATTGTCTTTGTCAGTATAATACTCAACCTTTCCATCAAAAGCTTCCAACTTGCGTTGACCAAAATTGTTTTGCCCTCTGTCTGCATATTTATCTACTCCCCATTCAGCAACTGCTCCATTCTGAGAAATGTTCATGATAACATTCTGATCCAGTAAAAGTCCTATCATTACAGCATTTCCATTATTGGAATTTGTTACTCTATTCAATCTTTGTGCAAAAGAAATAGAAACAACAGCAAACATAATAAACGTAAAAAGGAGCTTTTTCATATATGATAGTTTTATTTTAATTAACATCCTAAATTAATGAATATTCTTTTATTGGGCTTTAAAGAATTCAATTTCTTCTGAAAAATCTATGTATTCATATTGGCTTTGAATTGCTTGTGCCCTCTCAATGTTCAATTTACAAAACCTTTTGTGTTCTTCGGATGCAGGATTGAATGGTTTGTGATTTCTAGCTGCTTTTATTATTCCTATTTCCTTCATCAGTAATTGTGCATTTGAATCAATACATGCAGCATTGAATTTTTCCCACACATAATTGGTGGCAGCGTAATTTGGGTGCACCATATCTTCTGCAAAAAAACGATAATCTCTTAAATCATCGATGATTAATTCGTATGCGGGAAAATAGTAGACCGCATTTTCATCATTAACCAGTGAATGTACTGCCTGAATCAAATTTGCTTTGCTTCGATTGTTTTCAATAAATCCATCCCTTAAATGCCTGACAGGACTGATGGTAAAAATTATTTTTATTGTGGGATTAAAAGATTTTACATCATCTATCAAATTTTGTAATTGCAAAGTCACTTCTGAGGCTTCAAGTAACCGCTTATTGAATTTATCAGTAGGCACTTTATGACAATTGGCAACTACCCTGCCGTCCATTAGTTCATAGATAAATGAAGAACCCAAAGTGAGCAACAACCAGTCGGCACTTTTCAAAAAATGATGGGCATTGGTTTGATATTCATTAATTCTTCTCAAACATTCTTCTTGATGTATGGAAGAAAATTTTGTATGATGATTCCAACTACCCCATAATTCATTGTTCAAAAAAAGGTCATCAGCATTGTAGATTTTTTTTTCAATGTATGACTGAATAGATTGACTAATACTGACTGGATTAAACATTATCCCATTGGGATTTTCAATTGTTCGAAATTTGTAGGAATTTAATTTAGCCCCCATTTGTTCTGTGAAACAGGAACCGGCCAAAAATATCTTGTGATGATGTTTTATCTGCTGATTGAATGGTCTAGGTGTAAATTCAAGTCTGAAGTTCATATTTAGTAAGAATGCTATTAAGTAAATATTTCATCTGCCAATCGGATGCTATCATTCAAAGCTTTTTCATCAATTGCATTTAAAACTTGTTGTTGCTGAAACAAATGAATCATCCATTCTGTATTGATATTTCCTACCAGCTGATTTCCTGACATAGGACAACCCCCGATTCCTTTCAATGCTCCATCAAATCTTTTGCATCCTGCCTCCAAAGCGGCATTTACTTTTTCTTTCCAATCAACAGAAGTAGAATGCAAGTGAACCCCCACTTCTATACCTGGCAAAGCGTTTATTATATTTGAAGTAATATGCTTTACTTGGCTAGATGTAGCCAAACCAACGGTATCCGCCAATGAAATAATTTTTATACCGAGACCAGCAATCCTTTTGGCCCATTGAAATACAATTTCTTCATCAAAAACATCTCCATAAGGATTTCCAAACCCCATAGACAAATAAACCACCAGTTCTTTATTATTATTGATACAAATCTGCTGAATTTTATCCAATTTTGTAAATGCCTCTTCGATGGTTGAATTTGTATTTCTTTTCTGAAATGTTTCAGATATTGAAAAAGGAAATCCCAAATATGAAATCTGTTCAAAGTGAATAGCATCCTCTGCGCCTCTAACATTGGCGATGATAGCCAGCAATTTCGAATTTGAATCTTGCATGTTCAATTTTACCAAAACATCTTTTGTATCTGCCATCTGTGGAATGGCTGAAGGAGAAACAAAACTTCCGAAATCAATGGTATCAAAACCGACCTTCAGTAAAGAATTGATATAAGTAATTTTCTTTTCTGTGGGTATCGCATTTACCCATCCCTGCATGGCATCCCTGGGGCATTCTATAATTTTTAAAGTATTGTTCATTAATTTTTTAATGTCAATTGTTGAGATTCATGCAATTTGTAAAAAAGTATATTTTATTAATTACTTCTCTGTCTCATTACTTCATACAAAATAACACCTGTAGCTACCGACACATTCAATGATTCAAAGTTACCGCTCATAGGTATGCGCAATTTATCATCACAAATTTTCATCAATGCTGGATATATTCCATGTTCTTCCCCTCCCATGATGATAGCTGCAGGTTCAGTAAAATCAATAGTTTCAATACTTTTTTCTGCAGTCATCTCACTAGCATATACTTTAATTCCATTCAAGTGCAAATCATCGACTGCTTTCATCAAACTTCCAACTCTGCAAACGGCAATTTGTTCAAGTGCTCCTGCCGAAGTTAAAATCGCATCTTCATTCAATGAGCCTACACCTTTATCCGGAATAATAATAGCATGCACTCCAAAACAAAATGCACTTCTTGCAATAGCACCGATATTTCTGATGTCTGTTACTCCATCCAATATGATGAACAAAGGTGTTTCTCCTTTATCTACCACAAATGAAATGATTTGTTGCAAATCTTGATATTGAATTTTTGAAATCTGTGCAATACAACCCTCATGGTTACTGACATTGAAACTGTTTAATTTTTCTACTGGAACCTTATTAATGGGAACCAATTCCTTAAGAGCGAGAGATTTTATTTCGTCAATGACAGGTCCATGCACATTAGATTGCAAATAAATACGATCGAGTTGTTTTCGCTCATTTAATGCCTTTATTACTGCTTCTCTGCCTATAATTAAAGTATTTTTCTTAGGGCGCTGATGTTGATGTCTAAAATTTTTCACCTGCCAAAATTAATCTTTAATCAAATAAAAAAACCATAAGTTTTTACGCTTATGGTTTTATCTTATATTTTAATTCTGAAAGTAATTATTTCAATCCAAATACTTTCTTCACTTCCTTCACAGCATCCAATTTCTCCCAAGTAAACAATTCGACTTTTTTAGTTACCTTTTTTCCATCAGGAGAAACAAATGTCTTTTCAACAATTTCGTTTTTACGTCCCATGTGGCCGTAAGAAGCAGTTTCGCTGTACATTGGATTACGCAACTTCAAACGTTGCTCAATGAAATAAGGTCGCATATCAAAGCATGACATTTTCATTATTTTTTCTGCTATTTGTCCGTCTGTCATAGGGACTTTTGCTGTACCATAGGTAACAACATTGATACTCGTTGGCTGAGCTACACCTATTGCATAGGAAACCTGCACCAACACTTCATCACATAATCCTGCAGCCACTAAGTTCTTTGCAATATGACGCGTAGCGTACGCAGCGGAACGATCTACCTTACTTGGATCTTTTCCACTGAAAGCACCTCCGCCATGAGCACCTTTTCCACCATAAGTATCAACAATGATCTTACGACCTGTCAATCCAGTATCACCGTGTGGTCCGCCAATCACAAACTTTCCAGTTGGATTTACGTGGTACTTGATTTTATTATTGAATAGATGAGAGTACTTAGGATATTTTGCCTTTACTCTTGGAATTAATATATTGATGACATCCTTTTTGATTTTAGCAAGCATGGTATCATCTTTTCCAAAATCATCGTGCTGTGTTGAAATAACGATAGCATCTATACGAACAGGTCTGTTATTATCATCATATTCTAATGTAACCTGGCTTTTTGCATCGGGTCGCAGATATTTTATTTGTTTATTTTCTCTTCTCAATGCTGCAAGCTCTTCTAAAAGTTTGTGTGCAAGATTCAAGGCTAAAGGCATGTAATCAGCAGTTTCATTGGAAGCATATCCGAACATCATGCCCTGATCACCCGCACCTTGTTCTTCTTTTTTCTTTCTGTCAACGCCTTGATTGATATCACTCGATTGTTCATGAATAGCTGAAAGAATTCCGCAAGAATTGGCTTCAAACATATACTCACTTTTGGTGTAACCTATTTTACGTATTACACCTCTTGCTATTTCTTGTACATCCAAATAAGCTTTGCTTTTAACTTCTCCGGCCAAAACTACCTGACCTGTGGTTACCAATGTTTCACAAGCAACTTTGCTGGATGGATCAAACGCAAGAAAATTATCAATCAGCGCATCGCTGATTTGGTCAGCCACTTTGTCTGGGTGACATTCACTAACTGATTCTGATGTAAAAAGATATGGCATAGATTTTTTTTTAGAAAACAAAGATAAGGATTGATGCAATAATGTACAAACTAACGAGATTGGTTAATTTTTTATGTTTATTTAATTTTGGAATAAACAATTCTAACCCTCATTTTGTAAGCAGGATTTGGGTTAGATCCGCCACCCACTTTTACACGTCCTCTTGCAATTGGATTCAAATATGGAATCACCGTACTGCCATATTGAGGATAGGAGAAGCTGTGAGCAGGGAACAATCTCATTTGGTAATTTGGGGTGTGTTTGGTAAGGATTTGTTGAACATGTCTTGTTATGTTTATTACATAATAGGACTGCTCGCCAGCTAAACTGTATTTCTTGCGAAGATCTCCTCCAAAATATTCGATATCAACTTCACCATTTAATGGAAAATAAGCATAACCAGGGAGCTTATAATCAGGGTCATATGATATATTTGGATTTAAGTCATAATATATTGGCTTCCATTTATTGGTTCCGGAATCAATTAAATCCAAATACAAAAATGACGGCTCTGTAAATATTCTGTCTGTGGATGGATCGGGGATTTGTTGGATTTGTATTTCGGCTCTGTGCACAATGACGTTTTTCATTGTATCCAACTTAGGAATTTTAAGTGTAGCAAAAGTACCGGGAGTAGTTTGCAAATAAAGCTCCTGATCTCCAGCGGGAAGGGCACTTCTGTTTCTAGTGATTTTATTGGCAACTGCAGATCTCATGACATTAGATCCCTGATATCCCGCATTAAAATAAAAACTGGAATAGACAGTATCGATTGTACTTGAATATCCTGAATCATTTGATGTCCTGCTTTTCTTTTGGTAATGCAATTCCAGTCTGGTGTTGGAGTTATTTATATCCAAATACATAAGTGCATTACCGCTGTTTGCAATGATGGCAAACCCGTTATTGAAAAGTCTGAATAATGAATCAGATAAAAATGCATTTTGAGAAGAAGTACTTATTGTATCTCTGGTGAAAAGTCTATTTTTGAATGCATCAGACAATTTGATTCTGATTTGATTGGTGGTAGAATCTGTTTTACTAACTTTCACATAGCTGGAAAGGTCTCTGATGTCAATTGTTTTGACATCACTAACCGGTGCTCCAATTGATGGGGCATAATTGATATCATGTAAAGTATTCAAAGAATCCCATTCGCCTCCTGCATTTCCTGGAATTTCAAAAACCTGAAGGTTTAATGGAGTGGTGCTGTCTCCCCAAAAATTCTTGTAGCTTAGACAAAGAACCACCGAATCTGCGTTGACGATGGTATCTTTTGGTGACACACCGATGAAGTAAGGAAAAAAAGTTGGTTTTAACTGAAGAAATAAAGAGGCAGTCGTATTTCCAAATGCAGTCGGATCATTGGTTTTCCCCAACACATATCTATCAAGAAGCGACAGTTTGGTTGTATCCTTATATATACCTTCAAATGCATTTTGAGTAGTAACTATATCAAGGGTGTCAGCAAAAGTATTGACATTGTCTACTTCAGGAATTAAATCACCCCCTATTGTAGTAGTGTCGAACTTAGTGCAACTTACAAGAGACAAGGCAAAAAAAAGAATCAATAAAAATCCTGAAAATAAATTTCTAATTGGCACTAAATAATAATTTTTAAAGGATTAACAACTTACTTGGAAAGATCGTTATATAATTGTAAATACTCTGTTAAATCACTTTCAGGATCAAACGGAATCACTTTCTTCCCTTTTACTTTGGAAAATTCTTCCAGCAATTTTTTATCAGTATTTTCCGCGCCAAATGTTATGGCATCAGCAAACTGCGCACCACCTCTAAACATCGCAACGTTATTGTTGTCTTTGAAATATTCCAACTCTTTTTTGGTAATATTATCGTTGATGGTAGCAAGTTTAAGAAAATCAGAACCTAACTTTTCTTTAAAAGTATTGTGCCCAATGGTATATACAATTTTACTATTACTGAAAATTGGTTCCTTTTTGTAAGCATTTCTGATAAACATAGGGATTAATCCAGTCATCCATCCACTACAATGAATGATATCCGGCGGCCATCCAAATTTTTTGACTGTTTCCAGAGCACCTTTACAAAACAAAACAGTTCTCAATCCATTGTCATCGTACCATTTATCTTTTTCATCAGTGAACACAAACTTTCGTTTAAAAAAATCTTCATTATCCAAAAAGTAAACCTGCAACCTTGCATTGGGCAAAGAGGCTACTTTGATAACCAATGGATAATCTTCATTGTTAATGGTAACATTTATACCGGAGAGCCTTACTACCTCGTGTAATCTATGTCTACGCTCATTTATAGATCCGAATTTTGGCATAATACACCTTACTTCCAAATTGTTGTCATTGGACATTACCGCCAGTTTGTTAACAATTTCTGCGAATTCTGTCAACTCAAGATATGGAGACATTTCATTTGCAATGAATAAAATTCTTTTCTTTGTAGACATTTGTGCTAAGTTAGGTGCGCAATTTTTTTAAATTGACTGCAAAAGTACTGATATTTTAATGAATTTATTCAGGTTTAGGCTTTTACGGTTCAACTGACCCAATTATGATCATATTCAAAAAAGCTTCTGATCTTTCAAAATACCTTGAAAATCAGATTAAAAATGAAAAAAAAGTTGGTTTTGTACCTACAATGGGTGCATTACATCAAGGACATATATCACTAATTCTTCAATCAAGCAAAGAGAACGACCTGACAGTCTGCAGCATTTTTATCAATCCTACTCAATTCAATGACAAAGATGATTTCAATAAATACCCCGTTACAATAGAAGATGATATTCATTTATTGGAACTAAATGGATGCAGTATTTTGTTCTTACCTGATGAAACCGAAATTTATCCACCAAATTTTATAAAAAAGAATTATGAATTAGGTTATCTGGAATACTGCTTAGAAGGAATCTATCGTCCCGGTCACTACCAAGGCGTATGTATGGTGGTAGACAGTTTGCTTTCAATTATACAATGTCACAATTTATATCTTGGACAAAAAGATTACCAGCAATGTAAGGTCATTGGGAAGCTTATAGAAATATGTAAAATAAATACCCGACTGCATATAACCCCCACTGTAAGAGAACCAAATGGTTTGGCTATGAGTAGCAGAAACAGAAGACTTTCCAATGCAGAAAAAGAGCATGCTGGTTTAATTTTTTCAACCATGTTGACAATAAAAAATCAACTAAAAGAAGGAGATTTATCTTTGATTCAATCAAATGCTTCAAATACCCTTTCCAATGAAGGATTCATGATAGATTATATAGAAATTACCGATCTGAATCTTAATCAGGTTAAAAGCTGGGATGGAAAAATTTCGCTTATTGTTTTGGTTGCTGTTGTAACAAATCATGTTCGTTTAATAGATAACATGATTATTTGTTAACCTCAAAAAATTATTGTTATTACTAATTTTTGAAAAAGCTTTAGTAACTTGTACATCATGCGTAAAAGAATACTCTCCTATTTACAATATGTTTTTTTTCTTGGATTGGGCATTTTCCTAGTTTGGTGGCAGCTGAAATCAATGACCCCTTCAGAGAAAAGTGAATTCTATGAAGCACTGAAGCAAACCAACTATTGGATCATAATTCCGATTGCAGTCATGAGCATTTTGAGTCATGTCAGCAGATCTATGAGGTGGAAATTATTGTTAGAACCATTAGGATTTAAACCCAAATTGAGTAATCTATTTTCTGTTACCATGGTTGGTTATCTCGCCAATGCCGCCATACCTCGTCTTGGAGAAATCATCAAATGCAGCTTGCTGGCTAAATACGAAAAACTAAAAGTTGATAAGCTTGTAGGAACCATCATCGTTGAACGAAGTTTTGACTTCTTATGTTACCTTATTTTTATTTTAATCACTGTTCTAATTCAAATTAATACCGTTGCAGCACATTTTAAAAAAGAATTCAATTTCATTTCTTATTCTAACAATTCAACTGTTTGGATAAAGTTATTATTATTCATTGGTTTATTTATTGCTTTGTGGATGATTCTGAAACGCATATTTAAAAGGAATCATCAAAATGTATTCATTGCCAAAGTCATTTTGTTTATTAAAGGCATTGCGGAAGGCTTTCAGTCAATAAAAAAACTAAAACAACGTAAGGCTTTTTTATTTCACACTTTGTTTATTTGGGCTATGTACCTCCTTCAGATTTATCTTGCATTTAAAGGAATGAACGGTACTCATTTATTGGGCATGGCTCCTGCTTTTTCAGTATTGACTCTTACCACTCTTTCCATGATCATCACTCCGGGAGGTATTGGCTCCTTTCCTATTTTTGTTATGCAAACCTTATTGATCTATGGAATCAATCAAAACATTGGCAGAGCTTTTGGATGGCTAATGTGGGGCGTTTCTACAGGCTTAATTGTTATACTTGGATTTCTTTGTCTGTTGTTGATTCCTTATATCAACAAAGTATCCAACAATTCAAATTCACGTTAAGGCAAATTCATTCTTTGCTAAATTGTATTTTTAAGAATTACTGCCTATTTTTACATGCAATATTTACATATCGGATTTGTTTTATTCTAATGCAGAGCCAATTCCTTCAACCTCTTTAACATTCAATCTATTTTATGTCCATTAATAAAGATGTAAAAAAAATAACGACGAATACCCTGCAAAAAATGAAGGAAAGGCAGGAGAAAATTTCCATGATTACTGCCTATGATTTTTCATTTGCCAAATTGTTTGATAAAGCAGGCATTGAAATAATTTTGGTTGGTGACAGTGCCAGTAATGTTATGGCCGGTCATGAGACTACACTTCCCATAACCCTAGACCAAATGATTTATCATGCTCAAAGCGTTGTGAGAGGTATTGAAAGATGTTTGGTGGTAGTTGATATGCCTTTCGGTTCATATCAGGGCAATTCAAAAGAAGCTTTGAATTCTGCCATTCGCATCATGAAAGAAACAGGCGGCCATTCTGTAAAAATGGAGGGTGGCGAAGAAGTGGTCGAATCGATTAAACGGATTGTCAGCACGGGTATTCCTGTGATGGGACATCTAGGTTTGACACCACAAAGTATCTACAAATTCGGCACATACACTGTAAGAGCAAAAGAAGAATCCGAAGCCGAAAAATTAAAAAATGATGCATTGTTACTTCAGGAAGCCGGATGCTTTGCCATTGTTCTTGAAAAAATTCCTGCCTCTTTAGCAAAAGAAGTCAGTGATAGTTTACATATTCCCACTATTGGTATTGGCGCAGGCGGCCATTGTGATGGTCAAGTTTTGGTTATGCACGATATGCTTGGAATCAATACTGAGTTTAAACCCAGGTTTCTAAGACAATACCTTAATCTGAGTGAACAAATCAATACTGCTGTTTCTCAATATATTTCAGATATCAAATCGAGTGATTTTCCTAACGAGAAAGAACAATATTGATTTAACTTATAAGTAGAATTTTATTTTCTCCTCATTTTGAATTGCTATATTAAATAATTCATTATCGATATGAAAAAAATATTTTTATTGTCTTTTGTTTTATTAAACAAAAATTGCTTTAGTCAGGAAATAAGCACACTTGAGAATGTAAACATTACAAATAGTCGGAGTTTTCAAAAAAATAGCATCAGTGGTAAGAACATAACAATTATTGATGGAAGCATGTTTGAAAAATTGCCAATTTTATCAATTGATGAATTGTTAAAATACTCAGCCGGAGTAGAAACACAACAAAGAGGCCCTGCAGGCTCTCAGGCTGATATCATCATTAGAGGAGGCACATTTCAACAGGTTTTGATATTAATGGATGGAATGAAATTAAATGACCCAATTACCGGACATTTTTCCGGATATATTCCCATAACACCTTCGGAAATTGCAAGAATTGAAATCATTAAAGGACCGGCCGCTGCTATTTATGGATCGGAGGCTGTTGGTGGGGTTATCAATATAATAAGTAAAACATTCATTAATAAAGAAACTTCAACTAAAGAGAAGTTTGAAGCGATTGTTGGGTTTGGAGAATTTGGTTTATTGAATGCGCATTCAGGTTATCATAAAAAAAACAATAAATATCAATTCAATCTTGGTGCCCTGTCAAACAATGCTGAAGGTCAATTGTTACGATCGGGAAACAGAGGCTACTTCCGTAATAATACTTTTTCAGGAAGCTACTCCTCAACCATCAGAAAAAAATGGCAATTCATGATACATAGCAGTCTTGATTATCGTGATTTTAGTGCCGAAAATTTCTATACCACATTTAAAAGTGATACGGCCATTGAAAAAATAAAAACCTTGTGGAACCATGCCAAATTAAAAAAGACGACCAATAAAAAAACTGATGAGATTGACTTTGTATTTAAATCATCAAAAGATTATTACCTCTATAACCCCTCTTCTACAGCTAATGAAAATAACTCGTCTATAATCAATTTGCAATATGCACATCATGGTATATTATCTTCTAACTTTAATTTCTTATATGGATTGATGGTAGAACAAAAAAACATACTCTCAAACGACCGAGGAAATCATTCTAATAATCATGCTGCATTATTCGGATCATCATCCATCCAATTAAATAAACTAAATTTCAATCCCGGCATTCGATTCATTGCAGATGAAAATTATGGTTTTAATTTTCTGCCCCAACTCAATGCATCAATACCATTTGAACGCATTTTATTTAGAGGTGGAGTTGGGAAAGCTATTAGAGCTGCGGATTTCACAGAAAGATACAATAATTTCAATAAGCCATTAGTAAGAGGCGGCAGTATTGGCAATCCTGATTTAACTGCTGAAAAATCATTAAGCTATGAGGTCGGAATGGACTTCTCATCCAAACATTTCAGAATATCTGGAACAAGTTTTTACAGAGATCAAAATCAATTAATTGATTTTGTAAACACAGCTTTTAAAGAAATACCTAGAAATCAAAATTTGGATTCAAACGGACAATTTTCTTTCGCTAAAAATATCAAATCAGTAAATACCAAAGGTTTGGAGTTTGAAATAAATTATTTTTTAAAATTAAAAAAAATGAATTTCTCATTTAATAATGCATTTCTGCTACTTGACTCGAAAACAAGCGATTCTATCCCTTCTTATTATATTTTATCTCATGCAAAATTGCTAATTCAACAAAGAATCAATTTGACATATAACAAAACAGATATAAACATTACAAGTGTCTATAAAGAAAGAAATCCTCAAACTGCTTCATCCATCAATGCTATTACCAGCAGAAGTTATTGGCTTATGAATCTGAAAATACAACATCATTTAAACAAATTCTGTGCTTTTATTGGTGTTAATAATATAGGCGATATCAATTACAGTGACTTATTGGGAAGTAAAATGCCAGGGAGATGGACTAGCGGAGGGATTTCATTTAAATTTTGAGAATTTATCAATTGCAGTAATAGTATTCTTTGTATGTAAATTTGCATTTTTAATAACTAAAATAAATCACCAATGGACTTTTTAAAAACGCTTCAAATTCAATCCAAAAATAATGGTGTATCTACAGGATCACTATGGCTTAAAACGAAAGGCGAAACCATTCAATCATTCTCACCTGTTGACGGGAAACTAATTGGATCAGTTATTGCTGCTGATAAGTCTTCTTATGAAACCGCAATAAAAACAGCGCAAAAAGCATTTGAAACATGGAGACTTTGGCCTGCTCCAAAAAGAGGTGAAATTGTTCGTCAAATTGGCGATGAATTAAGGAAATACAAAATGCCTTTAGGCAAACTTGTTAGTTATGAAATGGGAAAAAGTTTACAAG
>CAMCAY010000019.1 GCA_945872815.1 Chitinophaga pinensis
CCCCAATCACCCCTGGATCAACTGTATTTGTACCCAAGAAGAGCGAAAAACAGAGAAATGTTTTTGATCCTGCCAAAGCGGGTATTTTGGTGTCGGCATTTTCAGCTGCTATGACTGGTCTGGTATTGTTGTTTAGGTAAATACTCGGAGATTTGTAAAAATATTATATGGAAGAATCGTTGCAAAATAGTTCAGACGAAATCAGCATCAAGGAATTGATTCAGAAGATGCAATCCCTCTGCAAATTTCTGCTTTCAAAATGGTTGGTCATTTCATTATTTGGCATCCTGGGGGCTGCACTTGGTTTTGGCTATGCTTTTTTGCAACCAATAAAATACACTTCAAAGCTGAGTTTCGTAGTTGAGGATGGAAAGTCTGGTGGTGGTGGTTTGGCATCCTTGGCCGGTCAATTTGGCTTCGACCTCGGCGGTGGAGGTGGAGGAGGCGTTTTCAGTGGGGACAATATTCTGTTGTTTTTGAAAAGTGAAGGATTGGTCCGAGAGACATTGTTGACATCTTATGATGAGCTTGGAAAAACAACTTTGGCTGATCGGTATGCTGAAGTAGCTAAGTTGAAAGAAGGGTGGGAAAAAAATCCGAAAGTTGGAGTTGTTGAATTTTCCCCTTTTGTTGCTAAAGTTATGCCAAGAAAAGAAGATGGTTTGATGCAGGCTATTGTAAAAGGAATCATTTTATCTGAGCTTTCTGTTTCCAAACCTGACAAAAAAGCTTCTTTCATCGAGGTAAAGGTTAGCTCAAAAGATGAGTTATTTGCAAAGCTATTTGCCGAGAGATTAGTCAAGGTTGCTACCGATCGATACATAGAATCTAAAACAAAAACAAAGGCCCTTAACATCGCCAAACTCCAATACAAGGCTGATAGTCTTACTGCTCTATTGAACAACAAGACATATGCAGCTGCTGCCTCACAACAGTCCTTGGTAGATGCCAATCCAGCCTTAAGAACAGCACCAATTGCTTCAGAAATCAGTTCAAGAGAAAAAACAATGGCCGCAACAATATTTGCAGAGGTGGTCAAGAACCTTGAAATTTCAAAAACAATTTTAAACCAGGAAACGCCAGTCATACAGATGGTAGACCAGAGCACATTTCCACTCCCTAAAGAAAGGGTGAGCAAACTCAAATCACTCATCCTCGGAGGTCTCTTGGCTGGTTTTTTTATTATTTTGTACCTTCTGGCTCAAAAATGGTTAAGAACTCAACTCTAAACCTACAATCCCAACACAAGCTATGACCTACACCAAAACATTGTCATTCCTCAGAAAAATCAACATTGTTCCTCGTTGGTTTATTTTCTTGCTCGATATCGGCTGTAGTTTTTTCGCAATATTTTTTGCACTTTTACTTCGAAACAACCTTGCTCTTCAGAATCTAGATTGGGAAAGTGTAGGCCATAGCATCATGTTGGTTGCATTGGTAAACAGCATGGTATTTACATCCTTGCAAACATTCAGAGGTATTGTGCGATTTACCGGACTCCAAGACGCAATCAGGGTTTTTATTTCAGTCTTTGTTTCCTCTCTGGCACTTTTTCTGATACAGCTTTTTTATGTTGATGCGTTGACAGGTTATATGTCTTCAAATGTGGTTTTGGTTCTCTATGCGTTGTTTAATTTTACTTTTTTGCTAGGGTATCGGGTAATTGTGAAGTATGGATTTGAACTAATCCGAAATTATCGAAAGTCCAAGAAGACGGTTGTGATTTATGGGGCAGGTGAAACTGGGATTGCTACAAAAAGGGTTTTGATGCATGATGCAAGAACCGGATTTGATGTGGCGGCGTTCATTGATGATGATCGTAAAAAAAACAGTAAATCCTTGGATGGAGTTTCAATCATTTCCTTTGATCAATTCAAAGAAATGGTAACCATTGCTTCTATTGACGAGGTTGTGATTTCAAGTTTTGCCCTCTCGCCCCAAAGAAAAAATGAGTTGGTTGATTTTTGCCTAGATCACGACATCAACGTATTGACAGTCCCTCCATATAATCAATGGGCAGATGGGGGGTTTACTCCCAAACAACTGAAACAAATCAAAATCGAAGATCTGTTAGAGAGAGAGCCAATTATACTTGATAACAATCAAATACGTAAACAGGTAAAGGGAAAACGAATTCTTGTAACAGGAGCTGCAGGATCAATTGGAAGTGAAATCGTTCGTCAATTGGCAAGTTTTTCTCCAGAGATGATTATTCTTTGCGATCAGGCAGAAACCCCACTACACGATTTGGAACTTGAAATGCGGGAAAGCTCTTATAACGTTCAATACATTCCTTTTCTGACAAGTGTCAATCATCGCCCAAGGATGGAGGCATTGTTTGAAAAGTTCAAGCCACACCATGTTTATCATGCAGCGGCATACAAACATGTGCCCATGATGGAATTTAATCCTATTGAGGCGGTAAAGGTCAATGTTTTGGGTACGCAGCAGGTTGCAGATCTTTCTGTCAAATATGGAGTCGATCGGTTTGTGATGGTATCCACTGATAAGGCAGTCAATCCCACCAATGTCATGGGCGCATCCAAACGGCTGGCCGAGATGTATGTACAAGGATTGTCTACTGAAAAAAATCATCAAACAAGATTTATTACTACACGGTTCGGAAATGTGTTGGGTTCGAATGGCTCTGTAATTCTTAGATTCAAGGACCAGATAGAAAAGGGAGGGCCTGTAACAGTCACCCATCCAAACATCACACGTTTTTTCATGACTATACCTGAAGCGTGTCAGTTGGTTCTGGAAGCTGGAAGCATGGGAAATGGAGGAGATGTGTTTGTTTTTGATATGGGAAGTCCAGTTAAAATAGCTGATCTGGCCAAAAAAATGATACGATTGTATGGCATGATTCCCAATATTGACATCAACATTACCTATTCTGGCCTAAGGCCAGGTGAAAAATTGTATGAAGAGTTGCTGACCGATGGAGAAAATACCATAAAAACATATCATGATAAAATCATGATCTCAAAAGTGCGGGAAGTTGATTTCTCTGAGATAAACACATTTTTTAACCAATTTTCAGATTTTGTTTCATTGAATTGCGAAGAATCGGTTTTGGTTTCAAAAATGAAGGCAATAGTTCCTGAGTATATCAGCAATAATAGTGTATTTGAGCATCTTGATGCAACGAGGGTGGTGAATTTTGGTGATTAGTGTGGTCCACACTAATTAGGAGTGTTTGCAGATATTCATAAATCATTAATAACATGATAATCAAGCGCTTTACATGTTTGATTTTTTGTTTATAGGTTATCAGAAAAGGTTGAAAAATAGGTTAAATGTGCGCAGTTTTGTGCGTTATTTTAGAGAATAGTATATGAAAATAGCAGTAGTAGGCACAGGATATGTTGGATTAGTGACAGGCACTTGTTTTGCAGAGACAGGGAATAAAGTGACTTGTGTGGATATTGATATGGCTAAAGTTGAAAAGCTAAGTGCTGGACAAATCACGATTTACGAGCCAGGTTTAGAGAAAATATTTTTAAGAAATATCAAAGAGGAGCGTTTAAAATTTACGACGCAGCTAGAGGAAGCGGTGGAAGATGCAGAGATTATTTTTTTGCTTTACCCACACCTCCGGGAGCGGATGGTAGTGCGGATTTAAAATATGTATTGGGCGTAGCGGATCATTTAGGAAAAATAGTAAAGGACTATAAGGTAATTGTAAATAAAAGTACGGTGCCAGTGGGTACTGCAGATAAAGTAAGTGCAGCGATTGCACTAAACTACAAAGGTGAATATGATGTAGTAAGTAATCCTGAGTTTTTAAGAGAGGGTGTGGCGGTAGATGATTTCATGAAACCAGATAGAGTGGTGGTTGGAACAAGATCGGATAGAGCTAAGAAATTAATGAGTGATTTATACGCGCCATTTGTAAGACAAGGGAACCCAGTTGTTTTTATGGACGAGCGTAGTTCGGAGTTAACCAAATACGCAGCGAACTCATTTCTTGCCACCAAAATTTCATTCATGAATGAAATTGCACAGTTATGTGAGCGCATGGGTGCAGATGTGGAAATGGTAAGAAGAGGGATTGGATCGGATGACAGAATAGGTAAGCGTTTTTTATTCCCAGGAATTGGTTATGGTGGATCATGTTTTCCAAAAGATGTGCGAGCGCTTATCGTGTCATCTGATGAAGTGGAATATGATTTTCAGATTTTAAAAGCAGTTGAATTAGTAAACGCTAATCAAAAATTACATATAGTAGAAAAGATTAAAGCTTATTTCAATGGCAACCTAGCAGGCATGCATTTTGCATTGTGGGGTTTAGCCTTTAAGCCAAGTACAGACGATATTAGAGAAGCACCAGCATTAAGCATTATTGATGCATTAACAAACGCAGGCGCCACTGTAACGGCCTATGATCCAGAAGCGATGCCTAATGTAAAAGGACAAATTGGAGACGAGATTAAGTATGCTGAAAATCAATACCAAGCATTAGAAGGAGTATCAGCATTAATTATTGCCACTGAGTGGAGTGAGTTTAGAACACCGGACTTTGAATTAATGAAGCAGAAGTTAAATGAAAATAAAATCATCTTCGATGGAAGAAACTTGTTTGATGTAGCAAAGATGAATCAGTTGGGGTATACTTACATTTGTATTGGAAGATAATATTAATAATAACAAAAATCGAAAATGACAAAAATAAATATTGCAGTTATTGGTTTGGGTTATGTGGGCTTACCTCTGGCTATTGAATTTGGAAAAAAATACAAAGTATTAGGATTTGATATTAATCGTTCTAGAATTGAAGAACTTAATTCTTTAAATGACCGTACAAATGAAGCTGATTGTAAAAGTTTGAAATATGTAATTGAGATATCAAAATCTGAATTAAATAAGGGCCTTATTTTTTCAGACAATTTCGAAGAATTAAGGAATTATAATGTATTCATCGTAACCGTACCAACCCCTATTGATCAATTCAAAGCACCTGATTTGAGACCCTTACTAAAAGCAACTGAAATGGTAGGTAAGGTGCTAAAAAAAGGAGATATAATAATTTACGAATCTACAGTTTATCCTGGTTGTACAGAGGAAGAGTGTGTTCCGATTTTAGAAAGGTATTCAGGATTAAAGTTTAATCATGATTTCTTTTGTGGTTATTCTCCAGAACGAATTAACCCAGGTGACAAAGTAAATACTTTGACAAAAATTATAAAAGTAACATCTGGATCAACCCCCGAAATTGCTGAAGTTGTGGATACTTTATACAGAAGCATCATTGAGGCAGGAACACATAAGGCGCCTAGTATAAAAGTCGCGGAGGCATCAAAAGCAATAGAGAATGCACAACGTGATGTAAACATATCTTTCGTTAATGAATTGGCATTAATTTTTGATCGAATGGGAATAGATACTAATGATGTACTAGAGGCAGCGAGTACTAAATGGAATTTTCTAAAATACAAACCAGGACTTGTGGGTGGGCATTGTATTGGTGTAGATCCTTATTACTTAGCTCACAAAGCTGAAAGCTTAGGATATTATCCACAAGTAATTTTGTCAGGTAGAAGGGTAAATGATTATATGGGTTTTTTTATAGCAAATAAATTAGTAAAACTCTTGATTGCAAAGAATCATATTATTTCCAAAACTAGAATATTGATTTTAGGTATAACGTTTAAAGAAAATTGCCCTGATATTAGAAATTCTAAAGTTGTTGACATATATACAGAGCTATTACAATTTGGTATGAATGTTGATGTATATGATCCTCATGCAAATGCTGATGAGGTTAAAGACGAATATCAAATTGAACTAGTTGAAAAAGTAAAGAAAAAATACGACGCTATTTTACTCGCAGTATCTCATTCTGAGTTTTTGATAATAGATTTCAAGAAAATATCAAATGGACTTAATACTGTCATTTTTGATACCAAGGCGTTTCTTAATAAAGAAATTGTTGACGCAAGATTATAAAAACAGAAGGCATGAAAATTGAAATGGTTGATTTAAAAAATCAATATCTTAGTATTCAAAAGGAAATTGATAGTGAAGTTCTAAATGTAATTCGAGATGGGAATTACATTAATGGACCTCAAGTATTCTCTTTCAAAAAAAATCTAGAACGCTACTTGGCAGTTGGCAATGTAATTCCATGTGCAAATGGAACAGACGCTCTTCAAATTGCTATGATGGCTCTTGATTTAAATCGAGGAGACGAAGTAATTATTCCTGCTTTTACTTACATTGCAACAGCAGAAGTCGTGGCCCTTTTAGGTTTAAAACCTGTTTGGGTGGATGTTAATCCTGATACGTTTAATATTGATCCATTGGCCTTTGAGGCTGCTATTACACCTAAAACTCGTCTTGTTGTGCCTGTTCATTTATATGGACAATGTGCAGATATGGAAAATATAATGCGAATTGCAAATCAACATGGAATTTATGTAATTGAAGATACTGCACAAGCAATTGGAGCGGAGTATACTTATTCTAACGGAAAAAATACCAAAGCAGGAACGATAGGTAATATCGGGTGCACTTCATTCTTTCCATCAAAAAATTTAGGTTGCTTTGGTGATGGAGGTGCAATAATTTCAAATGATCAAAGTCTAGCCAAAAAAATTCAAATAATTTCAAATCATGGCCAGGAAGTAAAGTATATCCATACATTAGTAGGAGTGAATTCAAGACTAGATACTTTGCAGAGTGCAATTCTTGATGTAAAACTTAAGTATCTCGACCTGTATAATCAAGCTCGACTATCTGCTGCATCTGTTTATGACTTAAGGTTAAGTGAAATAGAGCAAATTCAAATACCTGTAAGGTTTCAAAAATCTACTCATGTATTTCATCAATATACAATTAAAGTAAAAGACGGTTCTAGAGATGACTTAAAATCTTATTTAGCGGATAATAATATCTCGACAATGATTTATTATCCGATTCCCATACATCTTCAGAAAGCTTATTTAAGTGATAATTATAAAGCTGGATCATTCCCTATTTCAGAAGGATTATCAAATTCCGTAATATCCCTACCTATGCATACTGAGTTGAATTTAAATACTTTAGAATTTATTTGCGACAAGATTTCGAAATTTTATAAAAGATAATTTTTTTTATGAAAGATTTTTTTGTACACGATTCCGCAATAGTAGATTACGGGTGTGTTGTTGGTTCTGGAACAAAAATTTGGCATTTTTGTCACATTATGCCTAATTGCGTTATTGGTCAAAATTGTAATATTGGTCAAAATGTCTTTATAGATAATAATGTATTAATTGGTAACCGAGTAAAAATACAGAATAATGTTAGCGTCTATAATTCTGTAATTATAGAAGATGATTGCTTTTTGGGTCCAAGCATGGTATTCACAAACGTGGTTAATCCACGTGCTCATATTGAACGCAAGCATGAATATAAGGTTACTTTAATATGTCGTGGTAGTTCTATTGGCGCAAATTCAACAATCGTATGCGGCAATCGGATTGGTAAATTCTCTTTCGTAGGTGCGGGTGCGGTTGTTACTAAAGAAGTCCCAGACTATGCATTAGTCATAGGTAATCCTGCTAAACAAATTGGTTGGGTAGGCGAATATGGGAATCGACTTTCATTTGATAATCAAGGTCTAGCAGTTTGCAAAGAAAGCTTGCAAGTATATAAATTGGAAAGTAATATTGTAACAAGAATAAAATAGAATGGAAAATAAGAAATGTAAAATAAAATTTGCAGTAATTGGTTGTGGCCATATTGGAAGACGTCATATTGAAATGATTATGAGAAATGATGAGTCTGAATTGGTTGCCATAGTTGATATAAAGTCACCTTTAGAATTAGGCTTCGATACTTCTAAAATCAGCTATTTTAAATCATTGACTGACCTAATTCAATCTGAAATTGATGTTGATGTGATAAATATTGCCACTCCAAATGGTTTCCATGCCTCACAGGCTCTTGAATGTTTGGATGCAAGAAAACACGTAGTAATTGAAAAACCAATGACTTTAAATAAGCAGGATGCTGAAAAGGTAATATACAAGGCTCTTAACGTTCATAAGCATGTATTTGCGGTAATGCAAAACAGATATTCTCCACCATCATTATGGTTAAAGGAATTGATTAGATCAGAAAAATTAGGTCAAATATTTCTTGTTCAACTTAATTGCTATTGGAACCGGGATGACCGGTATTATAAAAAAGATAACTGGCATGGTAAAATAGATCTTGATGGAGGGACTTTATTCACCCAGTTTTCTCATTTTATAGATATATTATATTGGTTATTCGGTGATATTGATAATATTCACGCAAAATTCAAAGATTTTAACCACAATGATCTGACTGATTTTGAGGATTCTGGTTTCGTTAATTTTGACTTTTTGAATGGTGGAATGGGCTGCATAAATTTTTCCACTTCAGTATGGAATAAAAATATGGAAAGTAGTATGACAGTAATCGGTGAAAATGGTTCTCTGAAGATTGGAGGACAATATATGAATGAGGTTGAATATTGTCATATTAAAGATTATATACTTCCTAAATTGGCTCCCACAAATCCTGGAAATGATTATGGAGCATACAAAGGATCTGCCCAAAACCATAATTATGTAATTGAAAATGTAGTAGATGTTTTAAAAGGAAGGACTGAAATTACTACTAATGCTCTGGAAGGATTAAAAGTTGTTGAAATAATTTCGCGTATATATAGCGCGGGTAAAGAGTGATTTTTTTTGTTATTTTATTAAAGTACATAAAATACTTTAAAGTTATATCAACATACTAATTTCAACATAAATTCAAAAAAATTAAATGGGAAACGTAGTTAAAGGAGTTCTAAAAGGCCTAATTAAAACTCTTCTGAACTTTATTACAGAAGGGCGTGCAGCTAAATATTTAAATTCTCAAATTATAGCTAGAGCGATGGTTCGCAAACAGGCCATCAAACACGAAGGAGTTGAAATTATTCTTTCAACTCCCAATTCATTAAATGAATTTAGAGCATCAAGTTTTTCTGTAAAAGAACCTGAAACCCTTGAATGGATTGACAAGATACCAAACGGTTCAGTTGTTTGGGATATTGGTGCTAATGTTGGACTTTATTCTTGTTATGCAGCCAAGAAGCGGGGATGCAGGGTTTTTTCATTTGAGCCTTCTATTTTTAATCTGGAACTGCTTGCCAGAAATATATTTAATAATCAATTGCAGGATTTGATTACAATTGTTCCCTTACCACTTTCTGAATCATTATCCGTCAATAAACTAAATTTGTCAAGTACTGAATGGGGAGGAGCCCTTTCAACATTCGGATATGATTTTGGTCATGATGGTGAGAAAATGAACAAGGTATTTGAATTTAGTATCATTGGAATATCGATGGTTGATGCTGTTAAACTATTAAATATCCCACAACCGGATTATATCAAACTGGATGTTGATGGAATCGAACATTTAATTCTTAAAGGTGGGGGATTTGTTTTAGAAAATGTAAAAGGCATTTTGATTGAAATAAACGATGATTTTGAAAAGCAGGCTGGAGATGCAATGCAATATTTAGAGAAATCGGGTCTGGTTTTAAAGGAGAAAAGACACGCTGAATATTTTAATAATTCAATATTTAATAAAACTTTTAATCAAATCTGGCAACGGAATCATTCTGCATAGATTAAATCTTTACTATGGCAACAACATTAGGTTCATGGATAACCCTTAATCACCCTTCAATCGCCGAAATTATGTCTGATGCAGGCTTTGATTGGCTATGTATTGATATGGAGCATTCTGTAACAGATTATTTTGAAGCTCAGCAGCTTATTATGGCTATTCAAAGCAAGGGACTTAAGGCTTTTGTTCGCGTTGGTGAAAATAATTCCAGGATTATTAAACGTATTCTGGATGCAGGCGCTGATGGAATCATTGTCCCCTCGGTTAGCTCCCGTGAGGAAGCTATAAAAGCTGTACAGTCTGTAAAGTATCCGCCTTTTGGTAAGAGAGGAGTAGGTCTGTCACGTGCACAATCCTATGGTTTTGGCTTTGAATTCTATAAAGATGAAAAAGCAAAAAAAATAAAATTGATCGTTCAGATTGAACACATAGATGCAGTCAGAAATTTAGAGAGTATTATAGAAGTTGATGGGGTGGATGGTACATTTATTGGACCTTATGATTTGTCAGGTTCAATGGGAAAGCCAGGTCGCTATGATGATGATGATGTTAAAGAGGCTCTGCTAAGGTATGAGACAGTTGCTAAAAGGTATAATAAATTAATCGGATTCCATGTGATTCAACCAAATTATGACCTGGTTGTCGAAAAAATGAATAAGGGGTATAATTTTATTGCATTTAGTCTGGATATTCTATTTCTTGGAACTATAGCAAGGGAACAAATGAGTCAATTAAAAGCTAAAATGAAATGAATATAATTGGAATTATACCAGCAAGGCTGGCTTCAAGCAGATTACCAAGGAAACCCATGGCTGATATATTGGGCATGCCAATGCTTGGGCATGTTTATTTGAGAAGTAAATTGAGCTCTATACTTAATGATGTATATGTAGCAACATGTGATGAAGAGATCTATAATTACATTACTGACCTTGGAGGTAAAGCAGTTATGACCTCTATAAGCCATGAAAGGGCCTCAGATCGAACTGCAGAAGCATTACTGGAAATAGAAAAAACAACAGGGCAATTGGCTGAAATAGTCGTTATGATTCAGGGGGATGAGCCAATGGTTACGCCCGAAATGATCAATTCTGCTATTGAACCACTACTTGTGGATAAGAATATCAATATTGTAAACCTGATGGCAAGCATGAAAACACAGGAGGAACATGAGGATCCTGCCGAAGTTAAGGTTGTGGTGGATAAAAATAATTTCGCACTCTATTTTTCAAGGGAGCCAATTCCTTCAAGAAAAAAGGGTGTTGAGAATGTCCCTATGCTTAAACAGGTTTGTATTATTCCATTTAGAAGAGACTTTTTGTTGGAGTATAACTCTATGGAGCAAACACCATTAGAAATAATCGAATCTGTTGACATGAATAGATTATTGGAGAATGGAATAAAAATTAAAATGGTTATGAGTTCTGAAGATACTTATTCGATAGACACAATTGCTGATCTAGAGAATGTTACTGCTAGGATGAAGAATGATCACTTACTTACCAAATACATGAATAGGCAGAAATGAAGATTTTATTAACATCAACTTCTTTTCAGGATACTCCAGGTGGACATCACAGACTCTTAGCAAACCAGGGATTTGAGGTAACTAATCTCAGAGGTCCCTTAACTGAAGATGTTTTATTGGATGTTATTGGAGATTATGATGCGGTTATTTGTGGAGATGATGATTTTACAAGAAAGGTCATACAAAAAGGTGTTTCAGGACGACTTAGGGCCATCTCTAAATATGGAATTGGCCTGGATAAGATTGATTTGAAAGCGGCCGAAGAACTTAATATACCGGTTAGTAATTGTGTTGGTGTTAATCAAAATGCTGTTGCAGAGCATGTATTTTCGCTATTACTTACTTATGTCAAAAACATTATCCCTGAAAATAATTATCTGAAACAGCAAAAATGGGTTAGGCTGATAGGGAATGAAATACACGGGAAAGCAATTGGGATAGCAGGCCTGGGTAGTATAGGCAAGGAAATAGCCTTAAGGGCTTCAGCCTTTGGCCTTAAAATTTATGCCTTCGACAAATTTGCGGACCAGATTTTTGCAGATAAATTTGGCATTATTTATTGTAAAACAATCGAAGAGCTATTCTCAAAAAGTGATATTATTAGTTTGAATCTCTCTTTAAACTCTGAAACTAAACATATAATCAATGCCTCAAATTTAGCACAGCTAAAACGGGAAGTAATCATTATTAATACCGCCAGGGCAGGATTAATTGAGGAATCCGCTATTATTAAAGGGATAGAATCCGGTGTTATTAAAGCATATTTAACTGATGTCCTTGATGAAGAACCGATGGTTAAAGATCATCCATTTCTGAAATATGACAATATTATTATAACCCCCCATATTGGTTCCAGGACATATGAAAGTGTTGTAAGACAAGGAACAATGGCAGTAGAAAATCTTCTCAGTTTAATTAACAAAAAATCAATTGTCTAAATGAGTAAAGTAGTTGTATTTGGCGGATCGGGTTTTTTGGGGAGCCATGTTGCTGACGAACTAACCGGAAGAGGCTACGAGGTTATTATTTTTGACATGGTTGAGTCCAGTTACTTGCAGAAAGGTCAAAAGATGATAGTTGGGAATATTCTGGACCGGGAGCAAGTAAAGAATGCAATTAACGGAGTTGATTTTGTTTATCATTTTGCAGCAATTGCAGATATACAGGAAGCTAAAGAAAATCCTGTTGAAACAGCCAGTTTTAACGTAATGGGTACCATGTATATTCTGGATGCATGCAGGGAATTCAAGGTTAAAAGATTTATTTACTCCAGTACTATTTATGTTTATAGTGATCATGGATCTTTCTACCGAAGCTCCAAACAGTCATGTGAATTATTTATTGAAAACTACAATAAAGAATATCACTTAGACTTCACCATTCTGAGATATGGATCACTTTATGGTCCCAGAGCAAACAACTTTAATTTTATAAGGAATAGCATTCGTCAGGCACTTATTGAAAAGAAAATTGAAAGAAAAGGGGATGGTAATGAAGTCAGAGATTATATTAATGCACTTGATGCTGCCACTGCAAGTGCAGATGTTTTAGATAATCTTTATAAAAACAAATATGTGATGATAACCGGACCCCAAACAATAAAGGTCCGTGAGATTTTGGAGATGATTAAAGAAATGCTTGATCATAAAATTTCTATTGATTATCAGGATGGTGAACTTATGGGTCATTACGAGATTACTCCATATTCCTTTAAACCTAAAATCGCTGTTAAATTGGTGCCAAGAAATTATCATGACCTCGGACAGGGAATCCTTGATTGCATTTATGATATTTATTCAGAGTTGGTTAAGGAAGGTTACAAAGGGAACTTACCAGAGAATGAGGTAGATATTCATGACTAATAATATTATTTACCTTTCTTATTTTTTAGATTCTGAAACTCCGTTATATGGAGGCTCAAAGGGAATTGAGATAAAACCTGATCGTTCTATAAAAAATGGGGATACAGCAAATACAAAAAAGCTTGCCTTAGGGAATCATTCGGGAACACATATTGATTTTCCAAATCATTTCTTTGAGAATGGAAAACTTTCCCATGATTATGAAGCATCCTTCTGGATTTTTAATGCTCCTTTTCTGGTTAATGTCAATGCAGGTGAAAATGAACTGATTAGTTTCAACAATAACTTACTCGAAAGTGTTCCTGTAGAAACTGATTTTTTAATACTTAAAACTGGCTTTGGGAATGTTAGAAGTACCCAAGCATATTGGAATTATAATCCCGGCCTTCATCCTTCACTAGCTTCTGCCTTAAGACATAGGTGCCCTGATTTAAGGGTTATTGGTATGGATTTTATCTCTGTTACTTCATTTCAGAACCGCGAGATAGGAAGGACTGCCCACAAGGAATTTTTAGGAAGTTCACCAATCTTGCTTGTTGAAGATATGGATCTCTCTAAATTGGAAGAATCACCCCGAAGTTTGATGTGTTTTCCATTAATGTTGAATGGTGCAGATGGAGCTCCTGTGACGGTTATTGCAATATTATGAAATTAAAGAGAGCAATAATATATGATTTTGATGGTGTTGTTTGCGATTCAGTTAATGTAAAAACTGAAGCATTTGCAGAAATGTACAAACCATATGGCGATCACATTGTTAGACAGGTAGTGAATTATCATCTTTTAAATGGCGGGGTATCCCGATTAGAGAAATTCAAATATTTTCACGATAAATTTCTGGGAATTGAAATTGATCAGGCAAAGGTTCATCAGATGGCAGAGCAATTTGCTTCCCTCGTTATGCATAAAGTTATTATCTCAGAATTTATACCAGGATCTTTTGAATTCATTAAGAGTCGGAGTGAAAATTATTTACAGTTTATTTGTACCGGTACACCGGAATCAGAAATATTGGAAATCCTTCGACAACGGAATTTGTCATCATTTTTTAATGGGATTTATGGATCTCCTGAAAAAAAGGCGGGTATTATAAAAAGAATCGCTTCCGAATTTAATCTGAGCTCGGAAGAAATGATTTTTTTCGGAGATTCAATGACAGATTATGATGCGGCCCTAGAAATGGGTGTTGATTTTTTAGGTATTATAAACGAGCATACTGTTTTTCCTAATGGAACCAAATTGATTGAGAATTTTCAAAATAAAAAATTAAGCTTTATTTTGCCTAATTTTTAGTTTAAATCTGAGCGTTTTTATCAATAGCGTTTGTTGAATAATTTTAAATGAATATAAAAAAAATATTTAGTCTTTTAAATCTATTTGAGAAGAAAAGATCAGTAAAGATATTATTTCTCATACTATTTAGTATGATTCTAGAAACGATAAGTGTTGGATTCGTCATACCCTTATTGAACACATTGGTAACACAAAGGCTACCAGAAAGCACCCCAATATGGCTAAATGACTTTTTTGGAGAGTATTTTGATGGTGATATTCAGAGAATTCTTGGCTTTGGTTTTGGTCTATTGATCTTTCTGTATGTCCTGAAGGGATTAGTCTTTATGTACGCAACATGGTATCAGTCGAGTTTTGTTTATGAAATACAGGAAAGAATGTCAGCTGAGCTTTACTTAAGTTATCTTACAAAACCCTATAAATTCCATCTGCTTCAAAATTCAGCTATCCTGGTTCAAAATGTTGTCAGCGAAGTTTCATTATTTGTCAACGTAATTCTTTCTTACATAAGAATTTTAACGGAATTGTTTGTAATTGCTGGTATAGCCTTTCTTCTATTTTATGTTCAGCCGGTTGGTACCACGTTTGTGATTTTATCTTTTGGAATTGCCGGTTGGACATTAAATAGAATTACAAGAAATCGTATCAAAATGTGGGGCGAGCAAAGACAATATCATGATGGATTGCGTATTCAGAAAATTCAGGAAGGATACGGTGGGGTCAAAGAGATTAAATTATATGGAAGAGAGCAGGACTTCATTGATTTATATAAATTCCATAATCATCGAAGCGCTTCTGTTCTGAAAAAGTTAAACACCGTAGAACCATTGCCAAGAACATGGCTGGAATCATTTGCAGTATTCGAACTGGGGGGACTATTTTTTTTGATGTCATGGTTGAATAATTCAATGGATACCTTTGTTCCTCTGCTTGGCCTGTTTGCCTCTGCAGCATTCAGAATCCTTCCTTCATTCAATAGGTGTTTAAGCTCATTTCAAACCATACGTTTTTCGCAGACTTCCGTGCAGGTTTTATATAATGAATTTAAAGATCGGACACATTCGCTTACCGAGCTTACTGATACAATTGAGAATAAACTTCCCTTCAAAAGGGATATAGTTCTGAATAATGTAAGCTTTAAATATCCTGGTTCGGAAACTCACTCTGTGAAAGATGTTTCTCTTACAATTAAAAGGGGTGAGATTATAGGAATTATTGGCACCAGTGGATCAGGGAAAAGTACATTGGTCGACATTATTTTGGGACTGCTTGAGCCTCAAAAGGGTGCAGTATTAGTGGATGGGGTAGATATTAATGAAGACACAAGGAGTTGGCAGTATAATATTGGATATGTTCCTCAAAGCATTTTTCTGATTGATGATACCCTAAGAAAAAATGTTGCCTTTGGAATTGCTGATCATAAAATAGATGACAAACGAGTCATTCAGGCAATTGAAGCTGCAAATTTGAACGAATTCATAGAGAACAGGCAGGAAGGAATGAATATTTTTGTTGGTGAACGGGGTGTAAGAATTTCTGGTGGCCAGCGACAGCGAATTGGTATTGCTAGAGCTCTATATCATGGACCTGCTGTTTTGATATTTGATGAAGCTACCAGCGCACTTGATTCTGTAACAGAAAAAGCTGTTATGGAAACTATAAATTCTTTAGGCGGGAAAAGAACGATTCTAATTGTTGCGCATAGGATATCGACTTTGGATCATTGTAATCGAATCATTAAAATGGAAAAAGGGGAAATATTTCAAAGTAATCTTTAATTGAAATGGTAAGTTATTTTCAAACTTACATATGATTATTTAAGAGATTACTATTATTCGATTTTAGCTTAATCATTAATTTCATACTTTTAATTATATTAAATTTTTTATATGCTGAGTGGTAAATCAATCTTAATAACTGGTGGTACAGGTTCTCTTGGAAGGGCACTGACTGAAACAATTCTAAAAAACTGGCCTGATGTAAAGCGTTTGGTCATCTATTCTCGAGACGAGCAAAAGCAATTTCAAATGTCGCAGGATTTTCCTGAATCTCTTTATCCTGCTATCCGTTACTTTATTGGAGACGTGAGGGATTTGGAAAGGATGAAGAGAGCATTTTTTGATATAGATTATGTCATCCATGCTGCAGCAATGAAGCATGTTCATATTGCAGAATATAATCCTGATGAATGTGTCAAAACAAATATAGGGGGAGCTGAAAATGTGATCAAGGCGGCACTTGAAACCAGTGTATCAAAAGTTGTTGCCCTTTCTACTGATAAAGCCTGTGCTCCAGTCAATTTGTATGGGGCGACTAAATTAACTTCAGACAAATTATTTATTGCAGCAAATAATATAAGAGGAAATAAAAACATAAGGTTCTCGGTTGTCAGGTATGGAAATGTTATGGGATCTAATGGCTCAGTCATCCCATTTTTCTTGAAAAAGAAAGCTGAAAAAGTATTACCCATTACTGATCCAGAAATGACCAGGTTTAACATCACCCTTCAAGGTGGAGTGGATATGGTAATCCATGCTTTGGAAAAAGCCTGGGGTGGAGAATTATTTGTCCCTAAAATTCCATCATATAGAATTATGGATGTTGCTAAAGCTATTGCTCCAAATTGTGAATTAAGAATTGATGGCATAAGACCGGGCGAAAAAATTCATGAAGAAATGATTACTACTTCAGATTCTTTTACAACATACGACTTAGACAAATATTACATTATCCTGCCACAGATTCCCAGTTGGGATTTGGGTGAATTTATTATAGCCTTCAATGCCAAACTAGTTCCAAAGGGTTTTTATTATTCATCAGGTGATAATACTGAATGGGAAACAATTGAAAGTTTGAGAAAGCTAATTAAGGAACATGTAGACCCCAATTTTCATGTATAATTGTTATTTTAAAATAGACATAATACTCAGGATAGTTTAATTAAACTACCAATTTGTATTATCTTCATCTAAATGAAGCAAAACACCATTTTAGTTACTCAGGCCCGAATGGGAAGTACAAGGTTACCCGGTAAGGTTTTGTATAATGTTTGTGGGAAAGAACTTTTACGGATACATTTGGATAGACTAAGAGGTTGTAAAAATATCTCAGAGATCATAGTAGCTACGACTTCAAATGCTGGGGATAATATTATCTTCGAACATGCTAAAAATTGGCAATACAAGGTTTTCAGGGGTTCAGAAAATGATGTTTTGGACCGTTATTACCAGGCAGTTAAAGATCAAAAATCCGAATGGGTAGTAAGAGTAACATCTGACTGTCCGTTATTGGATCCAATTCTTGTTGATAAGGTAATTGAATTTGCTCAAAACAACGGAGTAGATTATTGTTCGAATACATTGATTGAACAATTTCCTGATGGGCAGGATGTGGAGGTTTTTACTTTTAATGCATTAGAGAGGGCTTGGAAAGAATCCAAAAAACTATCTGAAAGAGAACACGTCACTCCATACATTAAAAATAATTCTAGTTTTTTAGGGCAGTACTCTTTCAATGCTATTAATTATCCGGCACCGGCTGATTATTCAGATATCAGGATGACGGTTGATGAGGATAAGGATATAAAACTAGTGGAGCATTTGATCAGCAAATTGGGTTTTGAAAAGAGTTGGATTGAATACACTAATTATATTATTGAACATAAATTATTTGATATCAACAAAGGTATTATCAGAAATGAAGGATTGTTAAAATCAATAATGAAAGACTAAACATGGGAAAGGGTCAAGAATTATACAATAAGGCAAAAAATCTTATACCTGGGGGAACTATGCTCCTTTCAAAGAGACCGGAAATGTTTTTACCTGATCTTTGGCCATCTTATTTTTCCAAGGCAAAAGGCTGTAAAGTTTGGGATCTAGACGGTAAGGAATATTTAGATCTTTCCATTATGGGTATAGGGACGAATATTTTAGGATATGGTAACGAAGAGGTTGATGAAGCAGTGATGAAGACTGTCACAGATGGTAACATGTCGACTTTGAATTGTCCTGAGGAAGTTTACCTCGCAGAGCGGCTTACTGAGCTCCACCCATGGGCAGATATGGTTCGGTTTGCCCGAAGTGGCGGGGAGGCCAACGCAATTGCGATAAGAATTGCAAGAGCTGCATCAGGCAAAGATAAGGTTGCTATATGCGGTTATCATGGATGGCACGACTGGTATCTGTCCTCAAATCTCAACGATAAAGGTAACTTGGCTACTCATTTATTACCAGGCCTTGATCCTCTGGGTGTACCTCAGGATTTAAAAAATTTAGTATTCCCTTTTTCATACAATAAATTCGAGGAACTGGTTACTCTAACTAATACCCATGATATTGGGGTAATTAAAATGGAAGTTTCACGTAATTTTGGACCTGAAGATGACTTCTTGATGAAAGTCCGAAAATTAGCAACTGAAAAAAATATTATTCTGATTTTCGACGAATGTACTTCAGGTTTCCGTCAGACTTTTGGTGGTCTTCATAAGATGTATGGTGTTGAACCGGATATGGCTATGTTCGGGAAAGCTCTGGGGAATGGATATGCGATTACAGCTGTTATTGGAAAAAGAGAGATTATGCAGGCGGCACAAAAAACCTTTATCAGCAGCACATTCTGGACAGAGCGAATTGGACCCACAGCCGCACTAAAGACTCTTGAAGTAATGGAACAACTTAAATCTTGGGAAGTGATTACAGCCAAAGGGAATAAAGTGGCAGAAAATTGGAGCAAACTGGCAGAAAAAAATGAACTTTCCATAACAATTTCTGGAATATCTGCACTAATCTCTTTCAACTTTAATAGCCCCAATGCTTTGGCTTATAAGACTCTCATAACACAGGAAATGTTGAAAAAAGGATACCTAGCTTCTAATAGCATTTACTCCTGTACTGAACACACTGACGAGATTCTGGATAATTATTTTGAAGAACTTTCAAAAATATTTATAATTATTAAAGAGTGTGAAATGGGACGTGATGTGATGGCTTTATTGGATGGACCAATTTGTCATGCCGGGTTCAAACGATTAAACTAATATTTAAATTTATAAAACTAAGATTAATCTCATGAAAAGTAGATTTCCCAAAGAAATAAAAATAGGTAGCAGAATGGTTGGAGAAGGTCATCCTGCCTATATAATTGCCGAGATCGGAGCAAATTTTGATAATGATATTGATAAGGCTAAACGATTAATTGATGCTGCCAAAGATTGCGGTGCCGATTGTGCGAAGTTTCAAAGCTTTTTAGCAGAGAAGATTGTATCAGAAAAAGGGTTTGCCAGTATGCAATTAAAAGGGGTTCATGGTTCATGGGGCCGGCCTGTTCACGAAATATTTAGAGAAGCTGAATTTCCAAGAGAATGGCATAAAGAAATTTCTGATTACTGCAATAAAATAGGAATTGATTTTTCAACCTCCCCATATGATTTCGAAGCTGTGGATTTATGTATGGAGCTTGATGTTCCATTCATTAAAATTGGTTCGGGAGATATTACCTGGCTCGAAATGCTGGAATATATTGCCCGTAAAAATAAACCTATGATTCTTGCAACAGGCGATGCGACCATGTCTGAGATAGATGAAGCAATAAGTACTATTGAAGCAACAGATAATAACCAACTGATTTTATTGCAATGTATTACAAACTATCCATCAAAAATTGAAAGCGCCAATATCAATGTATTGAAGACCTATCAAACAGCATTTAATATATTAACAGGATATTCTGATCACTCTCCAGGTCCAGTTGTAACCTTAGGGTCTATTGCTTTGGGCGGTATAGTAATTGAAAAACACTTTACTTTAAATAACCAGGACGCTGGTCCTGATCATCCACATTCCATGGATGTCAATGAATTCAAACGCATGGTGAACTATGTACGTGAACTTGAAGCTGCAATGGGCTCTACTAGAAAAGTTGTTGTAGAAGAAGAAGCTGAGACAGTAATAGTTCAAAGACGTGGTCTATATACAACAAAATCTCTTCCTAAGGGAACGATTATTGGAAAAGGAGATGTGGTTGAACTCAGACCGGCATTGGGTATTGCTCCAAAATATAAGGAGTTTGTTATCGGTCGTACAACTTCAAGGGATATTGAAGCAGATTCGCCAATTCAGTGGTCAGATTTGTAGAATGACGAATAAAGAAAAATTTATAGTATTGGTTGATAATGATTGTACCAAAGTTTCAGATGCAATTATTCTTCTAGAGGGCGACGGCTTAAACCGTTATCAGCACGCTATTGATCTTTACAACCAGGGTTTTGCTGACTTTATAGTATTTAGTGGTGGAATTACCAATTATGAATATGGGAGTTTCCCATTTAAAGATGTTGTTCCGCATATTTTGAAAACCGGATTTCCAGCGGATAAATTAATACATGAAGACCGCTCGCTTAATACCAGGGAACAAGCAGTTGAAATTGTGAAACTGGCAAAAACTAATAACTGGAAACGACTTATTCTTGTTGCATCAAACGAGCACCAATACAGAGCCTACTTGACATTTTTGAAGGAGGTGCTTGCATCGGATGTGCCTCTCATTCTGTATAATTCACCTGTTAAGACCTTGAAATGGTTCGAAGAAACAGGTTGGGGCTTAAGATTTATTCGTCTTGAATCTGAATTTGAAAAGATTGATACTTACACAGGTTTAGGTCATCTAGCAACATTTGAAGAAGCTATTTATTATCAAAAATGGAAAGAGGAACAAGCATAGAGGAGGCAAAAGAGATTTTCGGAAAAGGTTTGATTGGCCCCGATGAATTGCTTAAATATTCGAAACAAATGGGTGTTAATATGCCTGCAAAGATTCCGAATATCCCTTATAATCTATCAGAATTAAGAGAACGTTCTGAAGACTATTTGCTGATTCTGGGTACTTCCACAATCTCATCCGGTGATCCACTTTCACTACTTTCCCTGAGGACTCATTTTGGAGTTGATCCAAATGTGTCTGAACCATGTTTTTATAATCAGGACTGGTATTTGAACGAAAAATTTATGACTGATCAGCTTTCCAATGATTGGTACATTATAAGAAAGTCTGTATTTCAAGATTCCAGAGCACAAAATCCGGAACAAATGAGTGATGACTTTAATTTACCTTCAGCTGTTCAATGTGCTTTTGCCTTTTTTATGAATTTCTTTAATACTGGAGAGTATTTGTGGAGACATGATTTTGTTTGGTGTAATGATAAAGATCACAATGGTGACAGAATCTATGTTGGCAAGTATCATGATATTACAGGAATAAACAATAATGGATTTAGTATACACAGGCACCTTGCTTTGAGGCAGTGGTATGGGTTTATTGACACAATATAAAATTGCAGAATGAAAATCGTTGCAACAATTGAGGCTCGAATGACATCGAGCCGCTTACCCGGAAAAGTATTGCTTACAGCTTCTGGTATTCCAATGCTTCAGCATTTGGTAAATCGTCTTCGCGCTGTACCGTCTTTAGATGGAATCGTTCTTGCAACAACTACCAATGAAACAGATGATGCACTTGAATCCTTTGCATTAAAAATGGGTATAAATTGTTTCAGGGGTAGTGAAGAAGATGTAATGAGCAGGGTAATAGGTGCTGCAGCATCAGTAAATGCAGATTTAGTGGTTGAAATTACAGGCGATTGCCCTATTATTGATCCAAAGATAATTGAACAAACAATAAGGATGTATCATGCAAACCCTGCGGATTATGTCAGTAACGCACACATCAGAAGTTATCCTGACGGAATGGATACTCAGGTATTCTTACTCGAAACACTTAAGCATTCTGCCAGCATGACCGAAGACCAGCTTGATCATGAACATGTGACTCTTCACATCAGAAATCATCCAGAGATTTTTAGACATATTCATCTAGTTGCACCACCTGAGCTGCATTGGCCAAATTTAGGACTGACTCTTGATGAACCTGCAGACTATGAATTACTCAAGCGTATTATAGAACATTTTGAAAATACAAACCCCCTATTTAGTTGTCTTGATGTGATTAGATTATTAAGAGAAAAGCCGGAATGGGTTGCAATCAACCAAGAAGTTCTGCGTAAGGGTGATAATTAACAAAGATGGTAGCTTTAGTATGTCATGATGCCGGGGGAGCCGAAATAATAAGTAGTTGGGCCAAACTTCAATCAGAAGAATATTGTAGGGTAACGGAAGGGCCTGCCATTAAAATATTTGATCGAAAACTAGGTATTTGTGAATCTTTAGATCTTGAACAGGCAATTCAGAAATCTGATTGGTTGTTATGTGGAACAAGCTGGCAGTCTGATTTGGAGAAGAGAGCAGTAACTCTTGGCAGACGAAGCGGGAAAAAGGTTATTTCATTCATTGATCATTGGGTTAATTATCCTGAACGATTTATAATTGATGGCAGATTAATTTTACCCGACGAAATTTGGGTTGGTGATATTGATGCGGAGATAATAGCTGCAAATTTATTTCCAGTTACACCTATTGTCCTTCAAAACAACCCCTACTTTTCGGAACTGAAGGCTCAACTTGAAAATATTAGCAGAGCTCAAACTGAAAAGGATTTAAAAACCATTCTTTATGTTTGTGAACCCATCAGGGACCATGCCTTACTTCAGCATGGTGATGAATATTATTGGGGTTATACTGAAGTAGAGGCTTTAAATTTTTTTCTTGAAAATGTTCCTGTTTTAGGGGTTAAAGTAAAGGAGATAAAAGTTAGACCACACCCTTCAGAAGAACCTTCAAAATACTTTTGGAGTTCGGCAAATCAGAATTTTAATGTAGTGATTGGAGGCAAAAGATCTTTACTTGAGGAAATCGTAGCTGCAGACATCGTTGTCGGATGTGAATCAATGGCTATGGTAGTTGCTTTACTTGATCATAAACGAGTTATAAGTTCTATACCTCCAGGAGGCAAAGCGTGTGGGCTACCACAGAAAGCAATTGAGCATTTGCAAAATTTAGTTAAGAATATCGAATAATATTTGAATGGTTAGAGGTAGTTTGATTATCGGACTCGGACAAATTGGGATGGAATATGACATTGATATTCCTGTTGATAAATCTGTCTTTACACATGCTCGGGCATTTTCAAGCCATCAGGAGTTCGAACTTTTAGGTGCAGTTGACCCTTCAAGTGCAAAACGATCCCGTTTTAACCAAAAATATAATAAGCCAGCCTTCTCAGACCTTACAGAAGCCTTGCAACATACAGATCCCCAAATAATTGTAATTGCTTCACCCACGAATAATCATAAGACTATTCTGGAGGAGGTCCTTAATCTCTGTAAACCAATAGCTATAATTTGTGAAAAGCCTTTATCTTATGATATCGAACATGCGAGGTCAATGATCGACCTTTGTGAGAAGGAAGGAGTTAAACTTTTTGTGAATTACATGCGTCGATCAGATCTAGGGGTTATTGAAGTCAAGGATCGTATCAGTAAAGGTTTAATAGCCGGACCATTTAAAGGAGTAGCATGGTATTCCAAGGGATTTTTGCATAACGGCTCACATTTTTTTAATTTATTAGAGTTTTGGTTGGGCGAATATCAAAGCGCTAAATTAATTTCTAAGGGGCGACTTTGGAATAGACAGGATACAGAACCTGATATTTTTGTAGAGTTCGAATTGGGTAGCATTACCTTTCTTGCTGCCTGGGAAGAATCATTTTCACATTATACGATAGAACTTTTAAGTCACTCAGGGCGCCTACGTTATGAAAAAGGGGGTGAACTAATAACCTGGCAGGCAACTCATCCTGATCCGAGTTTTCAAGGATATAGAAGCTTGAAGGATCCGCCAGAAATAATACAAAATTCAATGGACCGTTATCAATTACAAGTAACAGAACAGTTGTCAAGGGCACTCAATGGAAAAACATCCTCAATTTGTACGGGGCATGAGGGACTGAAGACACTTGAATGCATGAATCAAATTATTAAAAATATGCAAGTATGACATCAGAAAAACTCGCCCTTCATGGAGGGGCAAAAACAATTGACAAACCTTTTAAACGGTACAATCCGATAGGAAAGGATGAAGTCGAAGCAGCTAAAGCTGTTGTTGAATCAGGTGTTTTGTCAAAGTTTCTTGGCTGCTGGGATGAAGATTTTTATGGTGGGCCCAAAGTTCAGGAGTTTGAGCGTGAATGTGAAAAATATTTTGGTGTAAAACACGCAGTAACTGTAAATTCATGGACATCAGGCCTAGTAGCTGCTGTTGGTGCTATAGGGATCGAACCCGGTGACGAAATAATTGTATCACCTTGGACAATGTGTGCTAGTGCAACCGCAATTCTTCATTGGAATGCAATTCCTGTATTTGCTGACATAGAGCGTGATACTTTTAATCTTGATCCGAAATCTGTTGAGGCGAATATTACACCTTACACAAAAGCTATTATGGCAATAGATATTTTTGGTCATTCATGTGATATTGATGCATTAATGGAGATAGCAAAGCGACATGACCTGAAGGTAATCACTGATACTGCTCAGGCCCCTGGAACTTTTAATAAAGGAAGGGTAACAGGTACATTATCTCATGTTGGTGGTTATAGTCTAAATTACCACAAACATATTCATACAGGAGAGGGAGGAATTCTAGTAACTAACGATGATGTAATATTTGAACGCCTTCAACTGATTCGTAATCATGCCGAGGCGGTTGTTAAAGATAAGGGTGTTCAAAATTTAAGCAATATGATTGGACATAATTTTCGCTTGGGAGAAATTGAGTGCGCAATTGGTTTGAGTCAGTTGAAGAAACTTAAAGGGTTTGTCGAAAGTAGACAAGCAGCAGCAGAAAGGTTAGCGGCTGGTTTAAAGGAACTAAAAGGTCTTCGTACACCTGTTATCAAAGATGGGGTTACACATGCTTATTATATGTTCCCAATGGTACTCGATTGCGATATCTTAGGAGTTGCCCGAAATCAAATATTTAATGCTTTAGAAGCAGAAGGTGTTACTGGGTTAGCTGTTGGATATGCAAACGTGCATTTGCTCCCCTTGTATCAGAAAAAAATAGCTTATGGTTCAAAAGGGTTTCCATGGTCCTCAGATATTTGTAAACGCGAGGTAAATTATGCTAAAGGGATTTGTCCAGTCGCAGAGGAGTTGCATGAAAGAAGTTATTTGGGTTACGAAATGTGCCTGAACGAATTAGAAAATAATGATATTGATCTTATAATTGCAGCTTTCAAAAAAGTATGGGCAAATTTGGATACACTTAAATAATGCAAAATCAAATGCTACAGGAATTCCCCGAAACTACTGATGGAATTGTAAGGATTTTACCATTTAACAAAAGGCATTTAAATGAGAACTATATTTCATGGCTTAATGATATCGATGTGGTTCGCTATTCGGAGCAGCGCCATCAGAAACATTCATTTGAATCATGCAGAGAACATATGGAAAGGCAAAAAAAGTATGGAAACTATTTTCTCGCAATAGAAATTGTAGGAAAAAAAGTGAGACATGTTGGCAATTTAGGTATTTCGGTAAATTTTGAAAACAATATCGCAGATCTATCAATTTTGGTTGGAGATAAAACTGTTTGGGGTACCGGAGTAGCAAGTCGTGCCTGGAGCTTAGCTTTGAAGGTTCTTCTTTTTAATCTGAACTTCAGAATGGTTACAGCTGGAACTATGGAAGTAAATGCATCGATGATCAAGTTAATGAATCGAAGTGGAATGAATATCGACAGTATTTTGCCTGGTCGGTTTATATTTGAGGGAGAAGCAGTAGGGCTGATAGCGGCATCTATAACAAAAACAGACAAAATTTTTCTTACTATTTAATTATGATAATATGAATTCAAAAGAATCAAATCAGCCTATCAAAGGTCTGACATATTGTATTCGATGCTGTACCCCTGAAACCCAGGAAGGGGTCACATTTGATGATATGGGTATCTGTACAGCATGTCGGTCATCAGAGGAGAAAATGCATATTGACTGGTCCGAAAGAGAAAAAGATTTACGTAGGATTTTGGATGAGGCAAAAGAGAAGTCCGGAGCAAATTATGATTGTATCCTGCCTATATCCGGCGGGAAGGACAGTTTTTTCCAGGCTCATGTACTTGTAAATGTGTATAAAATGAAACCTCTTGCAGTAACCTTTTCTCACAATTGGTTTTCAGAAACTGGCTTTTACAACCTTCAATTGTGCCTAGAAGTATTTAATCTAGACCATCTTCAATTCACTCCTGCACGTGGTCTAGTAAATAAACTTGCAAAAAAATCTTTAGGTGTAATTGGTGATTCCTGTTGGCATTGTCATTCTGGAGTTGGAGCTTTTCCTCTTCAGGTTGCTACCAAATTTAAAATTCCATTATTAATCTGGGGAGAATCAATTGCTGAAAATGATGGAAGATCATCCTATCAATGTCAGGCAATGAAATTTGACCGAGATTATTTTAATAAAGTTTCGGCTAAGCTCACTGCAGAAGAAATGGTTGATTCAAATATTTCCGAAAAAGATATTCATCCGTTTAAATTACCCTCATACAAGGAAATTGATGAAACTGGTGTATGGGGATTACATTTAGGTGATTATATTTTTTGGGATGAAGAGAGGCAAACAGAATTCATCCGCGATACCTATGGCTGGAGGGAAACTGAAATGGAAGGAGCATATAAAGGATACAAAAGTGCGGAGTGTATAATGGCTGGAATGCATGATTTCACCTGTTATTTAAAAAGGGGCTTTGGAAGGGCTACCTGGCAAGCTTCAGTTGATGTTCGTAATGGATTAATTTCGCGAAAAGAAGGATTTGCACTTGTCAAAAAGCATGATCAGGAAAGACCTGGTGCTTTAGATTATTACATGTCAATTACTGGGTTTAGTGAAGAAGAATTTTATAAATACATAAATGATAAGAAACTTAACGAGATAAGTGATCTTGAAATTCCCGTTCGTCAGAGAGACCATATTAATGCTGAAAAAACAGTACCATTTGTACAACAAATTATTGAGAAGCATTTATGGAAGCCTGATCCACGCACACTTACTAAAAAATAATTTTATATGTCAAATATATTTCTGGATAAGGATCTGCTAGAGCTAAATTCAGGCCTGAAGAATAAAGAGTTTAGTTTTTCAGATCTTGCTAAAGAGACAATTTTAGCCATCGAACGCTTTGAGTCACAGACTCATTCTTGGACGATATTTAATAAATCCAAGTTAATTGAAACAGCTTTAGAATTAGATCGGAAAGAACTTGCTGACACAGATTTTAAGACACTGACTGGTATTCCATTTGGGGTTAAAGATATTTTTAATACAAAATTGTTTAAGACCCAAATGGGTTCTCCAATCTGGAAGGATTTTAATCCAGGGAATAATGCACGTGTTGTGGATTCTGTGCTTGAAGCAGGAGGATTAGTTGTTGGGAAGACAGTTACGGCTGAATTTGCTGTTCATGCTTTAAATGAAACGGTTAACCCACATGATGTAACGAAAACACCAGGAACATCTTCTAGTGGATCTGCTGCTGCTGTTGCCAGAGGAATGGTACCTTTTGCTTTGGGAACCCAAACCGCGGGATCTATAATTAGACCCGCAAGCTTTTGTGGTGTATGGGGAATGAAGCCCTCTTTTGGAATGATTCCGCGTACCGGGGTTCTCAAGACTACCGATTCTCTGGATAGCATTGGATTTTTGACAGCACACGGCAAAAGCCTGAGAGTTCTTCTTGATGTTGTAAGAGTAAAGGGCCCCGATTATCCTTTTGTTTATAACAATGTTGATGCCGCCGGAAATTATCCCAAGAAATCAGACCGTAAATGGAAAGTTGGTTTTGTTAAAACCCATACCTGGGATACTGCAGAGAACTATGCAAAGGATGCGATCTCCCGGCTTGTTGATAAAATTGCTGAAACTGAAGGATTTGAATTGAAAGTATTGGACTGGCCTTCTTCTCTGTCGGATGCTCATAAAATTCATTCTAAGATTTATTCCAAATCACTTGCTTATTATTTTAAACAGGAAGCGAGGTTTACTACAGAAATTTCAGAAGTTATGCAGAAAATGATACTAGAAGGTGCTGGAATAAGTATTGAAGAATATCAAACAGCATTGCTTCAACAAGACCAGTTAATTGATGATTTGGATGATTTTTTGGAGCCTTATGATTTTGTAATTTCAATAGGAACATCAAGTTCTGCTCCTCCCCGCGGTAGCGAAGAACTTCCCGATCCTTCTCTAATATGGACATTGGGTCATGTCCCATCAATAGCAGCACCTGTTTTCCTATGCCCTGAAGGATTACCTTTTGGAGCTCAATTTGTTTCACGTCGATGGAATGATTACACTCTATTACAAGGGGTAGAAGAATTGATAGATAAGGGAATACTTCCCGCAGGTTCGTCTCCTGTAAATAAAGAAGTAATTTCCTAAAGGAAATTACTTCTTTATTTTTTTATTTAAAATTAATATTTAATATTCTGGAATTATTAGTTACAACCGCTTTACAAAAATCTTGGGGCTCTTTGAAGGAGAATTTGGTTTTTTTAGGAGAGTGGTGTCTTCCCTATGAAAGATCAAAGAAATTTAAAAGGAAAAATTTCCGAATTGTGCCTTTTCATTGGGATGACAGAGATAAACTGCTAAGAGATTACGAATATCTACAGCGTCTTCATTCACAATTGCTTATAAATTTGGCTGAATACCTCAATAAATATCATGGTACAGCTTATTCATTAAGATTTTGGCAAACTATTTTAGATCCCTGGCTTCTAACCTATCTTAGTACAGCCTACGACAGGTGGGAGAATTTTAGTAGTTTATTTAAAGAAAATGACAAGAAATATAAAAAGATTGTCTGGCAATCAAGCAATAATTGTAAAAAAGCACCCTTTGATTACAATGATTTTTTGAATTCGGCTCTATCTGATGAGTGGAATGAATTTTTTTGCAATAAAATCATCAATTATAAATACAAAGAACGGGTCAAATTCATAAATATTGACTACGAAAAAACTCAAAATTTCGGACTTGCAGAATCTGGCAAAATAAAGAAGCTCAGAAAATTTTCATTAACTGAAATTCATTATTCCATTATCCGATTTTTCTGCTCAAGTACAGACGTAGTTGTAGTTGATACAACATTAGGAGGAGGGTTTTGGTCTAAATTCAAGTTACAATGGACTTTGGGTAAATTCATCTTTTTTTATGTAAAGGAGCTGACTAATTCTCAACTGGAAGTACTCAAAGCAAAATACACTATAACTAACAGAAATAAAAGAGCTGGTTTAATACTTGATTCTTTTGTGCAAAAGACAGAATTCGAATCATTTATAAAGATCAACATCTTATCCGATCTGCCAGTATCTACTATAGAAGCTTTTTTGGATTTAAAAAATCATGTATCTCAGATTTCAATTAATCCAAAAGTTATTTTAACTGCTGGAGCACATTGGAATAATACTTTGGCTAAGTTTTGGATTGCTGTAAAACAAGAAATTGGAGTGAAAGTTATTATTTCAGAACATGGAGGATCTTTTCCGGCTCTAAAGGAGCTCTTTAATTTTGAGGAGGATATATCAGATATTAAGTCTACATGGTTTTTGCCTATGCATCCAAAACAGCTTCAATTACCTCCACTGAAATTAGTTGGCACATATAATAAATGGGAGCAGGGTAAGAATAAAATTTGTGCAATAATCGGGAACGAATGCCCCAGATATGTATTTAGGATTCAGTTTTATCCTGTATGTCATCAATTTTCATATTCTTTTTTCGATATTAAACAATTTTATAAAGAGCTTGACCCGTTAATTCGTAAAAAGGCCTACATACGCCCCTACAGTAATTTTGGATGGAATACCTCTCAAATGTTCAGTGATTATGTGGAATTAAAAGAAAATGTATCCAGAGACGGAAGTCTGAAAGATTTAATGTTAAAATCAAAAATCGTTGTATGTACATACCCTGAAACAACATTTTCGGAGGCGATGGCTATCGGTGTGCCAACAATCCTGATTTTTGACGAGAAATATAATGAAAGAAATTTCGTGGCTAGAGCTGCTATTGACGTTTTAAAATCTGCAAAAGTTATCTTCAATAATCCTCAGGATGCAGCAAAACATTTAAATAAGATATGGGACAACACGGATGCCTGGTGGAACTCGACTGAAGTAATTAATGCAAGAAATCTATTTCTTGAACAGGCAGCCTACCCTGGAAGAAACTGGGATGTTAAATGGGCAGATTTATTGAAAAAAATAATCAATAAAGGGTCAATCAATACTATTTTACTTTGAATGACGTGGTATACATTTGGGATAGCAAAGAACCACTGCCTTCTGACAGAGGCTTAACAATTACATGGAATTTTGCAGATGAATCAGAAAAAGTTATTTCTATACCAGTATATGTTGAACAAAATGCCGCACACGCCAGGGATCGTTTTCTGAACTGGACTTTTGACTTAGGAGAGAGGAAATTGGGCAGCAAGCGCTTAATTGATCTTCTATCAATCGATAGAGATTTTAGCTATTGGTGGATGTCTCCATTTATTGAAACACACCCCTATAATTTTCCGGTAAAAAATACTATTTTCCTCTTTGCTCTTGATGAGATCCTAAAGAATATTGAGCCAAAATCGATAATTCTTAAAACTGACCAGAAGTGGCTGATCCAAACGGTGATGGACTTTTGCAACCTCAAGGGAATTAAATTTGAAAATCAAAAGAGTATTTCATTAGATGATTCAAATAATAAATCTGCAAATTCAGCTCCAAATCGAATCCTGTTTAATGCAATGAGATCAATTGCAAGGCACATCATTCGAATCAGAAAGAATAAAAAATTCCCGAATTCGGGTTGGATATCGGATAGTAAGTCGATTTTATTGAGTGGATATTTTGTAAATTTTAATAAGACCGAGGCCGAAAAAGGCATTTTTAAGTCTGCATATTGGGGCGATCTACCTGAGATGCTGACTCAGACAGGGTATAGTATAAACTGGTTACATCACAATTCATACATTCAACCTTCAGATGCACTGAAATTATTAAATAAATTTAATGACGAATCCGGAGGAAAATCTTTTCATGCCTTTGCAGAGGGAAATCTCTCTTTTATAGTTTTTCTTAAAGTATTTTATAAATGGATTCGTTTAAACTTTGTCTCCTTTCGCTTAAGAAATGTAGAGAAACATTTTCAAGTCAGCCCGTCTGGTATTTCTGCATGGCCACTTTTTAAAGATTTATGGGAAGACTGGATTCGCGGACCACAATCAATTTCAAATCTGTTTGTGCTAGAGTCATTTAAAAATAGTTTGAATGTGGCCACAAAACAAAGGCTCGGTTTGTTTATTTCTGAAAACAATGCGTTTGAACGGGCTTTTGCATATGCATGGAAGCTTAATAAACATGGCACTCTGGTTGGTGTTCAACATTCGACATTAAGGTTTTGGGACTTAAGATATTTTAACGATACTAAAATTTTGGTTGATAAAAGGCTTAATTCTCTACCTCAGCCTGATTTTTTGGCTGTTAACGGACCTGTTGCAGAAAACTTATTGATTGATTCGAATTTTCCGCGTGAAAAGGTCATACAAGTTGAAGCGCTAAGGTATTTAGATAATTATATTCAAAATAATATTGTAACAAACTCGGTTAGAAATAAAACAACTCTTCTCGTGTTGGGAGATATTTCATTCGTAACTACTTCAGCAACAATGAATATTCTATCTAATATACCGGATGAAACAAAAAGTTTTTTAAATATTTTTGTCAAACCTCACCCTATTTGTCCAATAAAAAAATCCGACTTTCCTTCTATCAATTTTGAATTTTTTCATGGATCTTTTAGTGAGATATTTAGAACAGAGTGTATAATTTATGGGGCAAATCCAACAAGTAGTTGCGTAGATGCATATATGACAGGCCTTCCCGTTATAGTAAATTTCAGTCCTTCATCTCTTAATTTTAGTCCTTTAAAAGGTATTGATACAGTCAAATTTATTTCAGATTCTAATGAATTAAATACTGAGATAAATCAAATTTTAAAAAATGGAATAAAGATTATTGAGCCAAAGGTCTTTTTTTGGCTAGATAAAGATTTGCCTAAATGGCGGTCTTTATTGAAAATGCTTTTTCAATAAATAAATAAATGAATACAATTTTTCTTGGTAACTCTGATTTGCCATGGATTGCGCCGTTGCGTAACATGCTTCAAAAAGAAGGCAATGCAATTGCCATAAAGGTAATAGTAAAATTTGATTTACAAACAATAATTAATTTTTTCAATTTTTTTTCAAAATCAAGTTGCGATCAAAATTTTATTTATAAAGTCCCTCAAGGATTTAATAATAAATTAAATTTTATCTACAAAAAAAAATTATCAAATTACATTGATTTAGTAGTAAGAGAAAGCATGAAGACGTGCAATCAAGCTCCTTGTATTTTTGTTTCTGACATTAGTTTTGCAAAATATTTATATAAATGTGAAAGATATAAGATAGTATTTTTGATTTATGATTACGATATAAGGCAAAATACAATTACGGAAATTTATTCTCAATTTTTTCGTCTCTGTGATGTAATACTTTGTTCCTCATATCAACTTTCTTTAAAGATAAAAAAAGTAAATCCAATTATCGAAAATAAAATAGTGTATTTCCCACATGGAAGCAACTTGAATTTCATAAATCCAAAGCCCAATATTCTTAATTTAGAAACTAATATAGTTGTTAATGGCTACTTATCTGCAAGATATGATTGGGAATTGATTTATGCAGTTATCTCTAGACTCCCTAAAATTAAATTTTTATTTGTAGGAAATATTGTTTTGTCTGATTTTAATAAAAGAAGAGACAAATGGCACAACTTATTGTTAGAAACTTTAAAACTGCCAAATGTAAACCATATTGAGGGATTGCCACATCTGCGAACTATAGAGTATTATTGGAAATGCACAATTGCATGGCTTCCTTATGATATAAATGTAATTTTCAATTTTTATTCTTGCCCTTTAAAAATCATGGACGCAATTTCTTCTGGAATGCCTGTAATTTCTACTCCAATTCCAGAATGCACATTATATAAAGAATTCATAACAATTTGTGATAGTTTTGAAACTACAATTGAGAAATTTCAATTGATAATAGACAATAAGCTTAATCCAAAAGCTAATTTTAATAATGAAAGACAATTGAATTTTGCAAAAAATTCTTCATGGGAAAATCGAGTATTAGTTTATAACAAAATTTTAAATTCAATAAAATAGCAATTATGTTCAATTCAAAATTAGTATTTGTAGGTAAAAAAAAGTTAGAGTATTATAATGGAATACTCATTAAAGCTGATAAAGGTTTACATACTCAAGTAGCTTTATCTATTCAAGACTTAGTACGTGGACAACCGGTTTCAATATTAGATTGTGGTGCAGGGGAAGGGGCGCTTTCAGCAAGACTAAGTGACCTTGGACATGATGTAACTTCAATTGATATCGATCAAGAATCATTTAAGTGTAATAAGTCAAAATTCACGAAAATAAATTTCGATGATCCATTTGAGTTTGATCATTTTGTTAAAACTAATAATAATAAATTCGATGTTGTTTTAAGTACTGAGGTTATTGAACATATTGAAGATCAGTGGGGTTACGTTCGTCAATTGCGTAAAATGTTAAAGCCCGGCGGATTTTTGGTTATTACTACCCCAAATACTACCTCTTATTTAAGCCGATTCGATTTTTTAAGAAAAGGTCAATTTCAATCATTTAATGATCATGCATTATCTTATGGACACATAAGTCCAATATCACCTTGGGAATTGAATTTAATTTTGAGTAAAACTAAATTTGAAAATATATTAATTAAATCTGCTGGCACTTTACCTCTTTTGTATGTAGTACCAACTCGTGAAATTATTAAATCCATTTTAATGTTGTTATTAAGACCATTTATGAGTGGTTTTATAAACGGTTGGTGTATCTTAGCAACAGCACAAAAGCCATTAATTGAAAAAAGCGAATTATAGAAAATTACAGATTAACTTTATTGCATGGAAATCATAAATCGCTATAATCATATTTTAGAAGTACCATCTTCACAAATAATGACAAAAAATTACCCGCTTGGGGGCATTTTTGAATTTAATCAAGCAAAAATATTGTCTCGTTCTGGTTATAAGATTGGGATAATTTCTTTAAATCTCGATTCTTTAAGGTTTTTGTTTTCACGCAATGTAAAAATGTCATATAAAATTATCGATGGCGTACCAATTTTTAGACTTAATAAGAAAATCTTTCATATAATCAGATTTGGAAGGCATAAAAAGTATATTCTGAAATCCGTATTGTCTTCATATGAAAAGCTTTTCAATAGTTATGTTACAATTTATGGTAAGCCAGACATTCTTCATGCTCATGATTTAAATTACGGCGGATTTTATTCTAATCACATATACAACAAATACGATATACCATATATTTTAACATGGCATTCTAGTACCATATACAATGAATATGATTATAGGACATCTAATTTTGAATTGGAAAAATCGGTTTTAAAAAATGCAAGAATTGTAATTGCAGTAAGCAAAGCCGTTTCTAAATTTTTAAAAAAAAGGTTTGGTCTTACTAATGTTTACGAAAGTTTTAATGTACTTGAGCCTGCTTTCGAATTTTGTAGTGAAAAAATTAAGATACAAAAAAATATAGCTTTTACATTTATCAGCATCGGTTCATTAGATGAAAATAAGAATCACAAATTATTGATTTCAGCTTTTTCAAGATCAATGAAACACAAAAATTGTAACTTAAAAATTATTGGGACGGGAAAATTGTTTGATGAATTAAATGACCTTGTTGATAAATTAGAAATGAATAAGCAAATTGAATTTTTAGGCTTTTGTAATCGAGATGAAGTAATCAACAATCTTATTACATCAAATTGTTTAGTTCTCTCAAGTAAGTATGAAACATTTGGGGTGGTTCTAATTGAAGCGTTATCCTTAGGATTGCCAGTTATTAGCACTAAATGTGGTGGCGCCGAAGATATTGTTAATGCAGAAAATGGAATTTTGGTTAATACCGATTGTACAGAGGAAATGGAAGATGCAATAAAATTTATGACTAAAAATATAGATAAATACGATCCTCAAATTTTAAGAGAAAATGTCATAAAAAGATTTGGAATTAATTCCTTTATAAATGATTTTACAAATATTCTTGAACAGTGTTAATGTCAAAATCTTTTTTTTTATTAAGGTATAATACATTTTCAATTTTTTCATTTATATTGATGAACTCCCTATACTATTCTGAATTAGGAGGTCCTGATTCTTATTTTCGAAAACTCATGTTAGTCAACGGCTTTTTATTTTTAATTATTAATCGATCTTTTTACAAGAAATTTTTTCTCTTTTCGTTAATACCAATTTTATTTGTCTTGATGAGTCTATTGTTCAATATAAGATCAGTTACAGTTGGCTCAATTAATTCTACTTTTTTTACCATACTTGGTATATTATTGTTGACTGTTAAACCTTTAAGTGTTGATAAGAAATTCATGAAACGGTTGATTGTCATTTGCTTGATTGTTTCAGTGATAACTTCCCTATTTGCATTATATAGTGCTATAAAGTCATTAGAACTTATAACAGGCTTTTCGAACTTTAATATCAATCCAAATCAAGCAGGCATATTTTTTTACTCGTGTATTACTGTTGCAATTTATTTCATTAAATCTTGGAGAAAATATTTTATAATTTTACCCAATTACTTTCTAATTTTAGCAACAGGTTCGAGGGCAGCATTCTTTTGCAGTTCAATTTTAATTATATTTAGTGAAATTTTTATAGATAGAGTCGATAGCACTGAATTTATCAAAAAAAAAATATTATCTATTTTAAAGAGTTTAGTGGTTATAGTTACTTTGTTTTTTTCTATACTATATCAATTAAAAGACTATTTCGCGTTTCTTTTTGAGAGATTAGAAAAAGTTGGCGTTTCTACTGAGAGCGCAAAAGGAGAAGGTAGAGATTTAATTTGGGAAAATGTGTTTAATCTAATTAATAAGTCGCCAACTGCATGGATTTTCGGATTTGGACCATCATCAATTGATTCAATGATAGGGGATAAATCTACGCATAATTCTTTCATTGATGCAATAGCTACAAAAGGAGCTCCTTACTTATTATTCACTCTAGTTTACTTATTTTTATTAGCAAAATTTCACAAAAAGTATTGTCATTTATTTGTGATTTTTTCAATCATTAATATTTTAATTTATGGATTCACTGTTTCAGATTTATTTGGAGGGATAGGATCATTATGGGGCCTTGTTATTTTTTTATCATTGTGGGTAAGAAGTATTTCAGTTGATAGCGTTAAAATTTCTTCGGTTTAAATAATTTATTATTTTTTTCAATATATTTACATTTAAAATTTATTTATGAAAGTTGTTATACTTTGTGGGGGACTTGGAACTAGATTGAGTGAGGAAACTCATTTACGTCCAAAACCAATGGTTGAAATTGGTGATAAGCCTATTTTGTGGCATATTATGAAGATTTATGAAAAATTTGGACTTAATGATTTTGTGCTTCCATTAGGTTACAAAGGAGATTACATTAAAAATTTTTTTTTAAATTATTATAATTTTAATAGCGATCTTTTTCTTTCATTAGGTAATAATTTAATCGAAAGAAATAATAGTAATGTTGAGAATTGGAAATTATCGCTTGTCGATACTGGATTAAGCACAATGACGGGAGGTCGTCTCCTAAGACTGAAAGAATATTTGAAAGATTCGGGCACTTTCATGTTGACATATGGTGATGGTGTTTCTGATATTCAAATTTCGAAACTTCTCTCTTTCCATCGGAGTCATGGGAAATTAGCAACAGTCACTGCTGTTAGGCCACCTGTTCGGTTTGGTGAGTTAGTATTGAATAATTATAAAGTTGAACGGTTTGAAGAAAAACCTCAAGCAAAAGACGGGTG
>CAMCAY010000020.1 GCA_945872815.1 Chitinophaga pinensis
TGATTTTGTCAACTCCTTTCTATCGTATTTACTTCAATCTTTATGCTGGTAGGTTGCTCTCCAGCAAAGCCTACTTCCTCATGGATTGATAATGTAAAATTCAACAGTTGAAAAAATAAAATCACCAACTATTTTTGACTACATTACCTGTTTTTTGGCTTTCTCTAGTGTGGTAGGCTGCTGCTTTGATAAAATCTTTTGCTGAATGATTGCCAATTCCTGAAATGATACTTTGAAGTTCATGTTTTAGATTCATTTAGGTAAAAATAAACAATAAAACGAATAATATAAAATGTGGCGTTTTTGTCATTATTGTTCAATCACCAATAATGGTGTAACCATTAAACCAGCAAAGCGAATTAAACCATTAAACCTTTTTATTGTAGCCCTAAAGGGAATGAGTACGAATTTGTTGGATGATGTGGAGCGGTTGGTAACTATGGTTATTGATTTTCATCCAGAATCTCCTTGATGTAGTGATGAAGTTCCGGAATTTTATTTTCAATAATTTCCAATAAAATGTCATAATCAATTCCAAAATAATGATGAATGAGGTGATCTCTGGTCCCAGCCATTTTTCTCCATTCGATATGAGCGTACATCGATTTGAATTCGTCATCAATTTTTTTTTGAAGCTTCGCCAATAATCTCAATACTTCTTTCCAATGCTTTCAATAACACTTTATCTTGAATAACTTGATCAGAATTTTTTTCGCTAGTGTGAGTAATAATGAATTAGAATTCTTCTATTAAATATTGGCTAACAACAAATTAATTTAAATAAATATTTGTGTTCAAATTTTGTTGAAAACAAATTATTATTGATAAATATAAGTTGTTTTAAAAAAGTAATTTTGGACTAAAATTATTAGCAATAAAAAATAAAAAATAAAAAATGACAAAAGAAGAAGTTAAACAAGAAATTGCAAAGCTTTCCAAAATGTTTAGAGAAATAAATAATTTTGGCGGACCGGGTTCCGGAAGACATCCTGAAGGAGGCACAAATGAAAATACCGTTCATCCTGATTTTCCTGAAGTTCAAGCATATATTCAAAAAGCTAAAGAAGCCGGAAATGAGATAGAAAATATTGGAGCGAATATTGCTTCACAGTTTGGAGGACAGGTTTCAGAGATTGACTATAAATCTGCCAACAGTATTGCCAGAAAAGCGAATGACTATTACAATGGCAAAGTTGATAAAGTAAAAGATGCTGTTAGAAACACGGTTATTGTAGACAAACAAAATATTCAGCAGGCCCTTGACAAGGCAAAAAGTATTCCTGGTTATATTCGTACTAATGAAAGAAATCCCGACACAGATAATTTGGGTTATAAAGGGCATGCTATTATCTTCAAAACTAAAAACGGCATGTATGGCGAGGTTCAAATCAATACACCGGAAATGATTTATGCAAAGGAAACCGAAAGTAGGGGAAGAAAAATGCTAGGAGATAAAAAATACGAAGAGATTGCAAAACGCACTGGAGTCAAGGGTGGCTTAGGACATAAATTATTTGAAGAATGGAGAAGTTTAAATGATGAAAAAGATTTAAAAAGAAAAAAAGAAATACAAAATCAATCCAAGCAATATTATTCACACTTTTTCATAGCAATGATAATGAAAAATAATTTTGAAATTTTACAAGAAGACATTTCCAAAGGTAAAACAGTTTATTTCGAATGGGAATTTGAAGAAATAGCCTTAAAATATTTAGGGGGCGGAAATTATGAAGCAAAGAATAAAGGATATGGTGGAGCATTTCCTGTAAAATATAATGCTATGATGGTTGCTGAAGCTTTATTAAGTAATCCCAGAATTATCAGTAAAGAAGAGTATGATAATTATTGAGGTAGTTTTTTCTTGATAAAATAAAAATCTTTAAACCTACATCCTAAAGCATTGAAGTCAAGGGTGGCTTAGGACATAAATTATTTAAAGAATGGAGAGTTTTAAAAAAGAAATCAGATAAAGAGAGAAAAAAGGTTATCGAATTACAATCAAAAAACTATTATACTCATTTCTTCAAATTAATTTCAGGTATGACAAATTATGATATAATTACTAGAGAAATATTAAATGATAGGGTAGTTTATTTTGAGTGGGAATTTGAGGAGATCGCATTTAAATATGTTAATGATGAAAATATTGAGGCGCGGAATAAAGGTTATGGAGGTTCATTCCCTGTGAGATATGATGCTATGTTATTAGCAGAGGCCTTACTAAGTAATCCCAGAATTATTACAAGAGAAGAGTATGATAATTATTGATGCGATTTTAGAAATTTGGGTTCGGTTAAAATACTTTGTTGTCATATATGACAACAAAGTAGCCCTAAGAGCATTGAGTTCGAAGCAGTTGGGAAATGATATAATTTTATTTATTGAAGAGCATCAATTTCTTCCCAGGAGATATAATTAATTTCATTGTTTTCTGTTTCTGCATTTTTTCCTTGGTAGAGTAAAATACCCAATGAACCGGGTTGATACTTTTTCCAATATTTCAAACCGGATAATAAATTTCTATCAGGCTTTTTTGCAGATTTAATTTCTATTGCAAGAGGGCCTGTTTCCTTTTCAATAATAAGATCGATTTCATTTCCAAGATTGTCTCTAAAGTAAAAAATTCCATTATTTTCTCCTCTGTTGCATTTGTTTTTTTTGATTTCAGCAATGCACCAATTTTCAAAAATAGCTCCAATCATTGAATGATTTTTTAACCCATCTTTGGAAGAAATATTCAACAGTGCACAAAGTAATCCCGTATCATAAAAGTAAAGCTTCGGACTTTTCACAATTCGTTTGTTCAAGTTATTATGCCATGGTTGCAATTGAAAAAGTATATAACTATTCTCCAGCAATCCCAACCAAGATTGGATAGTCTTTGTATCAACTCCCACTTGCTTAGCTATTTCGTCTCTATTGATAATTTGTCCGGCATAATTTGCACAAATAGAAACAAACCTGCTAAATAAACCAAGATTGGAAATATTTTTTATTTGACGAACGTCTCGTTGAATATAGGTTTGTATGTAGCTGTTCAGCCAGGTTGAGGGATTTAATTTTTCTGACCATATTTCAGGATATCCGCCTGTTAATATATTTTTTAAAATGTCGGCTACGGGTAATTTTTCGTATTTCAATTCCTGATAACTGAAAGGTAATAGGGTAATGTATCCTGCTCTTCCTGCAAGAGACTGAGATACTTGTTCCTGCAACAAAAAATTATTAGATCCTGTAAGTATGAATTGACCCCTTGCTTTGCTTTTGTCCAATAGTACTTGCAGATGTCTGAATATTTCAGGCACTCGCTGCACTTCGTCAAAAATAGCTCCTGATTTATATTTTTGAATAAATATTGAAGGATTGTTCTGAAAAGCGGACTGTATAACTGGGTTTTCAAAATTTACGTATGGCTTACCTTTAAATAGCAACTTGCTTAATGTTGTTTTACCGCTTTGTCTCGGACCAGTAATACAAAGCGCACGAAATTGTTTTAGTGCATATTTGGCCTCTCCTAAAATAGCGCGGGTTATCATACATTCCATTTTTGTAAAAATATACAAAAATGGAATACAAATCCAATAATTGCATTATTTACAAAATTGGAATCTAAGAAGAGTGATTGTATTGAACTGAGTTGGATAGTTTTGAAGATGTTGGAGCAACATAGAAAAAAGGAAGTTGTTGTCATATATGACAACAAAAGTAGCCCCGACAGGAATCGAACCTGTATCTAAAGTTTAGGAAACTTCTATTCTATCCATTGAACTACAGGGCCAAAAATTATAATTTGCAAAAATAAGATTTTCTCAGTTATAGATTTGCTGAAAATAAAACAGGCTGTTCTTTTGAAACAGCCTGCGTATAAAAAATAAATTTAATTATTACATTTTCTGGAATCTTGACACATACACCTGATTGCCACAATTAATACGAATGGTATATAACCCTGAAGGTAAATTACCAACATTAAATGAAAGTACATTGTTGCCATTGTTTCCTGCTTGCACTATTTGACCTACCATTCTGCTTTGAGCATTAAATATTGTTGCATAAATAGATGAAGGTTGACTCAATGTTACATTGACATTTACATTTGATTGTGCAGGATTCGGAAATGACGCCAATGGAGTACTTGTTGAGATCAAATGACAGATTTCGCTTTCACAGCCATTGCCGTTGTCTGCTGATAGGCATACATAATGCATACCACCTGTTTGATATACGTGCACAGGATTCATGGAATTAGATACACTGCTGTCACCAAAATACCAGGTATAATTTGTAAGAGAATCAGTTCCTCTAGATGTGCTGATAAAATGAATCTCTGACTGGTTTCCTGAAACTGTCTGCCATATAAAGTTTGCAAACAAATTGCAACTATCTGTAGGACCATTTACTGTAATCTCCTGACAAATAGTATCGCTGCAATTTATAGTTCCAGGTGTTTGTCCGTATGCGGTTACTAAACAAACTTGATACACTCCCGCTGACGCATATAAATGAGATTGATTTCCCAACCCTGCTGTTGTAACAATTGGACTGCCATCTCCAAAATTCCAGATGCTGTAGCTTAAGCTTCCACTATCAGGCGCAATAGAAGTATTGATAAACTCATAGGTATTGGGTTGATTGTTTGATACAACACTATTAAAAGCTGCCTGAACACCACAAGGATTAGTTGCAGTAACATTTATTTGAATGCAGGTGTCTGCAGAACATGTATTGAATACGTTCAAATGCATACAAACATTATAAGTTCCCGGTTGAGTATAGGTATGTGTGATATGGTCTCCGCCTCCGGTTGTTCCATCTCCAAATATCCATGTAGCATACGCCAACGTTGTGTCAACCTGAGATGTATTTGTAAACTCAAATACGTTCGGATGATTTTGAACATAAACAGCATTGAATGTAGCCGGTACACTGCAAGGATTTTGATTTGGCGCCACTACTTGAATACTCTGACAAAAACTGTCTGCGCAAGAAACTGTTCCAGGAGTTTGACTGATATATACATACAAACACACCGTGTATGTCCCTGATGATGAGTATGTATGTGTTTGATTGGTTAAGCCAACAGAAGAGCTGGTTACACCATCTCCATAATTCCAAACCGATGTTATTGTGCCAGCGTTAGGAGATGAAACCGTTGAACTGTTGATAAACTCATACACATTCGATTGATTGGTTGTTGGGCTTCCCTGAAAATAAGCCTGAACGCCACAAGGTGTATTGCAAGAAATAGTGATAGCTTGCGATACAGTATCTCCACATATAAAAGTTCTATTGGAATCATAGGTACGAGTGATGTGATAAACAGTATATGTACCACATTGAGCATAGGTATGACTGGGATAACTCAATTGGCTGCTTGTCCCATCTCCAAACATCCACCATTGATTGATTAAATAAAATGAATCAGGAGTAGTGGATACTTCAGGTGAAAAAGTTACAGTGTTGCCATTACTGTTAGTAGTAAAGTTGGCAGTACATGGTAATTGAGATTTTACAGTGTTAAAGAAAAACAATACCACAAATACGGCGTAGATTTTTTTCATGTTGATTGAAATATTAATTATATACAATAATCGGTTACAGAAATAGAGAGACTATTAAAATTCTATTCGTTGCCTCTAACGCAAAAATAGTTAAATTTCGTATTATGGATTAGATAGAGTCCTTGTATTGCAAGATTAGCGACCTAATCATCAAAACCTTGAAGTGACTTATTTATTATTATCTTTGCTAACTAATTTTTCAATATGAAGTGGTTAAATGCTTTTATTAAATTTCGCCTTTGGATTGGCTTGGTATTATTGGTGCTAGCAATTTATGTCAATATAGAAACAAGCTTTTGGCCTTCGTTTATACTTTATTTCATAGCAGTAATCTGTATTTTAGGACATTTTTTATTAGGCCCTATGCGATTGATTCAAACGGCTATGGAGGAGGGAAATATGGAGGAAGCAAAGAAAATAGTGGATTCCATTAAATTTCCTAGATTATTGATAAAGCCCATTCGGTCTGTATATTATACTATTCAAGGAAATCTTGCTATGGTTAGCCAGGATTTTGAAGGTGCAGAAAAAATGATGAAGAAAGGATTGTCTTTAGGAGGATCCTTAACCAAACAAGCGGAAGGACCTAACAAATTGCAGTTGGGTATGCTGAGCATGCAGAAAGGAGATATTAAACAGGCAGAATCATACATTCGTCAAGCTATTCGAGCGGGATTACCCGATAGTGAAAATAATGCAGCCGCTTATTTACAATTGTGTTCTATCATGATGAACAAAAGGGAGTTCAGAGCTGCTAAAGAATATTTCAGAAAAGCAAAATCATTCAAACCTACTACGCCGCAGATAGTGGATCAAATCAAGCAAATAGAAAAGTACATTACCAGAATGCCTGGATAATCTTGAAATCTATATAGTGTTATCTACTTTTTAAAAGTTTTTAAGCCTTTGGTGAATTATTGGGATGGTGCAATTGATTTTGAATTTAAATCAAGTTAATTGATTTTATATTTAACAAAATAATTAAAAAGCAATTTCGTATATTCATACAATTAATAAGGAAGATTATAATGAAATCAAAACTTTTTTTAATCAGTGCATTCCATTTTTTGTTTTTAGTTCAATTTTTTAGCGTTTCCTGTAAGCATGAAATACCGGTTCAAGTAACTCCGATAGACTCTACCAATCAGAATGGACAAAACGGATGTAGCCCAGATACAGTATATTTTAATAATAAAGTGTTGCCTTTAATAGTTCAAAATTGTGCTCAGAGTGGATGTCACGACGCAACAACTATGGCTAGAAATGTATTATTAACTTCTTATACTTCAATAATGACAACTGCCGATGTTGATGCGGGAAGACCTGATAATAGTGAGTTGTATAAAGTGATCGATCGTAATGAAATGCCTCCCTCAGGACCGCTTTCAACAGAGCAAAAAAACATGATATATACCTGGATATTACAAGGTGCAAAAAACAATACGTGCAATGATTGTGATACAAGTCTATATTCATATTCAGGAGCTATTTCAAAAACTATTCGTGATTATTGTATAGCTTGCCACAGCGGACCCAATGTAGGTACAACCGGTGGTGGAATTTTGTTGGATAATTATGATAATGTGAGAATTCAAGGTGTCAATGGAAGTTTGTTGCGATCAGTGAATCATTCAGGACCATACCCAATGCCAAAATCTGGGAACAAATTAAGTGATTGCCGAATTTCTCAAATAGAAAAATGGATCAACAATAATTTTCCAAATTAAACCTTTAAAACTATTTAAAGGTTTAATTATCTGCATGAAATAATAATAGCAATCAGTTATTTTTGTAAATCAATATTGTTAATTACATAAAAAAAATTGGTAATGAAAAGGATAAAAATTTGTATCTTTTTTTTTGTAGGTATTGGTGTTTCTGTTTTTTTCTCAAGTTGTTACAAAGACAAGGAAGAATTGCTATACTCATCCAATAATACTGCAGACTGCTCTAACCCTGCTGTGCAGAAAGGAGTTAAATTTACTGCAGTACAGTCAGTAATTCAATCAAGTTGTGTTTCTTGTCACGGTAATGGCGGAACCTCACCTAATTTAACAAATGCCTGTAATATTGTAGATGGGTGGAGTAGAATAAATTCCCGATGTATTATACAGCGAGATATGCCACCTTCGGCGCCATTAAATATTGCTGATCAACAAGCTATTACCGATTGGATAAACGCAGGCCATTTATATACTAATTAAAATTTCAAATGAAAAAATGGAAGAAAATTATCCTGTATCTTTTTTTTACAGGACTTATTGCAGGAGGAATCGTTTTTTATAAAATTACCAGACCTCCTGAAACTGCTGCTGATAGTAAACCGATAAAAGCAATGACCGCAGGTGAACTGTTGAATGAATTGAATGCAAACAACAAATTGACTGATTCATTATACAAGGATAAAAACCTAGCAATCAAAGGCGAAATTGTCGAAATAAAAGACGCAACCGTTTTTTTAGAAGCTGGACAAAATGCAACGATCAATTGCAGTTTTGACAGTGCAACATTTGAAGTTTGTAAATCAACGTTTATAATAGGGGCTGATGCAGATATCAAAGGAATTTACAGCGGCTGCGATGGATTTGAAATCAATGCTGACCCGGATGATATGCTGGCAGATATTGTCGGTAAAAATATTTTTTTAAAAACATGCGCTTTAAACAAACAATAATTAAAACCATAAAAAATGAAAAGATTTTTAATTGCAACAGCCCTAATTTTTGTATTTGTATCTTCAAAATCGCAAATTTATCAAACCAAAACGGGGAGAGCCTCGTTTGATGCTGGCACGGGTTTGGAGGATATATCAGCAACTGTTAAGTCGGTAATTTCAGGATTTGATGCGTCTTCCGGAAAAATTCAATTCAAATTAACAATAAAGGCTTTTGAATTTAAAAGTGCATTAATGGGAGAGCATTTCAATGAAAATTATATGGAAAGCGAAAAATACCCTGATTCAAAATTCATCGGTGTTGTTACGAATATGGATAAAGTGAACATTTCCAAAGATGGTAACTACCCTGTAACAGTTAAGGGTAAACTAACTATTCATGGAGTTGAAAAGGAAATTGAAGCCAAAGGTAATTTTAATGTTATTGGCAAAACAATTGAGGCCTCATCTGAATTTATAATTATACTCGGCGATTATAAAATCGAAATACCAGGAGTTGTGAAAGATAAACTTTCTAAAACTGCCAAAATAAAAGTCAATTGTAATTATACCATTTTAAAATAAGCAAATCAGTTTTATGGTTATTATACCTCGCAAGATTTTGATCCTTTTTCTAATTGTCTTTTCATCAAGCCATTTAATTGCACAAGATGATTTGCTTGCACTAGTCGATAATGGCCCTAAGCCTAAAGAGTTTATCAATAATGCATTTAAGTCCAGTAGGGTTATCAACGGACACTCAATGGAGTTTATTGGTAAAGGTGTGTTAGATACTAGGATTTTACATAGATTTGGGTTGCTTAATTCGGGATTTAATAATTTGTATGGATTAGATCAGGCAACCATGCGTTTTGGTTTTGATTATGGTATCAGCAATGATTTTACAATCGGACTTGGCAGAAGCACCACCGGTAAAGAGTGGGATGGATTTTTAAAATACAGATTGCTTCATCAATCCGTTGGAGGGAAACATGCAGCTCCGCTCTCAATAGTTTTAATATCAGGTTCTACGATCTCAACTGCACCATGGGCTGATCCAACAAGAAAAAATTATTTCAGCAGTAGAATGGGTTTTTATAATCAAGTCATATTAGGTAGAAAATTCAATGAGAATTTCAGTGCACAAATTGCACCAACGCATGTGCATGTGAACCTAGTGAAAGGAGCAAACTTTACCAATGATTTTTTTGCAATGGGATTCGGTGCAAGGTATAAGTTATCAAAGCGTACCGCATTTGTACTTGACTATCATTATTTAATAAGACCAACAAGCGAAGAAGACGATGATGACAATATCATACCGTATACATCATCTATAGCATATCAGTTTGAAAGTCTCATAAATCCTTTGTCCATAGGTTTTGATATCGAAACAGGTGGGCACGTGTTTCAATTGCATTTTTCCAATTCCAGTGGTATGAATGAGAAAGCATTCATTACTAATACTACAAAATCATGGGGAAAGGGTGAAGTGAGCTTTGGATTTAATTTGTCTAGAGTTTTTACTGTTTCTAAATAACAATTTATTACTACATAACTTTTAAGGTTCATCATAATAGGTGAACCTTTTTTATTCACACTTTTTTTGAATAGTTATTTCAAAAGAAAAAACAATACCTCTTCCATTGATATTTCTCATCATCAAATCTGACGTATATTTTTTGTAGGAAACTTAATTTTCATAAAAAGTTTCCATAGTTTTGCGTTCCAAATGGAATTATCTAACGAACATAAAGAAAGGATTCAAAAGCAGGCCCATGATTTATTCATGCAATATGGATTGAAGAGTGTCAGCATGGATGATATTTCTTCTGCAATGGGCATTAGTAAAAAAACACTCTACCAGTTTTTTTCAGATAAAGAAACATTAGTGGTGGCGGTAGTTTCTGAGATTTTACAATCTAACAGAGAAAATTGTGATGTAAGCAGAGAGAAATCTAAAGATGCCGTACACGAAATATTTCTGGCAATGGAACTGATGTCCGAATTATTTCATCACATGAATCCCTCTATTTTATTTGATTTGCATAAATACTACCCTCAAGGGTTTGATATTTTCAAATCTTACAAGAATGGTTATCTATATGAAATCATCAGGAATAATATTCAAAGGGGAATAAAAGAAGAGTTATACAGAGAAGATATCAACATCGATATCATGACAAGATTTCGATTAGAATCAATTGTATTGCCCTTTCATCCAGAATTTCATCAAACGGTCAAATATCCTCTTGCAAAAATTGCGGAAGAGTTATCTAAACATTTTTTGTTTGGAATTGTTTCTCAGAAAGGGTATAAGCTTACTTTAAAATATTTTCAGACTAAATTAAAATAATAAAATGCAGTTATTGAATGTTTGTTCATTGAAAAGATTCTATTTGTTTTTTGGAATCCTAGTTTTCAGCAAAATGACTTTTTCTCAAAAAGTGTATCAGTTTTCTGTAGAGCAGGCCACACAATATGCCATGCAAAATTCAATTGATGTTAAAAATGCATTACTGGACATCAAGATTCAAAAACAAAGCAACAGAGAGATAACATCTATTGCTTTACCTCAGCTTAATGGAAGTGTAGGCCTCAATCATTATTTTGATATTCCAGTAACCACTCTGCCCGATTTTATTTCTCCATCTGTTTATAAAGTCTTGGTAGATAATGGTGTGATCAACGGAAGTGGCAATCCAATTCAATTTCCATCCAATGGTTTTGGATATGTGCCCGCAAAATTTGGAACAAACTGGACAGGTTCCGGAGGAATTGATATTTCCCAGATTCTTTTTGACGGTCAGGTTTTTATTGGACTGAAAGCCAGAAATTCAGTACTTACTTTGGCGAAACAAACAGCCGAAGTAACAAATGAACAAATCAAAGCGAATGTGATGAAGCTTTATTATCAGTTGGTAGTGGGTAAACAACAAGCCACCAGTATCGATGCGAATATTGAGCGCTTTGAAAAACTATTGGAAGATACAAAGGAAATTTATAAAAACGGATTTGCAGAAAAGTTAGATCAAGATAAAGTGGAGGTTCAATTGAATAATTTGATAACTGAAAGAGAAAAAATAACCAATCAATTGGAAATGGGAAATGCGGCGCTGAAATTTTTAATGAACTTACCCCAAAAAGATGAACTTGTTCTGACTGATTCACTCAATGAAACCCAGATAATAGGAAATGTTCCACAAGACAGCTTCGATTTAAATAACAGAAAAGAATATCAACAATTAAGTACTGCCCTAAAGCTTTCTAAATACAATATCAAAAGATACGAGCTAAGCAAACTACCTTCCATTGCTGCTTTTGGTTCCTATTCCAAAAATGCTCAAAGAAATGATTTTACATTTTTTGGTAAAGGTGACTGGTTTTCAACTTCATTAATTGGCTTAAAATTATCTGTTCCATTATTTGATGGCAATGCCCGTAATGCAAGAATACAGAAAGCAAAATATGAATTGGCAAAAACCGAAAACAATAAACAAAGATTGGAAGAATTGATTCAAATGGAATCAAGCAATGCGATTTTGAAGTTAACATCTGCGTTAACAACACTTGCAACACAGAAAAAAAATACAACCTTGGCTGAGTCAGTATATAATGCTGCAAAATTAAAATACGAGCAGGGATTGGGAAGTAATATGGAGATTTACAATGCACAAACCGAAATGAAAGTTTCACAAAACAATTATTACAGTGCGCTGTATGATGCTGTCATAGCTAAAATTGATTACTTAAAAGCTATAGGAAAATTGCAATAAAAAGATTTCTAAAGAACAATCATTCGAAAAAATAAATAATTGAATTTAAGATGAAAAAAAACAAAGTAATAATTCTGATTGCAGCAATGTTTGTCCTTTCTTGTAAAAATACTCAAAAGGAGGGCAATCAAATTTTGAATGAAAAAAAATCAGCTCTCGAAAAGTTGATGAGTCAAAAAAATAAACTAGAAGATGACATTAGAAAATTGCAGGAAGACATCAATAAGCTTGATTCTAACCACTCTGCCAATGCCAATGCTAAATTGGTTGCGGTTTCTGCAGTAGCTATTCAAAAATTTGATCATTATATAGACCTGCGCGGAAAAATTGACGCTGAAAATATCTCTTATATTACTCCAAGGGGGATGGGAGGCCAAGTGAAATCTATTTTCGTACATGAAGGCGATGTAGTGAAAAAAGGTCAATTGTTATTGAAATTAGACGATGCAATCGTTCGGCAATCTTTGGCTGCTGCCAAGCAACAATTGGAAGCAATTAAAACACAATTAAGTTTTGCAAGAAATATCTACGACCGTCAAAATGCCCTATGGCAAAAAGGAGTGGGCACAGAAGTTCAATTGATAAGCGCAAAAACCAATGTAGAAACATTGCAAAGTCAACTTAAATCTGTTGAAGAACAAGTGAAAATAACAGCAGAACAATTGAATACAACCAATGTATACAGTGATGTTGATGGAGTAGCCGAAACGGTAATGGTTAAGGTAGGAGAATTATTTGGTGGTATGGGACAAATAAAAATTGTAAATACAAGTCAATTAAAGGCAACTGCAAATGTGCCTGAAAACTATATTACAAAAGTTCACAAAGGAACACCTGTTGTTATTGTGGTAACAGAAATTGGCAAAGTCATTCATTCCAATATATCATTGATTGGACAAACCATTGAGAATACGCAAAGAGGTTTTGTATCAGAGGCAAAAATTCCAACACAACCCCTTTTAAAACCCAATCAATCTGTATTGATGAAAATACTTGACTATAGTGCATCAAAGGCTGTAGTGATTCCGGTAAATACTGTTCAAAGCGATGAGAAACAGAAATATGTGTATGTTATGGAGAAAAAAAGCAACGGCATTCAGATTGCTACAAGAAAACCAATTATTCTTGGAGAAGTTTACGGTGACTTAGTTGAAATAAAGTCAGGTTTAAATGGCGGTGAACAGTTGATTACAGCGGGTTATCAAAATTTATACGAAGGTCAGGTGGTTAAAACAAATGAATAAGCCAATCATATTCTTATAATAATATTAAAAGAAAACGCATGAATTTTGTTGAAGGAGTAAAAGAAAAAATAAAGGAATTCAAACTTACCAGTTGGGCAATTGACAACAGAACTGCCATTTATATTATTTCAATGTTGATCAGTTTATTTGGCTTGTATAAATTCAATACAATGCCAAAGGAACAGTTTCCGGATATTGTGGTTCCAACTATCAGCATTACAACTGTATATGCAGGAAATTCTCCAAAGGATATAGAGAATCTTGTAACAAGGCCTATCGAAAAACAATTGAAAGGTATCAGTGGCGCCAAAGTAAAGAAAATTACGAGCACATCTCAAACAGATTACAGTTTGATAATTGTAGAGTTTGACACAGATGTTAAAACAGAATTAGCCAAGCAGAAAGTTAAAGATGCGATTGACAAAGCTCAGAGTGATTTGCCCAACAACTTAACTTCTACACCTAATGTACAGGAATTTGCTTTCAGTGAAATGCCTATTATGTTTGTGAATGTGAGTGGTGATTATGATGGAGTTAAGTTGAAACAGTTTGCTGATAAGTTGCAAGACAAATTTGAAGAACTTCCTGAAATAACAAGAGCAGAAATAGTAGGCGCACCTGAAAGAGAGATACAGGTAAATGTTGACCCCTATAAAATGCAGGCTGCAAGAATCAGTTTCATGGACATTGAAAATGCAATTTCTCGCGAAAACAATGACATAACAGGCGGATTGATTGAAGTGGGCGACATGAAGAGAACGCTGAAAGTAAAAGGCCAGTTCAATAGTGCATTAGACCTTCAAAACATATTGGTAAAAAGCAGCGCGCAAGGTGCAACCGTTTATTTAAAAGACATTGCTGAACTAAAAGATACCATCAAAGAAAAAGACAGTTATGCAAGGCTCGATGGAAAAAATGTAGTGACGATTAATATCATAAAGCGCGCAGGAGAAAACTTAATAACAGCAGCAGGAAAAATAAAAAGTATTGTAGAGAAGATGAAGGAGTCAGAAGAACTGCCTCCAAGTTTGAAAGTGGTCATTACCGGAGACCAAAGTAAAGCAACAGCCACTTCGTTCAATGATTTAGTAAACACAATTATCATTGGATTTGTTTTGGTATTAATTATTCTGATGTTTTTCATGGGAGTTACCAATGCATTTTTTGTTGCATTAAGTGTGCCGCTAAGTGTATTTGTGGCATTTATGTTTTTGCCTATTGCTGATTCCATTGTAGGCACTTCAGTTACCTTGAATTTCATAGTGTTGTTTGCGTTGTTGTTTGGATTAGGAATTATTGTGGATGATGCTATTGTGGTAATTGAAAACACGCACAGAATTTACAGTAATGGAAAAGTCCCCATTATAAAAAGTGCTAAAGAAGCCGCAGGTGAAGTGTTTATTCCTGTTTTAGCCGGAACAGCCACAACACTTGCTCCATTTTTTCCGCTGCTTTTTTGGAAAGGTATCATTGGTAAATTTATGATCTACTTGCCAACGATGCTTATATTGACGTTGGCCGCTTCACTAATTGTTGCTTTTATTTTCAATCCAGTTTTTGCTGTCAGCTTTATGAAACCTGAGGGCAAAGAACATGAAGAACCCAAAAATCTATTGTTCAAAAAATGGTGGTTTTGGACTGCTATAGTATTTTCTCTATTATTCCATTTATCAGGGTCACATGGTTTTGCCAATTTTCTATTGTTTATGATGTTGTTGGCTGTATTGAACAGGTATGTATTCAGAGACATCATTCATACTTTCCAAACAAAACTATTGCCGGCTTTAATGAACAGCTATGAAAATTTATTGAAATGGATATTAAAAGGAAATAGGCCTGTATGGTCGGTGGTATCTTTGTTTTTGCTTTTTCCATTGTCAATTGTATTGCTGATGGCAAGAGGCAACAAGGCAACCTTTTTCCCTAGCGGCGATCCCAAGTTTATTTATGTTTATTTAAAAATGCCACCCGGAACGAGTGTTAAATCAACGGATAGTGTCACTCATCTATTGGAACAAAGGGTTTTTAAAGTATTGGAAAAAGAGAGACCCGGTGAGGAAGGAAGCATTGTTGAAAGTGTTATTGCCAATGTAGCCAATAGTGCAAATAACCCCCGGGATAACAATAGAAGTATTCAGTCAAACCTAGGAAGAATACAAGTTTCATTTGTTGAATTTGAAAAAAGAGATGGCAAAAAAACAAGGCCTTATCTTGATGAAATCAGGTCAAAGATGACGGGTATTCCAGGAGCAAGCATCGAAGTAACACAAGAAGACGCAGGCCCTCCAACTGATCCACCGGTTAATATAGAAATAGCGGGAGATAAATTTGAGGAAATTGCCAAAATAGCAACGCAGTTAAATCAATATTTAGATACCAATAAAGTTGAGGGAGTTGAAAATTTAAAGTTAGATGTAGATCTTAATAGTCCGGAAATCACTATTAAGGTTGACAGAGAAAAAGCCATGTCTGAAGGGTTAAGTACTGGTCAAATTGGTATGGAAATAAGAACAGCTGTTTTTGGCAAGGAAGTAAGTAAAATAAAAGACGGGGAAGATGAATACAAAATCCAATTAAGATACAATGACTTGGTAAGAAACAACATTACAGATTTGATGAATCTTCGCATAACTTTCATGGATATGAATACCATGCGAATAAAATCCATTCCTATCAGTTCTGTCGCAACCATTGATTATACAAACACTTCGGGAGCAATTCTTCGAAAGAATGTTAAGAGAACCATTCAATTGCAGTCAAATGTTTTGGATCCATCCATGACGGGAAAAGTAAACAAAGAGCTGGCTGTAAAAATTGAAAAATTCAAATCAATGGTAACGATTCCGGGAGATGTTACAATAAAACAAACCGGACAGGGAGAGCAAGAAGCAGAAACCAATAGCTTTTTAGGTATGGCATTGAGTATTGCGTTGGGGTTGATTTTTTTAATACTTGTTTTGCAATTCAATTCGCTTAGTAAACCATTTATTGTATTGACTGAAATTTTCTTCTCCATCATTGGTGTGTTTTTAGGATATGCCATTACAGGAATGACCATAGCAAGTATCATGTTGGGTGTAGGGATCATTGGGCTTGCAGGAATTGTTATAAAAAATGGAATTTTATTAATAGAATTTACAGACGAATTGAGGGGAAGGGGAATGAAAACAAGAGAGGCTGCCATCACAGCAGGAAAAATAAGAATCATACCGGTATTATTGACAGCAGTGGCAACAATTATGGGATTATTGCCATTAGCGGTTGGATTCAATATTGATTTTGTTTCTTTCTTTCAGCATTTTAATCCTCATATTTTCTTTGGAGGTGATAGTGTAGTATTCTGGGGTCCATTAAGCTGGACAATTATTTTCGGGTTAATCTTTGCGTTCTTCCTCACTTTAATCATGGTACCAAGCATGTACATTATTTCTGAAAGATTAAGAAGGCCAATGGAAAGATTTTACGGTACTAAATACGTGGCGTTATTTGGATTTACAGGACCTTTTTTCTTTTTATTTGTATTGATTATGTATGCAGGAAAAAAAATACAGGGAAAGAAAGTTTGGAATGGTAAATTGAAAAATTAATTTAACGATTATTCTTAAGCAATAATACATTTTGATATCAATGGATTTTTTTAATATCAACAAACAATCATGGAATAACAAAGCAGACATCCATATAAAGTCTGCTTTCTATGATGTGGAAGGTTTTTTAAATGGTAAAAGCTCGCTCAATGATATTGAACTGAATTTATTGGGAGACATCAACGGTAAAAGTATTTTACATCTTCAATGTCATTTCGGTCAGGATACGCTTTCATTAGCAAGAATGGGCGCCGATGTAACCGGCATAGATTTATCAGACCGTTCTATTCAATTGGCTAATGAATTGGCAGAAAAAACAAAGCTAAAAGCAGATTTCATTTGTTGCAACATCTATGATTTACCTCAGCATCTTAATAAACAATATGACATAGTATTTACATCTTATGGTACAATCGGTTGGTTACCTGATATAAATAAATGGGCTGAGTTAATTGCAAGCTATTTAAAACCCGGAGGCGAATTTATATTTGTTGAGTTTCATTCTGTTGTATGGATGTTTGATGATGAGTTTGATAAAATTGGTTACAATTACTTTAATACAGGCCCAATCATTGAAACGTATAACGGTACGTATGCTGAAAAATCAGCTGAATTATCTCAAGAGTATGTGATGTGGAATCATGGATTAGGAGAGGTGATCAATAACATTGTCAGCAATCAAATGCAAATTGTTTCGATGGAAGAATTCAATTACTCACCTTATGATTGCTTTAGGCATACAATTGAAGTTTCCCCGGGAAAATTCAGAATCAATAAATTGGAAGATAAAATTCCGATGGTTTATTCGATAAAAGCAAGAAAGGAAATTTTGAATGTGACTTAATTTATTTTTTTATCCTTTCATACCCTGCAACATTCATCATAATTAGCAACATCCCATAAAATATGTCTTCAAAAGGAATGCTGTATATTCTAACATTAAGATTCTCCACATTGTTGTATAATACCACAGGAATGGAAGTTAGCAAGCCATTGACAATTAAAAAAGGAATTAGCATCACTGCATAGGATATCAGAAATGCATTTACATTGAACGTGCTGAAATATTTTTTCGCACTGTTGATTATGAAAATAAAAGTTCCGGTAAAAAAGAAGGTAAAAAAAGTATATTCCTTTTCATGATTGTATATTGACGACATCAGGAGGATGATCGCAATGATTTTAAAAAACCATAACCCAACAGAAGTATTAATTATTTTTGGAAAATAAACCCTGACACATTCATAAATAAAAACACAACAGTAGGGTACAACAAAAAAGAACAGCACTTCTTCAATAGGCAAATTGACGATATTGATTCCTGTGATATAATTTTCATTGAAACTCCATACACCATTTTTGGTAAAAATGATATCCCATACGATATAAAAAAGTGCGGGTAATAACATTGATTTGAAGAGTGGTTTCCATTTTTTATAAAATGCCACTTTCTTATCAAAGCTCAATAATAACGGACCTGCTAAGGAACCGATCAGGATGAGGAAATAGGTGTAATGTGGATTCACAACTGAAAGAATTTAATAGTTGAAAAAATTAATCAGTCATTTGAGATTTTATTTTTTGATCTCTTTTCACTTTGTCCCAGTATTTTTTTGCAACAATCAACATTCCAAAGCTTTCGCCCTTTTCTTTTCCTAAATGTTTGTGATGCATTTTATGAGCCCATCTGATTGTTTTAATATAGGTATTATTGCTTCTGCTAAACCATTTAAATCGTTGATGAATGATTACTTCATGAACAATAAAATAGCCAAATCCATAAAGGGCTATACCAAAACCTATGGCTGCCATCCAGTAAACTTTGTCTTGCAAGCCAAACATGATGCACAACCAACTGGGAATCGCAAATATGAGAAAGAAAGCATCATTTTTTTCAAAAAAACCGGGCGTTGGCTGATGATGATCTTCATGTAAATACCATAGAAAACCATGCATAACATATTTGTGTGTCAGCCATGTGATGCCTTCCATAATAAAAAAAGTTAGCAAAACAATTGAGATAAAAATGATTGTATTCATAAAAATGTTCTAAGTATCAGGAAAAACATGGTTTGTATCATTAGTAAATTTACTGCGAATTTATTGTCTTTATTAATATTCATCCGTTGAAAGATCCAAAGAAATCCTGCGCTGATAATAAACCAGCAAACATAATTATACAAGGGAATGCTTCCATTCTCATTCCATTTCCAGTAACCTAAACGAATAGCAACAGGTTCCATCAACCAATCAAAAATCAAGGCCATAGTAGCAGCATCCACTATCAGCGAGAGTTTTTTTATGGATGAATTTATAGGTGTATCAGCAATTCTTTTTAAAAGAGCATTCATGAAAAATTGAATAGCAGTACCGCAACTAAATATCACAATAAACCAATTTGCACCTATTATGATAGGTACATTTTCAATAGTCGGACCTAATACGTTTCCATAAGAATAACTACCAAAAAGGTAACCGGTTTTAGTGCCAATGATTTCCAAAACAATTCCAAAGAAAAAAGTAAATACAAAGAATAATAAAAAAGATCGGTTGATTTTTGTTTGAGTGTAGAAAATAAAAACCAACATCAAGAGTAAGTTTATTGCAGATGTTTTAATGAATAGACCTCTATCAAAAAATAATATCCCTATCAATCCTATTGTATGAAAAACAACAGCAATCAATGTTGCTAATTGAGTTTTGTTCAAGTTCATAAAAATAATATGGTCTTTATTATTTTTCATTTTTAATAATAAGTTCGCTAGTTATATAAGCACTTTTAAGACAAAGCGGAATGCCTCCTCCCGGATGAACAGTACCGCCACAAAAGTAAAGTCCTTTTATGTTGGATGCAAAGTTAGCAGGACGAAGAAATGCTGAAAATGGAGAATTAGAACTTGTTCCATACAAAGATCCTTTATAAGAGCCTGTTTTTTTCTCAATACTTCTTGGATCCAAAATGGTTTCTGTTTTTATTAATTGCTCTATATCTATATTTAATATCCTGTTTATTTTTTGAATCACATTTTTCCTAGTTTCTTTAATCAACGCATCCCAATCTTGTCCATTATTCGTAGGCGCATTGATCATCACAAACCAATTTTCACTTCCAGTTGGAGCTTGTTCTTTTTCCATCTTTGATGTGATGTTAATATAAATAGTAGGGTCGTTAAGAATTGTTTTTTTGTTGAACAAGCAGTCAAATTCTTCTTTATAATGGTTGCTGAATAAAATATTATGCAAACCTAATTCATCAAACTGTTTATTGATTCCCCAATAAAATATCAATGCACTGCTGCTTCTTTCCTGTTTAGCTAGCTTTGTTGCTTTAGGTAAATGATTCAAAAGGTTTTTATAAGTATGGTAAACATCCGCATTGCTAATAATTAAATCAGAAAAAACATGTTCACCATTCACAACTACACCCTTCACTTTTTTATCTTCCTGAATAATTTTTTCAACAGATTGATTAAAATTGAATTGTACTCCTTTCTTTATGGCAAGTTTATATAAAGCATTCGTGATACTGATCATTCCACCTTTTGGGTAAAAAGTCCCCTGGTTGTGTTCAAGGTGTGGAATCAAACTAAGCATTCCCGGTGCTTTGTAAGGGTTACTTCCATTATAAGTAGCGAATCGATTGAATATTTGAACAGCTTCATTGCTTATAAACCTCTTATTGTTGTGATGATGGAGTGTGTTGAATAAGTAAGTTGTTTTTAATACCGACAATGCATGTAAAACTCTTTTATGTAACCAGGTGGATAGTTTATGCAATGAATGGTTTAAAAAAATCAGTCCAATCTTATTGTATAATCTCTCCGCATCAGATAAATATTTTTCTACGGCAGAAGAATCTTCATTTAATTTATCAGCCAATTCTGCTGATAATCTTTTCTTGTCTGTGTATGCGGCTATTTTTTTTCCGTTTTCAAAAAAATAATTACAAGCAACATCAGTTTTGGAGTAGTTAAAATATTTTTCAATAGGCTCATTTGCAAATGCAAACAATTCTTCAATATTCTGAGGTTGTGTAAATAAAGAAGGGCCCTCATCAAATTTAAATCCCTCTTTTTCAAAGTAACTTAATTTACCTCCGGGAGATTCGTTACTTTCAAAAACACTTATCTGATATCCGGCGCTGGCAAGTCTGATGGCTGTTGCCATGCCTGCTATTCCACTGCCGATAATGATTGCATGTTTAGTTGACATCTTGTTGTTGAATTCCAATACTATTTGTTTTTTGAAAAGCTGCTATTTTAGGAAAAGCAATCGAAAACCAGGAAGTGTATTTGTGTTGATGTTGAATCAAGCTTTCTTCTATAGCATCCATTTTCATGAAGCAGTAATCTTTTACCTCCGCATGATCCGGTTTTATTACTCCATCATATACACCTGCAAACACATGATCAAACTCGTATTCGGTAAGCCCATTCTCAAAAACGGTTTTGTAAATAAAGCTAAAAGCAAATTGAAGATCAGTATCAAACCCCATTTCTTCACGGAGTCTTCGGTTTGCGTTATCTGATACAGATTCGTTTGGTAATGGATGACTGCAACAAGCGTTAGACCAAAGGCCTCCGCTATGGTATTTTGAATTAGCTCTTTGCTGCAAAAGCATTTCCCCTTTTTTATTAAATATAAAAACACTGACAGCTCTATGAAGAAGTCCTTTATTATGAGCCTCCATTTTTTCCATGAATCCTACCTCTCTGTCATGTTCATCTACTAATATCACTTCTATATTCATTCAAAAATAATTAAGCTAAAATGTTGAATTGGTTTCTAAGTTTGGCTTTAAATAAAATTAAAGCTTTGTAATAATCCGGTATTCTGATTCTTTCAGTAAGCAGTTTGTCCGGCTGTGCCGATTTCATTTTATTAAACAAACAGAGATAATATTTATAAGCTACATACACCCCAAACTGTGCTTTTTGTGGAAGCATCAATATTCCTTTAAATGCTTTTTGAAAATCTATTTCAATTTCCTCCTCAATATTTTGTTTCATGGCGGTAGTGAAATTATTGAAATCAATTCCGGGGAAATAAATTCTTTTCAGATTCTCGGAATCAGCTTTTATATCCCGAAGAAAATTTACTTTTTGAAAAGCAGCGCCCAAAGCTTGTGCAAAAGGTTTTAATTTTTCATACACAGTTTTATCTCCATTGCAAAACACATGTAGACACATTAACCCTACTGCTTCTGCACTTCCGTAAATATATTCCTGGTATTCTTTTTCATTGTATGAAATCTTTGATAGGTCTGCTTTCATGCTAGCAAAGAATGCATCAATCAATTCTTTTTCAATATTAAATTGATTAACAACCTGCTGAAAACTATGTAATATGGGATTCAAACTGATTTGATTGTGGATAGCAGAGAAAGTTTCTTTAATGAAATTTTCCAGTAGAAGTTGTTTGTCAAATTCATGGAAGCTGTCAACAATCTCATCTGCAAGTCTCACAAATCCGTAAATATTATAAATAGGCTGATGCAGATCTTTGTGCAATAACTGTATTGCGCTGCTGAAAGAAGTACTGTATCTTTCTGTAGTTATTTTGCTGCATTCGCTGCTTACATCATGATATAGTTGGATCATTTTATTGTATTGTGGTATTTTAAAATTTCTTTCGCAACAACTTCTCCGCTGATTAAAGAAGGCGGAACACCAGGCCCTGGAACAGTGAGTTGACCGGTATAATACAAGTTGTTTACTTTTTTACTTTTTAGGGAAGGTTTTAATATCGATGTCTGCATCAATGTGTTTGCTAATCCGTATGCGTTGCCTTTAAAAGCATTATAGTCTTCTTTAAAATCTTTTACAGCGTATGATTTTTTAAAGATGATGGAATCGGTAATTTTTTCTCCAATTCTTGATTCATAACGAGCAATGATTTTATCAAAATAATTATTCCTCAATACTTCATCATCTCCGCTTAATCCCGCAGCAATCGGCACTAAAAAAAATAAATTTTCGCAACCTGTAGGTGCGACAGAATTATCTGTTACAGAAGGAGCACTTACATAAAATAAAGGGTTGGAGGGCCATTGAGGATTTGTGTAAATTTCAGTCCCATGCAAATCAAAGTCTACATCAAAAAACAAAGAATGGTGTGTGATGTTTTTCAGTTTTTTATTAAGTCCAACATAATAAATCAAACAAGATGGAGCCATCACACGTTTATCCCAATAATCAGAACTGTAAGATTGATATTTGGTATCAAGAAGAGAAGTTTCAATAAAATGATAATCTGCACCACCAATTACAATGTCTGCTTCAAATTCAACATTTCTGCCATTTACTTCAGCAATAACTTTTTTTGCTTGATGATTGGTTACTTCAATTTTATTTACATCACAGTTAAAATGAAATGTGATTCCCACTTCTTTGGCTAAATGATACATCGCATCTGCTATATTATACATTCCTCCGTCCGGATACCAGGTACCTAACTTAATATCAGCATAATTCATCAAACTGTACAGCGCAGGGATATCTGAGGGAAGCGCACCGAGAAACAACACCGGAAATTCCATCAGTTGAATCAGTTTAGGATGTTTGAAATACTTGCGAACGTGCTTTTTCATGGATGCAAAAACATCCAGTTTTAATAAGCCTTTAGCCAAATCAATATCCAAAAATTCAGTAAGACTTCTTCCAGGTTTATGAACAAGTTTGTTAACACCTACGTCATATTTATATGCCGCTTCTTTTAAAAACTGATCCAGTTTGGTAGAACTACCTGTTTCAATTTCATCAAATAGTTTTTTTAATTGAGTATAATCAGCAGCAACGTCAATATGATTATCGGGATAATAAACTCTATAAGATGGATCTAATCTGATCAGATTATAATAATCAGAAACTTTTTTCCCAAAGCAGTTAAAATATCTTTCAAATACATCCGGCATCCAGTACCAACTTGGCCCCATGTCAAAAGTAAATCCTTCCTCGGAGAATTTCCTTCCTCTTCCTCCCGGCATTGAATGCTTTTCAAGAATGGTTACATTCCATCCGGATTTACCCAAAAAAGAAGCAGCAGACATACCTGCGAACCCACTACCTATTACAATGGCTTTTTTCACACGTGTAAGGTATTAAAAAATAAATGATTAGAAATGATATTATTAACGCGAAATGGCTGATTTTAATAATTTTCTGGCAAAATGTATCCTACTTTTCACTGTACCTAAGGGTTCATGTAGATATTCGGCTATTTCATTGTATTTGTAACCTTCAAAATATAAAAGAAAAGGGTATTTGAAGATATCCGGAAGATCATGAATTGCTTTGTTGATTTCTTTGTGTTTAATTCCTGATTCGGCAAGATTTGAAACCGCTCCCTGATTGTGATCTAACAGAAAATCATTGGGTGTTCCGTCAAATACTACATTTTGTCGGCTTTTTTTTCTGTAATCATTGATGAAAATATTACGCATGATGGTGTACATCCAAGCTTTGATATTGGTACCTACATGGTATTTTTCTTTGTTGGCCAAAGCTCTGTAAAGGGTTTCCTGAGTAAGGTCTTTAGCAGTCTCATTGTCTTTTGTAAGCGTAAAAGCAAAGGGTTTTAAAAAATCAACGTTGGAGATTAATATATTTTCGAATTCTTTACTAGACATTTTGTTTAATTTTTATAAAGCAAACTTAAACAGAAATCGCCTCCTAAAAAAAGAATTTGTTTAATTATTCTTATAAAAAGCTCTACAAATTATATATAAAGCTCATAACATCTTGAATGTTTCTTTTAAAAATGATGGGAGAGTGTATTTTTTTCTCATAGTTCTGAGCCAGCAGACCCGATATAATACAAGGAGTTTCACTTAAGTTTTTGGAAATAAAACCCATGAATTTGTCAAAATTGAAATTGGATGCAGGTCTGGTAATATGGCAATACAAATAATCGGGTTTTTTAACTTTCACGACGTAGGCAACATCTGCAAGTGGAACATTGCATCCGAGATAAATAGCATCAACGCCTTTCTTTTTAAGAAGGTAATACATAAAAAGCAATCCCAATTCATGATATTCAGATTCAGGAAGAAATAACAAAACTGTTTTGTTTATGCTGATGCTACTGTCAGTTCCTTCAATACCTACTATTAATTTTTGCCTTATGATGTTGGTAACCAGATGTTCTTGAGCAGGATTAATATGATTGGTAAGCCACAATACACCAATTTTCTCCATGTACTTGAAAATAACTTGTGTAATGGTTTTTTCAATTCCATGTTCCCCAATATAACTGGTAAGAGTCTTTTCAAAAGCTCGTGAGTTAAGTTCCACCATGTGTTGAATCAACTCATTTACTATTCTTTCCTGCTTTGCATCCTGGTAATTCAGTTTCAGGATATTTTCATTGATATCCTCTTCACTCATTTTGTCAATATGGGAAATTTTGAAACCATATTTATTTAGCAGAGAGATATTTAGAATTATCTTAAGTTCTTCATTTGTGTAATACCTGATATTGGTTTCGGTTCTGTGCGGTTTCAAAAAATGGTATCGTTGTTCCCATATTCTGAGTGTATGGGCTTTGATGCCAGACAGATTTTCAAGATCCTTGATGGTAAATGAGTTCATAAGTTGTAAATGAAACAATATTACAATTTCGAAGGGAAATTGTTTGATTGTCAAAAAAATAACCAATATTATTCAAGGTTAAATACACGATCAGTATTTCGTCAGTTAAGTATTGAAAAAGCCCAATCATTTTATTAATTAACTTTGGATGATAAATGAATTAGCATTTAATGCCTAGAAGACAAACCATCATTTCAAAAGCGGATGTCAGGATAATTATCGGTATTAGTGCTTAGCATATAATCTAAAACAAATTAAGTATAATTATGAAAAATACATTTGAGTATAAAAAATTACTCCAATATTTTTTACAAGGGTTGTTGGTATTAGCGCCTGTTTTAATAACATTTTACATATTATTTTCGGTAGTTACCTCTATTGACGACCTCATTCCGATTTTTACTGTTACAGATAAAACGGGGGCTGTAAAAGTGCAGAATTATGGTTTGGGCTTTTTGATTATCATTCTAATTATTATTTTGATTGGATATTTCAGTTATTTTTTTATCTCAAACAGGATTATAGTTTTTCTTGACAGACTGATGCAAAGGCTTCCCGGTCTAAAACATATTTACTCAACTACACGAGATTTTTTTGAGGCATTTGCAGGTGATAAAAAGAAATTTACGCACAACGTTTTGGCAAATGTAGATGATAATGATGTGTGGCGAATTGGATTTGTTACAAAAGAAGACATGGAAGAATTTGGATTGAAGGATTACGTTGCTGTTTATATTCCAATGGCATATTCTGTAGCGGGAAATGTATACGTCATTCCAAAAAACAGGGTAAAAGAAATTACACATATCAGCAGTTCGCAAACCATGAAATTTACAGTAAGCGGAGGGGTGACAAGTATAGAGGAGGATGACAAATAAATGAAAAGAAAAATCTCATTATTTGAATAGAAATTTCTCCTTTATAGTCATTTTTTAAACGCATTAATCAATGCTTGGTTTCTATAGTATTGTGTTCAATTTATTTTGATACAATGCTGAAATTTTTTTTAATCTGCTTCGCATTTTTAATGCTGTCAACAAAAGTTTATTGTTGGGGTTTTTTTGCTTCCGCCTGAAATGATGGCATTATATAAACCCAACATCAGTTTTTTAGAAATACATGCAACAGATCCTGACAAACGCAGATATGCGGTGAAAGAAGAAGGGCCAAGGCACTATATAGATATAGATCATTATGGCATGTATCCATTCCCGTTACTTCCAAGAAAATGGAATGATGCTATTGCTAAATTTTCAAAAGACAGCATACTGGAACATGGCATAGTTCCTTGGCACATACAGGTGATGTTGCATCGTTTGACTGATGCTTTTATAAAGAAAGATTTTGTATCAATCATGAAAAACAGTGCTGAGATAGGTCATTATATTTCAGACGCACATGTCCCCTTACATACTTCGTCTAACCATAACGGTCAGTTGACAAATCAAAGAGGCATACATGGTTTTTGGGAAAGTCGGGTACCTGAATTGTTAGCTGAAAAGAAATTTGATTTTTTTATTGGTAAAGCAGATTATATTTCTGATCCTGCAGGTTTTATATGGAAAAGAATATTAGAGAGTGCCAAGGCATCGGATAGCGTTTTGCTTTTTGAAAGAGACCTTACAAAAATATTCCCCGATGACAAAAAATATGCTTTTGAAGAAAGAAATGGAAAGGTTGTAAAACAATATTCATCTTCATTTACTTTAGCATTTAATAAAAAACTTAATGGAATGATTGAAAGAAGAATGAGACAATCTGTTTATGCGATTGCTTCATTTTGGTACACGGCATGGATCAATGCCGGCCAACCCAACCTTCAATCTCTTTCAAAAAAAACTTTTAATTCAGAAGAAATAGCTGCGATTGACTCATTGAATGAAAAATGGAAAAAGGGTTCTGTGATATTAGGAAGAGAGGAATAGGGGTTAATTAACATATGAAATGTTGTTAAATTGATCAAAAAAGGCCATTTTTATCTAGCAAAATTAATATGTAAAAAAAACGTTTTAGATTATCTTGAATAGAACATTAAATAAAATTAATTATACATTTAATTTAAATTTTTTTTCCGAATTTTTAAGTTATTTGAAAACTATTAAACTCAAAATATAAATTGTTCAATAAAAGAGAAAAATGTTCTTTGTGAAATCTAAAATTCAATATCTTTACATGATAAAATTGAAAAGTCAATAAATTATAAAAAATGAAACAATTCTTCTTTCCGAGAAAATTTTTAATGTTTTTTTTGGGTTTATTAATTAGTTTTTGCGTTAAGGCTCAAACACCTCGTTACAATTTTTATGTGACAAATGAAGTACAGATTTCCCCTCGTATATATCAGTTTGATATTTATTTATTAAGAACTGGAGCAAATCCATTGGAAGTTGCATCTTATCAGTTTGCTTTAAGTTTCGATACTACAATTGCCGTCGGAGGCTCTATTACTGCAAGTTATGTGAGCGGCTCTTCTGAAATGGTAGCCGGGCAAGTGCCAACATCTCTCACCACCATCAACGCATTATACAAATATCCAAATGCTCCCGGTGATACTACTTATTACAAATTTATGAGTCAGGCAGCAAGATCTCCTGTAGGACCGGGAAATGGGACCATTATCAGTGCCGTTAAAAACGGATGTTCATCACCGGGCACAAAAATTGGAACTTACAGATTAACTAGTACTGTTGATTTCAGGATAAATTCTCGTTGCAGACATATTTTTAATCCTTCGAATAATGGTGCTAGTGGAAGGGTAACTACAACCGTTACTTCTTACGTAAATGGATCAAGCACCACCGCTATTTTGGATACACTTAGCAATTTTAATACCCCCAACACCTGTTCTCAAAATATAGCTTTAAACACATGTAACGTTACTGCTGCTGTTACAACCGCCCCATCATTGTGTTTTGGCACCAATAACGGTTCAGCAAGTATTACATTAAGTGGCTTTGGATCTTCATCAACAGGAACGTATTCATTGGATGGTGGTTCAAATGTAAACTATACCTCTAATCCTTTCACCATTAACAATTTATCTGCGGGTCTACACAGTGTTTCAATTGTTTCTGGTTCAGGAGCGAATTCCTGCTCGGTTTCCTCAGGAAACTTTACAATTAGCGGGCCAACATCTGCATTAAGTTCTTCATATAATGCAGCGGGTTGTGTTAGTTATAAAATTCAGTGGGCGCCTGGTATTGATACCACAGTAACAACTTCTGGTTCATATACTCGTCGATTGACTTCAGTAAATTCATGTGATAGTTTTGTAACTGCCAATATTACCATTAATCCTACAGCACCAGTTGCCGGAACATTAAGTGGTAACCAGGATATTTGCTCAAATAACAGTGTCACTTCATTTTCATCAACATCATCGGATGGGGTATGGTCATCAAGTAATACAGCTGTGGCAACGGTAAATTCAAGCAATGGATTAATTACACCTGTTGGAGGTGGTACCGCAACTATTACATACGCAGTAACAGGAACCGGTGGTTGTATTGATTCAGTTGCCCGCGCAACGCGTGATATTACTATTACTGTTGCTCCTAATACTGGTACATTAAGCGGTTCTCAGGCAATTTGTTCTAATGCTACTAGTATTTCTTATTCATCTACAGTTACCGGAGGTATATGGACATCGTCTAATACATCAATTGCGACTATTGACTCATTAACAGGAGCTGTTACGCCAATTTCTCAAGGTGTTGATACAATGACATATTTTGTTGCAGGAACTGGTGTATGTTTGAATGCTTCAGCAATAAGAGTATTGACGGTTACAGCACAACCAAGTGCAGGAACCTTAAGTGGAATACAGGAAATTTGTTCAAATAGTTCGACTACACTGTCTTCAACAGTAAGTGGAGGGGCATGGACATCTAATAACACATCTATAGCAACAATAAATTCACTTTCAGGTATTGTTGCACCTGTATCATCTGGTATCGATACAATGACATACACAGTTACAGGAACAGGCGGATGTGCCAACGAAGTAGCAACCAGAATCGTTACTATAACTGCAGCGCCTTTAGCTGGAACACTTAACGGAACACAGTCAGTATGTTTAGGCTCCGCCGGAGCATTTACTTCTACTAATTCAGGAGGATATTGGATTGCATCAAATCCCTCCATTGCAACTATTGACTCAATAACAGGAGTAATTGCAACTCTTACTGCAGGCGTGGATACTATGACTTACTCAATTGCAGGCACGGGCGTTTGTTCTAGTACAATTGCTACAGCAACTCGCATACTTACTGTTACTGCTCCACCAACAACAGGAACATTGAGTGGTTCGCAAGCAATTTGCTTGAATGGAACAGCAACATTTTCGTCTTCCGTAAGTGGTGGTTCTTGGACTTCATCTAACCCTGCAATTGCAACAATCAATAGTTCTACCGGTATCATTTCTCCGGTATCAGTTGGCATAGACACAATGACTTATACAGTTACAGGAACAGGAGGTTGTTCAAATGTCTTTGCTACAAGAATAGTTACTATTACTGCACCTGTTTCTGCAGGAACTATTACGGGTAACAATACCACTTGCTCAAATGCTACAACAACCTACTCTTCTAATATTCCAGGTGGATACTGGACTTCAAGTAATACAACAATAGCTTCAATAGATTCACTTTCTGGATTCATTACACCAGTAAACAATGCTTCTGGACAAGTAACCATTACCTACACCGTTTTAGGATCTGGTGGTTGTGCTAATGCAACTGCTACAAAAGTAGATACTATCAAAGCTGCTCCTAATACTGGAACACTTAGTGCTACACAAACAGGCATTTGTGTAGGTGGTTCAGCAACAATTTCAACAGATGGAGTTGGGGGTGGAACATGGTCTCACACAGCGGCAGGAGCTATATCAACTTTTAACACAGGAACTCGTGTAGTTTCAGGTGTTGGTGCAGGTGTTGATACGATAAAATATTCAGCAACTGCAAACGGTTGTACTTCTGTTTCTAAAATCAACATTACGATAACTGCAGCTCCTGTTGCGGGAACAATTAACGGGACCACTTCAATTTGTTCTAATGCAAACTCCACTTACACCATTTCAGGTGCTAGTTCTACCGGTTTGTGGTCTGTTACAAATCCAAGAGCTACAATTGATTCCTTAACAGGAATTTTAACGCCAGTATCTTCTGGAAATGACACGGTTAGATATATTGTATTAGGAACAGGAGGATGTGCAAATGCAACAGCAACAAAAACAATTATTATTACAGCAGCACCCAATGCGGGAGTGCTTAGTGCTTCACCACAAACAGGAATATGCAGCAATGGAGGAACAACAACTATTTCTACAAGTGGCACATCTGGAACTTGGTCTCATACTGCATCCGGTACTATTGCAACATTTAATGCAGGAACAAGGATAGTAACTGGGGTTGGTGCAGGTACAGACACAGTTAAAAATACTGTCACTGGATCTGGAGGTTGTGCGAATGCGGTTTCATATATTGTAATTACCGTCACGACAGCACCAAGTGCAGGAACACTCAGCGGTACACAGGCAATTTGTTCAAATGGTACAACACAATTTAGTTCAACAGTTTCCGGAGGTAGGTGGACTGCTACCAACCCTCGTGCAACCATTGATTCAATAACAGGATTTGTAACCGCAGTGTCAGCAGGATTGGATACTATGAGATATACGGTTTTAGGAACAGGAGGATGCGCAAATGCTACTGTTACAAGAACTGTTAACATTACAGCCGCACCGAATGCCGGTACATTAAGCGCGACCTCTACCGCTATTTGTAGCAATAGTGGAACGACAACTATTTCTACAAATGGAACAAGTGGTACATGGTCACATACAGCAGCAGGAGCAATAGCAACATTTAATGCAGGAACTAGAGTAGTAACTGGGGTTGGCGCTGGTATAGACACAGTTAAAAATACTGTAACCGGTACCGGTGGTTGCTCAAATGCTGTCTCGTTTGTAGTAATTACAATTACAGCTGCCCCTACAGCGGGTACATTAAGTGGCACACAAACTGTTTGTGCAAATGGAGGAACCACTCAGTTTTCATCCACAGTCAGCGGAGGTATCTGGTCTTCAGGAAATACAGCTATAGCCACAGTAGATTCAATTACAGGAATCGTTACAGGTGTTACGGCTGGAACAACAACTATTTCCTATAGAGTGAAAGGAACCGGAGGTTGTTCATCAGTTACCTCTGCACCTCAAACCAGAACCGTAACGGTGAATGCAGGACCCAATGCTGGATCATTAAGCGGAAATCAATCAATTTGTATGAACACAACTACAAATTTCTCTTCAAGTGTGTTGGGTGGCACATGGACATCTTCTAATCCTTCTATTGCTACAATAAATCCTTCTTCAGGATTGGTATCAGGAATTGAAGCAGGTTCAGATACAATGTCTTATACGGTAACAAATGGTACAACTGGCTGCAGTACTACAACTATCAGAACGATTATAATTAAACCTTCACCAATTGTAGCTGACATTATAGGAACTACTAGCATTTGTATCAATACAAACACTCTTTTGATAAATGATTCACTTGGTGGCACATGGTCATCAACAATACCCGCTGTTGCAACTATTGATAACTCTGGTATTGTAAATGGTATAGCTCCAGGAATTACAACGATAAATTATACAGTAACTGGAACAAACAGTTGCTCAACAGTAAAATCAGTTGCTTTAACTGTATTAACAGCATCAGTTGCTAATGCAGGTGTAAACCAAACTATTAGCACAACGGCAAATGCTCCATTGACCGGTAGTGTTAACTCAAATGCAACCGGTGGAATTTGGACTACTTCTGGAACAGGAACTTTCAGTCCAAGCGATACTTCGTTAAATGCAACGTATATTCCTTCTGCAGATGACGTAACTGCTGGTTTAGTAACACTGGTATTGACACCTGTTGGTGCAACTTGCGGTAATGAATCTGATACAATGGATATTATAATTTCAAATGTAATTCCAGTATCTATTATTAAGTTGAATGGCTATAAAGATGGAATTGTAAATAAACTTCAGTGGGTTACTGCTACTGAATCCAATAACAAAGGATTTGAAATTCAACGCTCTATTGATGGTTCTCGTTTTAGCTCAATAGGCTTTGTAAATACAAAAGCGGCAGGAGGAAATAGTAATGTTAATTTGGATTATACATTTACTGACAGCGATATTTATAGCAAAATTTACTATTACAGATTGCGTCAAGTAGATAACGCAGGCAATGCTAAACTGAGCAATATAGTTGTTATAAGAGATCCTAATGCAATATCGTTTGGATTGCAAAGGATTTATCCAAACCCTGCAACTTCTATAATAAATGTTGTTATTACAACACCATTAGATGATAAGTTTACTGTTTTAATAACAGATATTAACGGAAAGGTTGTTGATAAAAAATCAGTTATTGCAATTGCTGGTTATAATGCAGTGCAATTTGACGTAAGAAATTTTTCATCAGGCACATATATAGTTAATTTAATTAACAACTCTAGTTCCGAAACTTCTTCATTAAGGTTTATTAAACAATAATATTCTTGTAAAAAACATAATATTTACATAAAAAGTCCCGATTGTTTTTAACAATCGGGACTTTTTATGTAGGCAAATTATTGGATTTTATGACATATATCATATTGTGAATCTTTAAAAAAATGTGAAAAAAATCGAATAATTTGTGGAAAAAACATAACTTTGTCTATAGTTAAAAAAATCTTTTGTGTTTTGTAAACAATTGAAATTGTTTACGTTGCTATTGTTACGACAAAAAATTTAACATAAACAGTGCACTAAGCATTCATTTTCAAATACTTAAATTCGTTTGAGAATGAATCAAATAATAACAAAAATAAAGTTTAATGAAAAATAAATTAGGTCAAAATTTTTATTCCAAATTTATCGTTAAGACAACCAGCGTTTTCGTATTGTTTTCAATTATGCTACTAAGTTCGTCTTTTAAAAAAAGTAATCCATTGAGATGTAATAATTTTTTTGAAGTAAAATCTTATGTTAATTCTTTGACTTTAGAATACTCTTCAACATCATTTAAAGCAGGTACTTTTGGATTTTCTGATGCTAAAGTATCATTGCCTGGAGGGATTTTTTCATGGCAAAGAATATCATCAAATGAGGGTGATTTAAGTATAAATAGAAGAACTGGTAAAATTGATAAGCAAAACTCAGATCCTGGTGAATATATAATTGAATATAAAGTAAACAACGAAACAGCAACTGTAAAAATTGTTGTTTTAAATAAATAATCGAAATTTTAATAGAAATAAAAATCTGAAACCCTTAATAGATTCCAGCAAAAAACATATTTCATGAGAACATTTGTACAAAAAAGCTTGAAAGCACTTTTATTAGTAGTGTCTTTATTTTTTTTAATGGTATCGGCTTATGCATCAAAGATTAATTCAGCGCCGCCAACATTACAATACTCTGTTTCAACTTTTTGCTACGGTGCAATTGGAACCACGACTCCCAACACACCTGTTGGTTCAGTTTCAAACACATATACGTATATACAATTGGACCCCAATTCAGGTGCTTTAGGTATTAATACTCGAACTGGTGTAATTACAATGCAAAACTCAGATCCGGGAGTATATGAAGTTACTTATACAATTACAGGAGAGAAAGACACTATTATAGTTCAACAAATCACAATAAACTCAATAGTTAAAACACTGTATAACGGATATGATTTTAGTTGCTCTTCAAAAGACGATGGAAAATTAACTGTTTCAGTTTCATTTCTTGGAAACTCAACAATGCAGTATAGTATTGATAATAGTAACTGGCAATCTTCTAATATTATTTCAAACATTACTCAAGGAACTTATACACTTTATGTAAGAGATTCTCTTGCACCTTCTTGTGTTGTAGATAGTGGTACTTTTAATTTTATTACTGCGCCTGATACTTTAGGTTGGACTTTAATTACACAGACGGATGTAAAATGTAAGGGTAATAATACCGGAGAGTTTACAGTTACTGCAAAAGGAGGAGCTGGAAATTATAAATATCAGTTAGACAGTGCTGGAATAACGTTGAAGTCATACAGTGCAGACAGTGTGTTCAGTACACTATATGCGGGAACATATCAAGTGACGATCAAGGATACAAACAATTGCACATGGTTGGATAGTGTTTTTATCACTGAGCCTTTAGATTCTTTGAAGTGGAGCAAGGTTAGTCAGACAAATGTTACATGCAAGGGTAATAACAACGGAGAATTTAAAGTTACGGGAACAGGTGGAACAAGCCCTTATACGTATCAGTTAGACAGTGCTGGAACAACATTGAAGTCATACAGTGCTGACAGTGTGTTCAGTACACTGTATGCGGGAACATATCAATTAACGATTAAGGATGC
>CAMCAY010000021.1 GCA_945872815.1 Chitinophaga pinensis
ATAGGGATTTGAATAATTATTAGAACGAACTTAATCATGATGAATCAATATCTTCTTACCATTTGTTATTTAATAGGATCAATCACTTTTATACTGGGGCTTAAAATGCTTTCTAACCCTGCATCTGCCAGAAAAGGCAATCTTGTTGCAGCAGGAGGTATGACCATTGCTATTTTAGGGACTATATTTTTGTACAAAGACATCGAAACCGGAACCGGATTGAACAATTATACATGGATATTTTCTGGGTTGCTCATTGGTGCTATCATTGGAACATTGGCTGCAAAAAAAGTGCAGATGACGGCAATGCCTGAAATGGTAAGCCTTTTCAATGGTATGGGAGGAGCTTGTGCCTCACTGATTTCCATTGTTGAGTTCAATCATTTAAGTAAAGAATTAGCAACAAACCCCAACCCACTTTTTCTTCCTCATGAACAAACAAAAGTTTTAATTATTGTAATTGGTTTAATTATTGGATCCGTTTCCTTTGCCGGTTCAATGATTGCTTGGGGTAAATTAAACGGAAGAGTAAAAGACTTTAGTTTCAAAGGACAAAATATTTTAAATCTTATTGTTCTTGCAGCAGCTATCACAAGTGCTTGCTTTTTAGTAATGAATCCCTTACAACCTAATTTGCATTATATTATTTTAGCCCTTTCCATTGTATATGGTATCTTTTTTGTGATGCCAATAGGCGGAGCAGATATGCCAGTGGTTATTTCTTTGCTAAACTCTTTTACGGGAGTAGCAGCAGCTTGTGGAGGCTTCTTATATGATAACAAAGTAATGCTAACAGGAGGAATTCTTGTGGGAGCCGCAGGAACCCTGCTTACCATTTTGATGTGTAAAGCCATGAATCGCTCTCTAAAAAATGTATTGATTGGTTCTTTTGGTGGTGGTAACAAAACGGCATCTGGTGGAAGCAGTGTACAAGGTCAGTATAAAGAAATTAGTTTAAGTGATACTGCCATGATCATGAGTTATGCCAGCAAAGTGATGATTGTTCCTGGATACGGATTAGCAGTTGCACAGGCACAACACACTTGTCATGAGCTAGAAAAAATTCTTACTGAAAAAGGTGTAGAAGTTAAATATGCCATTCACCCTGTTGCTGGACGTATGCCCGGTCACATGAACGTATTATTGGCTGAAGCCGATGTTAGTTATGATAATTTGTTGGAAATGGAACAAGCCAATGACGAGTTTGCAACTACAGATGTGGTGTTGGTTTTAGGAGCGAATGATGTGGTAAATCCTGCTGCGAAATCAGACCCAACCTCTCCTATTTACGGAATGCCTATACTGGATGTAGAGCTTGCCAAAACAATTGTGGTGAATAAACGAAGTATGAAACCCGGCTATGCAGGAATAGAAAATGAATTGTTCTTCAGGCCTAAAACATCCATGTTGTTTGGTGATGCAAAAAAAGTGTTGCAAGACCTTTGCGCTGAAATTAAAAATGTATAATCATTTTTAATACAGTTCCATAAATAAACTTAAAAATTGTTGACAGATAATTTTATGGAAACGCATTTGCCTTCAGACTTATTGATTTCCCTAAAATCTACAAAAGGATTCGATCAGAAAGATTTCATTGCTGCCCATCAAATCTCTAATCAGATTACTTCAGTACGATTCAATCCCAATAAAAAATTCAATATTGGTGATTCTGCCCTTGATGTAGCTGAAAAAATCCCCTGGTGTAATAATGGTTTTTATCTACATAAACGTCCGTCATTTACATTGGATCCTTTTTTTCATGCAGGAGCATATTATGTACAGGAAGCCAGTAGCATGTTTTTAGAAGAAGTATTGAAACAAACTTGTCAGCTCGATCATTCACTCAAGGTACTTGATCTTTGTGCAGCTCCCGGTGGTAAATCCACTTTGATGCAATCATTGCTATCTTCAGACAGTTTTCTTGTTAGCAATGAAGTAATCAAAACAAGAGTCAATATTTTAAATGAGAACATTACCAAATGGGGCGCTGCAAATATAGTTGTAAGCAATAATGACCCAAAAGACTTTCAAAGACTTCCGAACTATTTTGACATCATTGTAGTTGATGCACCTTGCAGCGGAAGTGGATTGTTTAGAAAAGATCCTACAGCTGTAACCGAATGGAGTCCGGATAATGTGATGCTATGCAGCCAAAGGCAACAAAGAATTCTTGCAGATATTTTGCCTGCATTAAAAACAAACGGAGTACTGATTTATTCCACTTGTTCCTATTCAATGGAAGAGAATGAAGAAGTAGTTGATTGGTTAATTGAAAATCATGAATTGGAAGGAATTAATATCAATATCAATGATGAATGGGGAATCACACAAACAACTTCTGCTAAACATAAAGCCCCAGGTTATAGATTCTACCCAGATAAAGTTAAAGGAGAGGGATTTTTTATAAGTACTTTCCGAAAAAAAAATGAGTCTGATTCTTATCATACGACTAAGCCGAAAGTTATTTCCTTTGAAAAAATTTCGCAAACAGACTTATCCAATTTAAAACAATGGGTAAACAATGAAATTCCTGAAATCCATTTTGTAAAATGGAAAGATGACATCATTGCTCTTCCAAATTCATTATTACTAGAATCCGCAACATTACAAAATGCATTGTACATAAAAAAAATGGGTATCAATATTGGTTCTATGATCAGGGGTGAGTTGATTCCCTCTCATCAATTAGCCTTGAGTAATATTTTATCCCCCTATATTGCTTGGATTGAATTTGATTCAGCCAAAGCACTCGATTATTTAAGATTAAATGCAATTAGCACAGAAAATTCCCAATTAGGCTGGCATATTGTTCGTTTTTGCGGAATATTTATAGGATTTATTAAAATCCTGCACAACAGAATTAATAATTATTATCCAAAAGAATGGCGTATTCTTCACAAGTAAAAAAGATATTTATCAATATTATTTGCATCTTTGTGTTGTATTAAATAATTAAAAAATGAATACTATTTTCAGATTAATCATCATTGCATTCGTATTAATACCTGTCCATTCCTTTTCCCAAAAAACACATACTGTTGGCCCTAAAGAAACACTTTTTTCTATCGGCAGAGATTATCAGGTACATCCAAGAGAACTTGCTGAGTATAACAATATCCCATTTGAAATTGGTTTGACCATAGGACAAATTCTAAAGATTCCTGTAAAAAAAACAATGCAGCCTGTATCCAGTGCATCAGCATTAAAAACTGAAAACTCTTCTGTATCAAATCCTGAAAAAAATCCAGCAGTAGTTCCCGAAAAAAAAAATACAGCGAGATACACCCCTATTTATCACATTGTAAAAAAACAGGAAAATCTTTTTCAAATAAGAATGCAATACAATAAAGTTTCAATGGACAGTATTAAAAAATGGAATAACCTAACCACTGATGCAGTAAACGAAGGCATGAATCTAATTGTTGGATTCAAAAAAATAAATGACAATAAACCAATTGAAAAAGAGACTTCAACAGAACAAACCAATAATAAAAAAAATAACAACCCAATCAAAAAAGAACAGGATTTCATAAGTAAGAGAGCCAGTGACTTTGCAAAAGACAATTCTATTTCTTACGAAGAAGATATACAGGAAAAAATAAAAAAGACGCCTTCACAACCGGAGGGATATTTCAAAACTGCTTTTGAAAATCAATCTACTTCAAAACCTGTATTAAATGAGGAAAACGGAAAAGCGGCAAGTTTTAAAAGTACCAGTGGATGGGATGACAGTAAATATTATTGTTTGTATAACAACGCACCTGCGGGAACAATTGTAAGAATTGCCAATATTAAAAATCAAAAAGTCATTTACGCAAAAGTATTGGATACAATGCCTGATTTAGAACAAAACAAAGGCATATTAATCAGACTGAGCAAGGCTGCCACAGAACAATTGGAAGTAACCACTGATAAATTTGATGCAAACATAGCATACTAAGTTATTGCCTACATTGCTTATTTTAATTCCATAATTTAAATAGTTACTAATACTAAATGAAAAAACTCTTATTTACTTCATCAATTATTTTATCTGTTAACCTAATTATTGCTCAGGTAAATCCTGCTGGTGAATTAGATCCAAGATTTTCAAGAATTGAGAAAGGTATCAAATCGGCGGATCTAGATTTTTTAAGTAAATCAGACTTTAATTTCACCAATATTAAAGTCAACCCTTCCACCGCAGTAAAAAATCAACAGCAAACAGGTACTTGCTGGGCTTTCTCTACAACTTCACTTGTTGAGAGTCAGGCTATTAAAAACAATGTCGGCAATACTGATTTGAGTGAAATGTTTACCGTAAGAAATATTTATATTGAAAAAGCAAAAAACTATATTCTTCGACAAGGGCATGCTCAATTCAGTCAAGGTGGTCTTGGTCATGACCTAATCAGGTCAATAGCCAACTATGGAGCCATGCCGGAAGAAGCATATAGAGGACTACCAGGAAATGCAAAATCATATAATCATGAACTTCTTTTTGCAGATTTAAAAAAATATGTCGACAGTGTAATTGATGCAATGGGGAAAAATGTAACTGTCAGTAAAAATGGAACTATTAATGACTGGTTAAAAGGTTATAACGATATTTTGAATAAGTATATGGGAGCTGCTCCAGAAAAATTTCTTTACAAGTTCAAGCCTTATACCCCGCAAACATTTGCAAAGAATTTCCTTAGATTTAATTCGGATGATTATATTAATATCACTTCTTTTACTCATCACCCTTTCTATAAACCTTTTATTGTGGAAGTGCCTGACAACTTCAGTAATGGAGCTTATTATAATCTACCAATAAACGAAATGATTGAATCCGTTGAACTTGCGCTGAATAAGGGATATACTGTTTTGTGGGATGCAGATGTAAGCAACGATGGCTTTAATCAGAAAATCGGACTTGCTTTAAATCTTTCTACAGATTCAAGAAATATTTTTAATAAAATGAATCCGGATGCAACAGAAAGCGTAGTTGATGAAAAAACAAGACAGAAATTTTTTGAAAACCTTGTTACTCAAGATGACCATCTCATGCACATAGTAGGAATTGAAAAATCAAAAGAAGGAAAAACATTTTTTATAGTAAAAAATTCATGGGGAGAAAGTGCAGGCCCTTACAAAGGATACATTCATGTTTCAGAATCCTACTTCGCCCTCAATACGATAAGTTTGGTGGTACCTAAAGCTGCTTTGAATAAAGCATTGCTTGACAAGCTTAACTAAAAAATTAAACTATTTATCAAATCTATAGCCAGAAAGAAAATCTCTGACATTCATTCTTTTTTTTCCTTCTAATTGCAATTCCGTGATATTTAGATAACCGTCCTTACATGCATACTTTAAAAAGTTCTTTTTGTCAGTCTCGAAATTACCGGGTGTAGTATTTGGAATAGCATATTCTGCTGTAGCGGAATATACTTTTAATTTTTTACTATTCAATTCTGTAAAAGCAGCAGGATAAGGTGATAGTCCTCTAATTAAATTATTTACTTCTGCCACACTTTTGTTCCAATCTACTTTGCATGTCTCTGTATAAATCTTTGGTGCATGTTGAAGATTGTTTTCAGTTTCAATAAATTTTTCCTGAGGAACTTCTTTTAAGTCTTGTGTTGCGATTTGCTGAATCGTTTTTAATAATAGGGATGCGCCCGTTTCTTTCATTTTATCATGTAAAGTTCCAGCGGTATCCTCTTCCTCAATATTTATTTTTTCAGCAAGTAAAATATCTCCAGTATCTATTTCATGTTTCAATTTAAATGTGGTGACTCCGGTAAATTTTTCGCCATTAATAATAGCCCAGTTGATAGGTGCAGCACCCCTGTATTGTGGCAACAAAGAACCGTGAAGATTCAATGTTCCCATGGGTGGCATATTCCATACTATTTCTGGTAACATTCTAAATGCCACCACTACCTGTAAATCAGCATGTAAAGATTTTAATTCATCAATAAAAGATGGATTTTTTAATTTATCCGGCTGTAAAATATTCAACCCATGTTCTGTTGCAAACTTTTTGACGGCGGTCTCTTGAATATTCATTCCCCTACCTGCAGGTTTATCCGGAGCCGTAATCACCGCAACAATATTACATCCTGCCTTATACAACTTTTCAAGTGAAGCAACTGCAAACTCTGGCGTGCCCATGAATATGATTCTAAGTTCCTTATAATCCATTTTTTGATTAGTTTTCGAAATCCTTGTACAATAAGTATTTTTTTCTTAGGGCCTTAAACTTTGTCAAATCTGCTTCCCAGCTTTTACGAATTTGTTTTTCAGTAAATCCCTTTTTGATTTGATTCATCAGGATATCATTACCGGCAAGATTATTAAAGAAATTATTTTTCAGAAAGAAACTATCCTTTCCGGGAAATAAAGTATAAGCTTCCAGTAAGTATTTAATTTGAATTTTCTTGTCAGTTTCTTTTAACACTTCGTCTGTTGTTCCCGATAAATTCCATCCATGGCATTTTTGATAAAAACATTTACTGCTTTTTGCACCTTGATTTGGCATCGGAGTAAAAGTAAATAAATCTTTCGGCAACAATGGATGTCCGAATACTTGAAAAGGTGTTGCTGTTCCCCTGCCCTCACTCAAAATTGTTCCTTCAAAAAAACAAATAGAAGGATACCAATAAATAGATTGCATCTGTTTTAAATTCGGAGAAGGATTTACTGGCAAAGTATATATTGTGTTATGATCATAATTTTTACATGGTATTACTTTCATCCAATTTCCTAGGGATAATGATATGGTTGGATTAACAGAAAGCCATTTTTCACCAAATAACATCAATGCATACTCGCCAATAGTCATTCCATAAACAACAGGAATAGGTTGCATGCCTACAAAGCTTCTAAAAGCGGTATCAAGCACTGGGCCATCTACATAAAATCCGTTTGGATTAGGACGATCCAAAATAATCAGTTGCTTATTATTTTCAACACAAGCTTCCATGCAATATTGAAGGGAAGATATGTAAGTGTAGAACCTCACTCCAACATCCTGAATATCAAAAAGCAATACATCAATATCCGCTAAATCTTCCGAAGTAGGTTTCTTGTGATTACCATATAAACTAACTATTGGAATACCGGTTTTTTCATCAACACTGTTGTTTACATGTTCGCCTGCACCAGCTGAACCCCTGAAACCATGTTCAGGTCCGAAAATTTTTACAATACGAACACCTAATTTATGTAAAGAATCTACTAAATGCATTTGTTGAATCATAGATGTCTGATTGGCAAACACCCCTACAGCTTTCCCCTTCAATAAGTGTAAGTAGGAATCTGTTTGTTCGGCTCCCGTGATTACTTTACTATCAGTTATTAGGAGAGCTTTCGTTTGTGCGCAACCTACCAAGGAAAGACAAACTGATATGACTATGTATGATATTTTTAAAAATCTCATAAGACAAAGTTGAGCAAACTTTTTTAATTCGGCGAATTTGAATTTTATTTATAATATTGCCGTTCAATTGTGTACATTTTTGCTGTTCATTCGTCCTTACTTTTGAAAAAGCAGCATTGTATGACCTTTTCTCTCCGGTATTTTCCGGTAAAACTAAAAATTAAAAAAAATGCAAACAGCAAAAGCAGGTGATGTAGTAAAAGTACATTACACTGGAAAATTAACTTCTGGTGAACAATTTGATTCATCTATAGGAAGAGAGCCATTAGAATTTACCATAGGTGCGGGTCAGATGATCAAGGGATTTGACAATGCTATGCCTGGAATGACAGTTGGAGAAAAAAAGACAATCAATATCGCTCCTGAAGATGCTTATGGTCCTAAAAGTGAAGAAGCCATCATTCCTTTTCCTAAAGAAAATGTACCTGCAGATATGAAACTTGAGCCGGGTATGCAATTGACATTGAGCAATCAAATGGGACAACCTGTTCCTGTAATTGTGGTAGAAGTAAAAGAAGATGTAATTATATTAGATGCCAATCATTTTCTCGCCGGACAAGAGTTGATTTTTGATATTGAACTGGTGGAAATAGCTTAATTAAATTAATAGCAATTTCATAAGCATACATATAAAATCCAATTACACATGCTACACATAGACAAAACCGCTCTCACTGAACGTTTCATGCGATATGTGCAAATAGATACACAGAGTGACCCTAACAGTAACGCATACCCTACAACCGAAAAACAGAAAGACCTGTCAAAAATCCTTCAGCAAGAATTATTGGATATGAGACTTTCCGAAGTTTCGTTGGATGAGTACGGATATGTGTATGCGACAATTCCCTCCAATTCGGAAAATAAGAATATACCTGTAATTTGTTTTTGTTCACATGTAGATACTGCACCTGATTGCAGTGGCACAAACGTAAAACCGATACTGCATAAAAACTATGATGGCAAGAACATTATCTTGCCCGATGACAGTACACAGATTTTAAAATTATCTGATTCTCCCTATTTAAAAAATCACATTGGAAGAGAGATTATTACCGCAAGCGGAAATACGCTTTTAGGAGCAGATGACAAAAGCGGCGTAGCTGTTATCATGCAAGCAGCTCAATATTTAATCAGCAACCCTTCCATAAAACATGGAACAATTAAAATTGTATTTACGCCCGATGAAGAAGTAGGAAAAGGAACTGCAAAGATTGACATGAAAAAATTAGGGGCTGATTTCGGATATACACTTGATGGCGGAGAAGCGGGAAGCTTGGAAGATGAAACATTCAGTGCTGATGCAGCTACCATTGTAATACATGGTGTAATTGCTCATCCCGGTTATGCAAAAGACACCTTGGTAAATGCCATAAAAATAGCAGGTGCAGTTTTAGATGCATTGCCTAAAAATGAATGGAGTCCTGAAACAACAGAAAATCGCCAAGGTTTTGTTCATCCGGTTTCAGTTAATGGTATTGCAGAAAAAACCACCATCAGTTTTATCGTAAGGGATTTTAGTCTTGAAGGCTTGACATCCCATCATGAAAGACTTAAAAAGATTGCTGAAAATGTAGTTGCTCAATTTCCCGGAGCAACCATGGAATATACCCAACAAGAGCAATACAGAAATATGAAGGAAATATTGGACACCTGTCCTCAGGTGGCCAACTTTGCTGCCGAAGCCATCGAAAGAGCAGGGCTTACGTTAAAAAAAGAAAGCATTCGCGGTGGAACAGACGGCAGCAGGTTGAGTTATATGGGCTTACCTTGCCCCAACATATTTACCGGTATGCAAAATATCCATAGTAAACTGGAATGGATAGGTGTAGAAGATATGGTAAAGGCCTCTGAAACAATTGTACATCTTTGTCAGATTTGGGAAGAAAAATCATAGATTAATACTATTTATATCTAATGTATTAGATTCATTGATTGACTATTAGTTACTTTTTTAACTAAAAGAGCCAATCGACAGGGCATTTTTTTCCTTAATTTTGCATTTTAAAAATCAACACATTATGTCAAAAATAAAAGTAACCAATCCCGTTGTGGAATTAGATGGTGATGAAATGACCCGAATTATCTGGAAATTCATCAAGGACAAGTTAATTCTGCCTTATTTAGAAGTACCCATTCAGTATTATGATCTAGGTATGGAATATCGTGATCAAACGGATGATCAGGTTACCATTGACGCAGCTAATGCCATCAAAGCTTGTGGGGTTGGAATAAAGTGTGCAACCATCACTCCTGATGAAGCACGTGTAAAAGAGTTCAACCTGAAACAAATGTGGAAGAGTCCTAACGGAACCATTCGTAACATTTTAGATGGCACCGTTTTCAGAGAACCCATTGTTATGAAAAATGTTCCCCGTCTTGTTACAAACTGGACTGCTCCTATAATAGTAGGTCGTCATGCTTTTGGTGATCAATATCGTGCAACCGACACCGTTATTAAAGGAAAAGGAAAGTTAACCATGACATTTACACCAGAAGGTGGTGGCGAACCTCAAGTGTTTGAAGTGTATAATTACAAAGGCGATGGCGTTGCAATGACCATGTACAATACCGATGAAAGTATTTTTGGGTTTGCACGAAGTTGTTTCAATATGGCTTTGAGCAAAAAATGGCCCTTGTATCTTTCTACTAAAAACACCATCCTAAAAAAATACGACGGAAGATTCAAAGATATTTTTGAAGAGGTTTATAAGAATGAATTCAAAACTCAATTTGAAGCAGCAGGTATTGTTTATGAACATCGTTTGATAGATGATATGGTTGCCAGTGCATTGAAGTGGAACGGAAATTTTGTTTGGGCATGCAAAAATTACGATGGTGATGTACAAAGTGATACCGTTGCGCAAGGTTTCGGATCTTTAGGATTAATGACTTCTGTATTAGTTACACCTGACGGAAAAACTATGGAGTCTGAAGCTGCACATGGTACTGTAACCCGCCACTATCGTGATCATCAGGCAGGTAAACCTACCAGTACCAATCCTATTGCCTCCATATTTGCATGGACAAGAGGTTTGGCTTTCCGTGGCAAATTAGATAACAATCAGGAATTGATTAACTTCTGTAATGCTTTGGAAGCTGTATGTATCGAAACAGTTGAAAGCGGAAAAATGACCAAAGATTTGGCAGTTTGCATTCATGGGAATAAAGTAAGCCATGGAGAACACTATTTATATACTGAGGAATTCTTAGATGCCATTGACGCTAATCTTAAAGTAAAAATGGGAATGTAATTTCAACATTAGTATTACGAAAAAACCTTCGGATAATCCGAAGGTTTTTTTATTGAAACTTTAGATCTTTTTAATCCTTTACAACTCTACTTCCTGCGTATAACTCATACTCAAACAATCTGCAATCAATTTTGCCTGTATAAAATTCTATTCTCCTTTTAGGTTTTAATCCAATTTTTTTTGCAAGCTCCAGATTGCCAGTAAAAATATATCCCCAGTAGCCCTTGCATTGTTGTTTTAGAAAATCTCCCATTCGTTTGTATGTTTCCTGCAATTCAATCTCATCTCCCAACCTGTCTCCATATTCAGGATTAAAATAAATAACCCCTTGTTCATTTTCAGGAATTAATGTAGAGGCAAAATCACAAACTTGAAAATCAATCATTTGTTCAACACCTGCAATGCCGGCATTTATCTTGGATATATTTACTGCATCTTCACTTATATCGGATGCAATTATTTTAATTCCGGCACTATCAATAACTTCCGATTCCATTTCCTTATAAAGTTTTTCATAAGCATTTGTATCATAACCGCAAACGTGCATGAAAGAATAATTGGTTCTGAATAAACCGGGTTTTCTTTTGGTAGCAAATAAAGCTGCTTCAATGGCTATAGTTCCCGATCCGCACATGGGATTGACAAACGCAGATTTTTTATCCCATTGTAAAGCAAGTATATTAGCAGCAGCCAGTGATTCAAGCATCGGTGCTTTACCCGGTATTTTTCTGTATCCATGCTTGGATAATGTTTCCCCACTTGTGTCTAAAAATATTTCTGCAAGTGAATCCTTCCAATATAGATGAATAACTACAGCATTCAAATCTGGTCCTGAATCAGGCCTGCTGCCGGTTTTCTCTCTGAATCTGTCTGCAATGGCATCCTTCACTTTAACATTGGCAAACAAATTATTAGTAATAGTTTCATTGCTGACATTGCTGCTAATAGAAAAATATTCATTAGAAGGAATCACATTTTCCCATTCTATTTTGATTAATTCTTGGTATAAATCCTGTGCATTATTAGCAGTAAATTCTTTTAGTGAAAATAATACTTGACTGGCACATCTAAGATGAATATTCAGTTTGATACAATCATTCAAATCACCCAATAATTCAACACCTGTTTTGAAAGTACGAACCGGCTTAAATCCCAATTCAGTAATCTCAGATAATAAATAAGGTGATAGTCGATTGCTACAGGTTACAACAATCCTGCTTTTAATAGAAAATAAATTCATTGAATTGATTTGATTTGAATAGAAAGATACTAACTCAGTAATTGCATACATTTTTTCAAACTCTCTTTCCATTGTGGAATATCAATTCCATAGACAGATTCTATTTTATCTGTAATTAAAACAGAATAATGCGGCCGTTTAGCAGGAACAGGATATGCAGAAGAAGGAATTGGATTAATCTGACAGTTATAATTGCCAATTTCTTTTATGGCCAAAGCAAAATCATACCATGAAATTACTCCCTTATTTGAGTAATGGTACATACCAGGTTTAAAATCACTGGAAGAAAAAACAATTTTAAATATAGCACTTGCCAAATCTGCCGCATAGGTGGGTTTGCCAATCTGATCAGAAACAACACTGATTTCAGGCCTTTCCTGCATTAGTTTCATCATTGTTTTTACAAAATTTTTTCCGAAATAACTATAGACCCATGATGTACGAATGACAATGGTTTGCGGATTGTTTTCCAACGCAAGTTGCTCACCTAATAATTTAGAGGATCCATAAATATTTATTGGGCCGGTTGTATCTTCCTCCAAATATCCGTTTTCTTTTTCCCCGTCAAACACATAATCGGTAGAAATATGAATCAGTTTACAATTGTATTTTTTACAAGCAGTTGCTAAATATCCTACTGCATTTGCATTGATTTCATAAGCAGTTTCCTTATCTTTTTCAGCATTATCTACAGCAGTATACGCGGCAGCATTAATGCAACAATCAAAATGATTTTGTGCAAATATTTTTTCAATGGCAAGCTCATCTGTTATAGAAAGCTCTTCTACATCAGTGAAAACAAAATCAACACCATTGAAATGCTGGGCAAGTTGCCTGCACTCATTTCCCAATTGACCATTAGCTCCTGTAACCAGAATTTTCTTAACTGACATCAGCAATTATTGAATAATTAAAAGATAAAATTATTAATACAATTTTCAAAAGTAGGATGTAACTTATCCTTATCAGATATGATTTGCTTATCCTCAGGAATTTTCCAATCTATTTGTAAAGAAGGGTCGTAAAATTGAACACCTGCTTCCAGGTTTTTATTGTAAAAAGCATCGCATTTATAGAATACCTCTGCAGTTTCACTCAATACTGAATACCCATGTGCAAACCCTTTTGGAATATAGAGTTGCTTTTTATTTTCAGCAGATAATTCTATAGAAAAATGTTTACCAAATGTCGGAGAACCTTTTCTTAAATCTATCACTACATCTAATATTATTCCGCTTAAAGCTCTGATAAATTTTGTTTGTGCATCAGGATTCAGTTGGTAATGCATCCCTCTGATAACTCCGTATGAAGATTTTGCCTGATTATCCTGAATAAACAACGTATCTACTCCTGACTCTTTGCATGTTTTGTTATTATAACTTTCAAAAAAATAACCTCTACTGTCTTCATATACTACTGGTTCAAAAATCAATAATCCTGGAAAGTCAGTCTGAATAAATGGCATTTCTGTTAAATTGGTTTATTTAAAAAAATTTATTGTTTCTACAAGTCCTTCATTAAATGAAACAGTGGGATGATATCCTAATAATTCCTTTGCTTTAGAAATGTCGGCAAGAGAATTTCTGATATCACCCATTCTTGGAGAACGATATACAGGCTGCCAATCACTTTGTAATAAATCAGCGCAAGTTTGATACAATTGATTAACGGAAAACTGTTCACCTACTGCCACATTATAAACTTGATTGAATGCATCAGCATGTTGCGATAGCATCCCCTTGATATTTATCTGAACTGCATTTTCAACAAAAGTGAAATCTCGGGTCTGCTCTCCATCTCCATTGATAAAAAACTCTTTTCTGTTCATTAACCCTTTTATAAACAATGGTATAACCGCAGCATAAGGTCCGTCAGGATCCTGCCTAGGTCCAAAAATATTGAAATATCTGAATCCCATTATTTTCATTCCGTAAATATCGGAAAACACTTGAGCGTATAGTTCATTGGTTTTTTTTGTCGCAGCATAGGGCGACAAACATTTTCCTGTTTTATACTCTACTTTAGGCAAACTTTTTTCGTCACCGTATACAGAAGAAGAGGAAGCATAAACAAATACCTTTACTTTTTTTTCAACAGCAGCATGTAACATGTTTGCGAATCCTCCCACATTGACATCATTAAAATAAATGGGTTCTTTTATAGATCGAGGAACAGAGCCTAATGCAGCTTGATGACTGATATAATCGATTCCTTCACATGCCTGCATGCAAGTGTCTATATTTCTGATATCTCCCTCAATAAACTCAAAAGCTTTGTATTTTTTAATTTCCGCAAGATTTGATTCAAATCCGTTTGCCATATTATCCAATATCCTTACCTTCTTAGCTCCGTTTTTCAACAAGTATTCAGCAATATGACTGCCAATAAATCCTGCACCTCCTGTTACCAGAAATGAGGATTGAGTAATATCTGCTGTATGAAAAACGGTTTGCGGCATTTATTTTTTTCGCTGTTCTATTTTATAAAGTCCAGTAATGTCTGCTATTAATTTTACCTCTTAAAAAACCTTTTAAGTCTGCAATCATCGCATTTTCTTTAGAAATAGAAGCAAAGTAAGCATCGTCTAATTGTTTATATTCGTTATGAGGAACCGAAATGATGATTGCATCATAATCATTGGAAAGATTTTCAGTTAACTCAAATCCATATTCATGATAAAGTTGTTTGCCGCTTGCATTAGGATCTGAAACATGAACATTAAGAGAAAAAAGCTTTAATTCTTTTACTACTTCTGCTACTTTGCTATTTCGTATATCACTTACATTTTCCTTGAAAGTAGCTCCCATGATCAACACCTTACTGTGTTTAATATTTCCATTGTATTGAATGATATGCTGTAAAACTTTTTTCGCTACATACTCAGCCATACCGTCATTGATAACCCTTCCTGCAAGAATAACCTGACTTTCATAACCCAGTTGTTTTGATTTGTGTGTAAGGTAATAAGGATCTACTCCAATACAATGACCTCCAACCAACCCTGGTTGAAATTTTAAAAAATTCCATTTTGTGCTAGCTGCATCTAGAACATCAAAAGTATTGATGTTCATTTTGTCAAAAATAATTGACAACTCGTTCATTAATGCGATGTTAAGATCCCGTTGAGTGTTTTCTATAATTTTAGCTGCTTCCGCTACTTTAATGGATGGAGCTTTATGAACACCTGCCTTTACAACTAACTCATAAACCTTGGCAATTTCATTCAAGCTATCTTCACAACATCCACTAACTACTTTTGTAATGGTACTGATGGTATGCTCTTTATCTCCTGGATTGATTCTTTCAGGAGAATAACCAATTTTATAATCGACTATTTTTTTCAATCCGGATATTTTTTCTATAATTGGAACACAATCTTCTTCTGTACATCCTGGATATACGGTACTTTCATACACAACATAATCTCCTTTCATTAATATCTTACCGATGGTCTCGCTTGCTTTTTGAATCGGAATCAAATCAGGTACATTGTGATCATCAACCGGTGTAGGTACAGCAACAATATAAAAATGGGCTTTTTTCAAAACCTCTAGATCGTTGGTGAATTCTATATCACAATCTTGAAAATCTTTTGAGTCTAATTCATTGCTGGGATCAATTCTCTTTTTCATCAACGCTATTCTATCTGCATTGATATCAAAACCAATTACTTTAATTTTTTTTGCAAACTCAAGTGCAATCGGAAGACCTACGTAGCCCAACCCTATTACCGCAAGTGTTTTTTTCTTATTTAATAACTCCTGGTATATCATGTAAACGCTCTCTTTAATCAATATTTTCTGCTGATGAATTCCAATGGTTCTTTGTTTAATTCTTCCGGAGTAAGACCCTTAAAATAATCGTAGGTGATTTTCAGACCTTCTGCCCTATTGACTTTCGGCTCCCAACCCAATATTTCCTTTGCTTTGGTGATATCAGGTTTTCTTTGCTTAGGATCATCCACAGGTAATGGTTTATACGCTATCTTTTGATTGGATCCTGTTATTTTTAAAATTTCATCTGCAAAATCCTTTAAAGAAATTTCATCCGGGTTGCCAATATTTACAGGATAGACATAATCACTCATCAACAATCTGTAAATGCCTTCAACCAAATCGTCTACATAGCAAAAACTTCTTGTTTGACTTCCATCTCCAAAAACAGTAAGGTCTTCTCCCCTCAATGCTTGTCCTATAAAAGCTGGCAAAGCTCTTCCATCATTCAGTCGCATACGTGGACCATACGTATTGAATATGCGAACAATTCTTGTTTCTACCTGATGAAAATTATGGTATGCCATCGTCATGGCTTCCTGAAAACGTTTTGCTTCATCATACACACCCCTTGGCCCAACAGGATTTACATTGCCCCAATATTCCTCGGTTTGAGGATGAACCAAAGGATCCCCATATACTTCACTCGTACTTGCAACCAATATTCTTGCTTTCTTAGCTAACGCAAGACCTAAACAATTATGCGTTCCCAAAGAACCAACCTTCAATGTCTGAATGGGAATTTTTAAATAATCAATCGGACTGGCTGGAGAAGCGAAATGTAAAATATAATCCAAATCGCCTGGAACGTGAATGAATTTCGAAACATCATGATGATAAAATTCAAATTCCTTCAACTTAAAAAGATGTTCAATGTTTTTCAAATCACCGGTAATAAGATTGTCCATACCCACTACATCAAATCCTTCACGTATAAATCTGTCACATAAATGCGAACCGAGAAATCCGGCCGCACCAGTTATTAAAACTCTTTTTTTTCTCACAGCAATAATTTTTTAATAATAAACTATCCGATTATTTTTCTACCAACACTTTCATAGTGATATCCCAATTGCTCCATTGAAGATAAATCAAAGAGATTTCTTCCATCAAAAATCACCTTGTTTTTCAGTAAGCCCGACAACTGATCAAAATCAGGGGTTCTGAATTCGTTCCACTCTGTAGCGATAATCAATGCATCAGCTTTTTGCAAAGCATCATATTGATTTTCAGCAAATCTGATTTTATCGCCTAGTACTTGCTTAGAGTTGGGCATAGCTTCTGGATCAAAAGCGGAAACAGTTGCTCCTTTGCTTAACAAAGCATCAATCATATAAAATGCCGGAGCTTCTCTGATATCATCTGTATTCGGTTTGAAAGCAAGCCCCCATATTGCAAAATGCTTTCCATTAAGATTCCCTTGGAAATATTTTTCAATTTTTGGAATAAGATAAAGCTTCTGCAACTCATTCACTTCCATCACCGCATCCAAAATTTTAAAATCATATTTTACTTCGTGAGAAGATTTCGATAAAGCTTGCACATCTTTCGGAAAACAACTTCCTCCGTAACCTATTCCCGGAAATAAAAATCTTTTTCCGATTCTTTCGTCACTGCCTATTCCTTTTCGAACCATATCCACATCGGCTCCTAATTTTTCACATAGCTGAGCAATTTCATTCATAAAACTAATCTTCACTGCAAGGAAAGAATTGGCTGCATATTTAGTAAGTTCAGCAGATTTCTCATCCATGAATATAATTGGATTTCCCTGACGTACAAATGGAGCATACAATTCATTCATTATTTTCTTAGCCGCTTCAGAATCTGTTCCAATAACCACTCTGTCGGGCTTCATAAAATCCTCCACCGCTACTCCTTCTCTTAAAAACTCAGGATTACTGACTACATCAAAGGATGCACTTAAATCTTGCACAGCATTCGACAAAACAGCATTTCTTACTTTTTCTGCTGTTCCGACAGGCACCGTACTTTTATCTATAATTACTTTGTAATCGCCGGACTTTAAAATTTTACCAAGATGAGCGGCTACATTTAAGATATAGGATAAATCAGCACTTCCATCTTCTCCTGGTGGTGTGGGTAAAGCCAGAAAGATTATTTTGGCATTTTCTACTGCCTGCTCAATAGAAGTGGTAAAATGAAGTCGTCCTTCTTTTTGATTTCTTAAAAATAATTTTTCAAGCCCCGGTTCAAAAATGGTAATTTGTCCGCTTGATAATTTTTCAACTTTTTGGGTGTCTATATCTACGCAAGTAACATTGTTTCCTGTTTCAGCAAAACAAGTTCCCGTTACTAAACCGACATATCCAGTTCCGATAACAGCAATTTTCATTTGTTAGTTTGGTTTTTAATTTTGGTCAAATGTAATAGCCTTGAAATAATTTACCATTGGTATGATTTTATTTTAATAACTATTTTATAATAGGATATTAGTTTTTATTTACAAACTCTAGCACCTTTTCGCAAATATATTTTTGTTGTTCTTGATCCATCTCAGTATGAATTGGCAATGAAATAACTCGCTCTGTCAACCAATCAGTCAATGGGAGATCAAACAAATTTCCTCCAAAAGCATCAAACATTTTCTGCTTGTGTGCAGGAACAGGATAATAAATCATGGAGGGTATTCCATTTTCAGCTAAAAAAGAATTCAACCCATCCCTGTCAACATTTTCAAGAATCAGTGTGTACTGATGAAAAACATGGTGGTTATTTTCAGCTCTAAATGGAACTGTTATATTACGGTGACCCATAAACGCAGCATCATAGAAATCGGCCGCTTTTCTTCTTGCGTTATTGTACTCATCCAGATGTTTTAATTTAATGCCCAATATTACTGCTTGCATGGCATCTAATCTTGAATTACATCCCACAACATCATGATAGTATCTTCTACTTTGACCATGGGATGCAATCATTTTCAATTGTTCAGCCAATGAATCATCCTCTGTAAACATTGCCCCCCCATCTCCAAAAGCACCCAAATTTTTTGATGGATAAAATGAAGTGCACCCTATATGACCAATACTTCCTGTCTTCTTTACTGTACCATCGGAAAAATGATACTCATTCCCAATTGCCTGAGCATTATCCTCAATCACAAAAAGATTGTGCTTTTGGGCAATCTGCATAATGGGTTCCATGTCTGCAGCATGACCATAAAGATGTACCGGAATAATCGCTTTTGTTTTTGGAGTTATTGCTTTTTCAATAGCTGCAGGATCTATACAAAAACTTTTTTTGTCAACTTCTACAAAAATAGGTTTGACTCCAAGCAAAGCAGCAACTTCAACTGTAGCTATGTAAGTAAATGAAGGAGTAATGACTTCATCACCGGCCTTTATTCCCAATGCCATCATGGCAATTTGTAGAGCATCTGTACCATTTGCACATGTAATCACATGTTTACTCCCATTATAAGAAGCAAGATCGGTTGCAAATTCATTCACAGCCTTTCCCCCAATAAATTGGGAACTTTCCATCACTTTTATAACAGCATCATCAATCTCTTTTTTTATTTTAAGATATTGATTACCTGTATCAACCATTTGTAAAGGCCTCATAAATCTAGCATTTTAGCTTCGCAAATATATGATTTTGAAGGCGATTTTTTAGTGTCAAAGCTGACAGTTTTGTCATCAATTGGATGTATTTTTGACTATAATTCAATCATATAACTTGTTTCTGTATAATTTATCCATATTTCTGCTGGAAAAACTAATCTATATTTCATCTTTTTTTAATAAAAAAGCTGCTTTATGGATAGACGGCAGAAAGAATTTCCCCGATTGTACTTTTAAGAAAAAAACTATTTGGATGCACTGTGCAAGTTTGGGTGAATTTGAACAAGGCAGGCCTGTAATTGAAAGATTGAAAAAAGAATGGCCGAACTATCCCGTTGTAATCAGCTTTTTTTCTCCCAGTGGTTTTGAAGTAAGAAAAAATTATTCCATTGCAGATAAAGTTATCTATCTGCCATCTGATACTCCCACAAATGCAAAAAAACTCATTGACCAAATCAATCCTGCACTCGTAATTTGGGTTAAATACGAATATTGGATGAATTGTCTCCTCGAAGTGAAAAAACGAAAAATTCCCATTTTACTCATTGCCGGAATTTTCAGAAATAAGCAACCTTTTTTTAAATGGTATGGAGGACTATGGAAAAAAACACTTTCAGCTTTTGAACATTTCTTTGTTCAAAATAAAGAATCCGTTTTACTCCTTGAAAAAATTGGCGTAAAAAATGTTTCTGTATCGGGAGATACAAGGTTTGACAGAGTAATAGAGATTGCCGAACAAGAAAAAAAGTTGGATTTAATTGAAAAATTCAAACAAACTAATAAACTTATAATTGCAGGCAGTACCTGGGAGAATGACGAAAAAATTTGGCAGAAGTTTTCAATTAATAATCCCGAAATAAAACTCATTTTAGTACCACATGAAATCCATCAAAGTAATCTAAACAGGCTCAGGAAATTATTCAAGAATGCTATTTTTTATTCTGATTTGTTAAAACAATCATCACTCAATGATGCAAATGTTTTAGTTGTTGATTCAATAGGCTTGCTTTCAACATTATACCGATATGCTGATATTACTTATGTTGGAGGAGGTTTTAATAAAGGTATTCACAATACACTTGAAGCAGCTGTTTATGGAAAACCTGTCATCTTTGGACCACATTTTAAAAAATTTGCAGAAGCAACCGAACTCATTGAAAATAAAGGAGCATTCAGTATTCAAAATTTTGAGGAGCTGAATAGAATTACAAGAAAACTTTTGGATAATGAGGATACACTTAAACTATCTGGAGAGAATTCCCAAAAATATGTGTATGCGAAAAAGGGTGCGACTTTAACAATACTTAACTATGTAAAATTGAATCGCCTTTTGACCAACTGATTGAATTGTTTAACAGTATCGCTGTTCTCATTCCATGCAAGTTTCAATTTCAATTCTCTTCTAATCCAGTATTCTGCTTCAGGATAAATTGTAAATGAGTTGATGGTTTTAATACTCCTTTCAAACATTACCTCATCCCCAAGAAACAATTCATTGATAAATAAAAAACGATCATTGATTCCGACGGCTTTTCTCAGATCCTTAATAGGTCCTTCAGACAGCGTGTCGCTGATTTCAGTGTTGTCATTTTTTAAAACATCGTTCAATGATGGTGTTTGATTCTCAGATTTATTTTCCACTTTAGATTCATCATCATTTACACGCTGATGAATTAATGTCGGTGTTTCTTCGATTGGATCAAATTGCAGTGGCGGTTTATTTTTTATACTCAAAGAAATTTTAGCTTCAGCAGATTTTCTTATTTGTTCCAATTCAGCCTCAATTTCTGATTCATCAACATTCAGTGTAAGGATTATTTTTTCTGAATTTTCAGTCTTGATAATTTCTGCATCTTTAATATTTTCTTCAACAACAGGAATGTGAATGCCAACAGTTTGATGAAAAACCTTTTCGCCGGATGATGCTTTCAAATGCTGAAGCTCAGATTGCATCATTTGAACTGTCAACAAAAGTTCATCAATGGATGCATTACGTCCAAGTTGTTCCTGGAGTCTTTCTATGAGTGTGGCCACTCTGTCCATTCAAATTAATTTTTATTAATTATTATTGACTTTGATTTTGTCTATTGCAATTAAACCATAATCTTTGCAATAGCAAAGAATAAAGTTACAAATTCAAACTTAAAAAATACAATTAATGTTTATTGAACCCCATATTAAAGGTGAAAAAAAGGGCTGGATTGAAGTGGTTTGCGGCAGTATGTTCAGCGGTAAAACAGAAGAACTGATAAGGAGGTTGAAAAGAGTGAAAATTGCGAATCTGAAAGTAGAGATTTTCAAACCAGCAATAGACACTCGGTTCGACAAAAATAATATAGTTAGTCATGATACAAATGCTATTCATTCTACTCCTGTTAAAAGTTCTGAAGAAATACTGAAACTGGCTACAGATGTTGATGTAGTTGGTATAGATGAAGCTCAATTTTTTGACAAGGGCATCACTGAAGTTTGTGAAAAATTAGCAATGAATGGGGTAAGGGTAATTGTAGCAGGATTAGACATGGACTATAAAGGCAACCCTTTTGGCGAAATGCCGAATTTACTTTCTAAAGCAGATTACATTACTAAACTTCATGCGATTTGTATGAAATGTGGCGACATCGCTAACATTAGTTACAGAAAAATAGCAGACGCCAATCAAGTACTCCTGGGCGAAAAAGATATTTACGAGCCAAGATGCAGACAATGTGCACAGTCTAATGACTAACTTTCAATAACCAACCCTTAGAAACCCATTCATGTCTCAATACTTTAAAATAGGGAAATTAGCTGCCAGTTTTGGGCTCGGCGGGGAATTGGTATTACAACACAGTCTTGGAAAAAAAACAAGTTTGAAAGGACTAGAATTTATTTACATTGAAGAATTACCGGGCAGTTTTATCCCTTATTTCATTGAAAAAACAACTATAAAAAGCGATCGTGAGGTTTTCATCAAATTGGAGGGAATAAACACTAAAGAGTCTGCAAGAAAATTAACTCCCAAAAATATATGGCTAGAAGAAAAAGATTTTAAAAAATTTGCATTACAAAGCGCACCCATTTCTTTACTGGGATGTAAAATGATGAATGGAGAGGATGATTTGGGAGAAATTATTGAAGTGCTTGAACAGCCCCACCAAATTTTATGTACTATTATATACAAAGAAAAAGAAGCGCTCATTCCCCTTCATCAGGAGAGCCTATTAAAAATTGACAAGAAAAATAAAATTGTTTATGTCGATTTACCTGAAGGCCTGCTTGAGATATTTGAATAAAGATTTTATTCAAGCTCATCAATCTACTTTCACAAAAAAGTAATTATGATCCTCTTTACTTGAAACAATCTGTTCGTTGCTATTAGCTAATCTCAAAATAGTGGTACCTAAAGAATCCCAAAATTGTTTTTGCTGAGATGTAGCAGAAATCGAACAACTGCCAAGGTAATGATTACAAGGGTTTCTGCTGTCAAAAAATGTATTTGAATAATCAGCGTAGGTATAACTTGTATTTGCAACACCTACTTTTATTAAATACAAGCCTGGGCTGCCCACAATTAATGAAGGTTTCAATCTATTATAAGGCTCTAGCCTGTTATACAAAAAGTTATATCCGGAAGATTGATAAGGATTATTTTGAAAAAAACCTTCCGAAACTATCGGATTAAATTCAATGTTTGCGTAGTTTAATTGTGGACCTGAAGCAATGTCTACAACTTTATAGGGCTGAATGCTTGCATACAAATTATTACATGGTATCACTATATTTTCACCATTATTTGTTTGAAATGTATCACTAATCACTGAAGACATATTTATGGTATCTAGCTCATGAAAAGAATGATCATTGTTGTAAACTTCTAATGACAAAGGGATGGAATCGTAAGTATATTGATCACAAAGATCAGGACCTCTGTCTCCGCAATCAAAACCCGGACTGACAATGATATAAAATAACAAAACTGAAAAAATAACCAAATTGTTTTTCATAAAATTTATTAAGAAACAATATTAATAGGAATTAATAAAATTATTGTCATCTTCGAGTCATTTTTACTCAATTAACCATCAACAGCTTTTTTTAATTGCTGCATCAGCGCTCTGAATTCTTTGGGCATTTCCGCAATTAATTCGTGGATTTTTCCATCATCATCCTTAAAAACCAACTTATACGAATGTAGAGCAAGCCTGTTGATCATAGGACGTTCCTCTTCATCATGTTTGCTTAATTTGAACTTCTTTTTGATGGAAGATAATAATACAGGTTTGCCATCTCCATAAAGAATATCACATGCCAAGGGATGTCCAATACTTTTTGCATGAACCCTGATCTGATGGGTTCTTCCGGTATGCAATTGAAAACTTACCAGAGAAAAATTATTATGGGACTCAAGCACTTGATATTCCGTTGAAGATTCTTTTCCATTTCTATGAATGGTCATCATTCCTTTATTTACAGGATGTTCGGCAATTGGCGCATCAATTAATCCTGATTTTTCAGAAGGATTACCTAATACAATTCCAAGATAATATTTTTCAATTTTTCTTTCTTCAAATAATCTTGAAAAATACTTATGTGCTTGTTCATTTTTAGCAAAAAGAACTATTCCACTGGTATCTCTATCCAATCGATGCACAGTAAATATGGACCCATATTTGTCCAATAAAAATTCTTTCAAAGACTTTTCAGACTGCTCCCTGTCAGGAATAGTAAGCATTCCAGCAGGTTTATTCACAGCAACAAAAGCATCATTTTCAAAAATGATTGATAATTTTCTATTAGTCACAGTAAAACTATTTTGGATTCTTTACCTTAGAAGCATTCATGTATTTTAGCAACCTGATTTCTTTTTCACTCAGATAACGCCATTTACCTCTTTCAACATTTTTTTTGGTTAACCCGGCATACATTACTCTGTCCAAAGCCCTAACATCGTATCCTAAATGTTCAAAAATCCTTCTAACAATTCTGTTACGCCCACTGTGAATTTCTATGCCAATAATTGATTTGTCTTTTGAATCTGCATAAGCAAGACTGTCAACAAAAACCTGACCATCTTCCAAAGTAAGGCCTTTGAGTATTTTATCGAAATCAGCTTTGATCAATATTTTATCCAACTTGGCTTCATACACTTTTTTAATCTCAAAACTTGGGTGTGAAAGTTTTTGGGTTAAATCACCATCATTTGTAAGCAACAACACTCCGGAAGTATTTCTGTCGAGTCGTCCAATTGGATATACTCTTTCTTCTGTAGCAGCTTTAATAAGTTGCAATACCGTTTTTCTACCCTGTGGATCATCAGTTGTAGTTATGTAATCCTTCGGTTTGTTCAATAAAATATACTGAAGATTTTTTGTGACAAATAATTTTTTGTTATTGAAGAAAACTTCATCTGTTGCCTGTACTTTATAACCCGGTTCCTTAACCATGTTACCGTTGATCTTTACTTTTCCATCTGTAATTAATGCAACTGCATCTCTTCTGGAACAGACACCACAATGCGCAAGATATTTATTGAGCGGCATCGCATTTTGGGTTGAAGATGCCTGAGCTGTTACTTTTGGTTTAATAACCGAAGCATTTGTTTTTGCTTTCTTAACCGAAGTGTTGGGCTGGGGATTTAACTGAGCATTTTTTTTAGCGATTCTTGCCTGGTATTTTTCTTCTTTGATTTTATCAAAATAAGCAGCTCTTTCTTTTTTAACTTTTTTCTTTTCCTGGCGAAAGGCTTCTTTTACTGCACTGTTTTTCTTTTTAACAGTAAATTTCTGAAAGGGAGATTGACTCATGTTTTAATTGATTTATACTATTTTTCAACAGTAATGAAACATGAAGATACAAAAAAGCGCACCATAACAGTGCGCTATTCAAACAAATAATATAAACCTATTCTCTTTCTTTGTTGTCTTTTGGACCTCTCTTTTCACTTGATTTTTTCAGGTTTTGCATTTTATTCAATTGCTCTTCTGTTAATATTTTTTTACCGGCATCTTTTCCCGCTTTCATAATTTCTTTCATTTGAATGCGTTTTTCCTGATCATTTAATTTGGAGTCATTTTTAATTTTATCCATATCAGCTCTCCTTTTTTCTTGTAATGCATTCATCTGCTTTACCTGATCATCCGACAAATCCAGTTTTTCTCTCATTCTTCCAAAACGCTTGATACGCATCTCTTTTTTCCTCAACTCTTTTAATTGTTTTGCGGTTTCAATTCTGTTTTTTTGTTCTTTTGTAAAAATTGATTGTCTTTTGGCAATCAATTCTTTTCTTAAAGCTGTCTTTCTATCATTGTATTCTTTTATCGTAAGACTTTGCTGCTTATCCAACAAATCAATCTTATTTTGATAATCCTGTTGTATAACTTTTAATTGTTTTTTTTGGGCATCTGTTAATTGAAGTTTATCGCCCATTTTCTTTTTGTTATTGTTTCCTTTTCCAAATTTCTTCTCTTTTAAATCATGAACCTGCATATTATCCTGTTGAGCAAAAGAGAACGAGACAAGCAAGATCATACTGATAATTGATAAAATTATTTTTTTCATATTGTAAAATTTTAAAAATGAATACTTAAGACAAATTATTATTGCTAAAGTTTAAATGAATTCAAGATTTTAAAAAAATATTCCCTAAGCGACTTTATTTTTATTAGCCAATTGGCCGCACGCAGCATCAATATCCTTTCCTCTGCTTCTTCTTACCCTAACATTTACCCTGTTTTTGGCCAAATGATCGGTAAACAATTGAGTTGCATCTTCATCGGGCTTTACAAATTCAGCCCCTGAAATTGGATTATATTCTATCACATTAATCAAATGTGTAGGTATCTTTCTGTAAATTTTTATCAGTTCATTGGCATCCTCTATACTGTCATTCCTATCCTTAAACAGAATATATTCCAGCGTAATGTCATTTTTCGTTTGATCGTAAAAATAATTTAATGCCTCAATCAATAAATCAATAGTATTGGTTTCATTGATTGGCATGATTTCATTTCTCTTTTTATCTGTAGGCGCATGTAATGAAAGAGCAAGATTAAATCTTACCTTGTCATCACCCAATTGTTTAATCATCTTGGCAACCCCGGCAGTAGATACAGTTATTCGTTTAGGGCTCATATTCATACTATCTGAAGCAGTAATTCTATCAATGGATTTCAAGACATTTTTATAATTCAATAATGGCTCACCCATACCCATATAAACGATATTGCTCAACTTCTTTCCATATACCTTTTCACTTTGATCATTGAGTAGTGCTACCTGATCGTAAATTTCATCAAATCCCAGATTTCGTTTGCGTTCCATCTTACCAGTTGCACAAAATTTACATGTCAAACTGCATCCTATCTGAGACGAAACGCAAGCCGTATTTCTTTTTTCTGTAGGAATCAAAACACCCTCGATTAAATGGTTGTCATACGTTCTGAATCGTGACTTCACCGTACCATCATTGCTGTATTGTGTAGCATCAACGGAAATCGCATTCATATCAAAATCTTCTGTAAGTTTTTTTCTCAGCTCAATTGATAAATTACTCATATCGGAAAAATTTCGAATGTTTTTTTTCCAAAGCCACTCATAAGCTTGTATTGCTCTGAATTTTTTATCGCCTATAGACTCAAAATACTCTTTAAGCTCGGGAAGGTTTAACTCTCTGATATTTCTACTGATTGCCATTGTGCAAAGATAATCAGTCAGGAACATTGAAACAGCTGAATTTAAGAAAGCCATTATATTTGCATAACCCTAATAAATCAATAATTATGGAAAATGTTTATGTGGTTGATTCAGTTAGAACCCCTATAGGAAAATATGGGGGCGCATTGTCAGGTGTAAGACCGGATGATTTGCTTGCTATTGTTTTAAAAGCCATTGTAAAGCGAAACAACAACATTGATGTAAATGCCATTGAGGATATTATTGCAGGTGCGGCAAATCAAAGCGGAGAAGACAACCGTAATGTAGCACGCATGGCATCTTTATTAGCAGGGCTACCCACTACGATTGCCGGCAATACTGTTAACCGTCTTTGTGCTAGCGGATTACAGGCCATCATGGACAGTGCGCGTACCATTGCATGCGGTGATGCGCAAATGATGATTGCCTGCGGTGTAGAAAGTATGAGTAGGGCACCTTTTGTAATGCCAAAAGCAACTAGTGCATTTGACAGAAATGCACAAATTTTTGATACAACAATGGGATGGCGTTTTGTAAACAGAAAACTGGCTGAAAGTTATTTCCCCTATTCAATGGGAGAAACTGCCGAAAATGTTGCTAAACAATGGAATATCAGCAGACATGCTCAGGACGAGTTTGCCTACGAAAGTCAGGAGAAATATGAAAATGCCCATAAAATTCAGCGTTTCAATGAAGAAATCATTCCTGTTGAAGTACAAATTGGAAAGGACTCTTTCGAATTCAATAAAGACGAACATCCTCGCATCTCATCTCTGGAAAAACTCGCTCAGTTAAAACCTGCATTCATAAAGGACGGAACTGTAACTGCTGGAAATAGCAGTGGAATAAATGATGGGGCTGCTGCTATGCTTCTGGCAAATGAAACAGCTGTAAAGAAATTTGGTTTGAAGCCTATGGCCACTGTTAAAAGCATGGCAGTTGCGGGAGTAGAACCTGCAGTCATGGGTATTGGGCCTGTTCCAGCTACTTTAAAAGCTTTAAAGCGTGCAGGCATCAACGTTAGTGACCTTGATTTGATTGAACTTAATGAGGCTTTCGCCTCTCAAAGCATTGCATGCATTCATGATCTCGGACTTGATCTCGAAAAAGTAAACGTAAACGGTGGAGCCATTGCCCTTGGTCATCCGCTGGGTTGCAGCGGCGTAAGAATAGCCACTACCCTTTTACATGAAATGAAAAAAAGAAACAGTAAATACGGACTTGCTTCAATGTGTGTTGGGGTTGGTCAGGGGTCTGCTATTGTTTTTGAAGGAATTTAACAACTCTTCCAATGGAATTTGTTGTTGTTCGCCGGTTTGTAGATTCTTTAGAATACAAGTATTGCTATTCATTTCCTGACTGCCGATTATTACTGCAAATAATATGTTTTTCTTATCTGCATATTTAAACTGTTTGTCCAATTTCGCATGTTCGTGATAAAGCTCACAAGCAATACCTTTTTCCCGAACAGTCTGCATAACGCTATAAGAAAATTTGCTTTCCTCTATTCCCATATTAAAGAATAATGCTCTTACACTAGAATAAATGTTGTTAGGAAAAAGATTCATTTCATCCATCACATCATAAATCCTATCCACACCAAAACTGATTCCCACACCCGGAATATTTGAAACACCAAACAATGCAGTCAGATTATCGTATCTACCACCGCCACCAATACTTCCCATCTGAATTTCTGCAGGTGCTTTGGCTTCGAAAATGGTTCCGGTGTAGTAGTTTAATCCCCTGGCCAATGTAAAATCAATGTCAATATTTGCTTTGTTGGCTACTTGAATGATATATCTCAATTCATTTATTCCTTCGGTAGCCTGATTGTTGTTTGACAACAACTTTTCTATTTTTTCAAGCTTTTCCTGATTGTCACCATTTACATTCAAGTATTGATTGATGAAATCGATTTGATTTTGAGCCAATCCACGTTGCATCAATTCCTGGTTTACTTTATCTATTCCAATCTTATCCAGCTTATCAATAGCAATGGTAATATCTATCAACAAATTTGATCCGTCTATCTTTTCTGCGAGAGCAGATAATATCTTTCTGTTGTTTATTTTTAAACTGTATTTGTTAAGTCCAAGTCTGATAAAAACTTCATGGTAAATATTGGATAATTCAACTTCATTGATGAGTGCGGTGCTTCCTACAACATCAGCATCACATTGAGTAAACTCTCTATAACGTCCTTTTTGAGGTCGATCGGCGCGCCATACTGGTTGAATTTGATAGCGTTTATACGGAAACGTTAGTTGTCCGTGATTCATAGCCACATATCTCGCAAAGGGAATCGTTAAATCGTATTTCAGTGCCCTCTCTGTAAGTGCAGAACTATTTTTACCATTTAACAATTTTTCAAAACCCTCTTTTGCCTTTGTTTCGTTTTTGGGATCATTTAATCCATTGTTAAGAATCTTAAAAATCAACCTATCGCCCTCTTCGCCATATTTTCCCATCAGCGTTTCTAGATTCTCCATCGCAGGAGTCTCCAATGGCTCAAAGCCATAACACTCAAATACACTTTTTATGGTTGAAAAAATATGATTTCTTTTTCTGACTGTTTCAGATGAAAAATCTCTTGTACCTTGAGGCAACGATGGTTTTGACATACAGTCCTTATTTTTTTATTCTTTCATTGTGATTGTTAATGATCGCATCACAGGTTCTTTCAATCAAATCAAAAACTTTTACATATCCTTCCTCACTACCATACCAAGGGTCAGGAACATTGCGATGCTCTCCAGGATAAAGTTCATCCAAAAACAATGATGATTTAGAAGGATCAAATTTTTCTTCTCCTATATCCTTCATATAATCCAATACATCATTAGCCATTGCAAATAATTTATCAAACTTTGAAAAATCCTCCTTGGTCAGTTGTCTTGATTTCTGAGAACTGATATCTATACCTTTGGCTTTAGAAACTTTTTGACTTAAATGATGCGGAGGTTCTCCATTGTAGTATCCATTTGTACCGGCACTGTCAACTGACCATTCCAATCCTGCAAGCTTCGCTTTATGTTGCAATAAACCTTCAGCAATAGGACTTCTGCATATATTTCCCAAACACACCATCAATATCTTCATTTTCTTTTTTCTTTAGTCAATTTTATCTCTACACATCAATCTTTATTATCAATGAATGATTCAGTAGATATAATTTGTTCTTAATAATGTAGCAATACAAATGCAAAGATAATTTTTACTTCAACGCCATTCAAAAACTTGTTATTTTATTTTATTTGCCTATTTAAAGGTCAAGTTTATCATTAAATTGCATAAATATAAAAACATAAAAACATGCCTCCATTTGATAAAGATCAAATTAGTCGAAGGGATAAAGGATTCATCCTTATGAGAAGTATTATGGATTACGGAATGGGATTTCTATGGACATTTATGGGCAATTTTCTTCTTTTTGTCAAGTACTTCAACGCTAGCTTAGCTTCCAGATTCGACGACCCGGTTATGAAATGGTTCGGAATTACTTGTATTATTTATGGCGTTTTTAGAATCTACAGAGGATATAAAAAAAATTATTTAAAAGAGAGATGACAAGAAAAATTCAATTCTATATTTTGCTTTGCATAGTTTCAATAGTACTAACAAATTGCAAAAATAAAAGTGTGCAAATATCCGACAATCCTGAAAGTGGAACAATCTATATCAGTGTGGACGAATCTTTCAAACCTGTGATTGAAGATCAGATAAAAATGTATGAATCATCCTACCCCAATACACATATTATCGCTACTTACAAATCCGAAGTTGAATGTTTCAGAGACTTTTTCAAAGACAGTACCAATCGCCTCATTATTGTTGGTAGAGGATTGAATACAAGAGAAGAGCATTTCATGATAGATTCATTAGGGTATAATCCGGGTTGCAATGCAGTTGCGTCAGATGCAGTCACCATTGTAATCAACAAAAAAAATCAAGATTCTTTGTTTACGTTGGCATCATTAAAAGATCAACTTCAAGGGAAAATTAAAAGAGATAAAATTGCGGTATTTGACGGTACAAATGCCACCAGTACTGTCAGATACATCAAAGACTCTGTTTTAAAAAAAGAAGCATACGATACATCAGTTGTAAAAGCTTTAAAAAATAGTCGAGAAGTACTTGACTTTGTCTCCAAACACGAAAATGCCATAGGATTTATTGGCATCAGCTGGATTGGCAACCAAGAAGACAGCACTCAAATCAACCTTTTGCATTCCGTAAAAACAGCTTATGTAAGATGTGACATTTGCGAAAACATGCCCTATGTAAAACCTATGCAACAAAATTTAATTTCACTAAGATATCCACTTGTAAGACCATTGTATTATATTAACAAAGAAAACTTTGAAGGATTAGGAACAGGCTTTACATCATTCCTAAAATACGAAAGAGGACAGCTCATATTCAGAAGAGCTTATCTTGGAACAAAAATGGATTTTAATACCCGTAATGTTCAGATAAATGAATCTAATCAGAAAAAATAACGAAAACTTTAACAGACAGTTATTATTATCACGTGCGTATTAATTATTTTTATGCAAATTATATTCAACAATATAAAAACAGCTAAGATGAAAAAGTATTTGATTGTTTCTATGATAATGGTCGGATTATTAATTGTAAATGAAATAACTGCACAGACCATGGAGCAGGGTAAAAAATTTATTTGCAATGAACGGTTTAAAAGTGCTAAAGATGTATTTCAAAAAATAATTGCTGCGGATCCAAATAACGATGAAGCAACATATTGGTTGGGGCAGTCCATCATAAGACCTGATGACGCCACACCAAAAGATTTAACTGATGCTAAAAACCTTTACCAATCAAAACTAAATGCAAACAACAGTAATGTCTTAATGGCAGGGATTGGCCATATCGAGTTGATAGAAGGAAAAGTTCCTGATGCCCGCAATCATTTTGAAGCAGCGATATCTTTAAGTCAAGGTAAAAATATTGCAGTACTGAATGCGATTGGTTATGCCAATGGAAATTTTGATTCAAAAAATGGGGATGCTGCATATGCAATTGAAAAACTAAAACAAGCTACTCAAATAAAAAAATTCAATGACCCGGATGTATTAGTGAACTTGGGAGATGCTTACAGAAAAATGGGCGATGGGGGGAATGCTATAATATCTTATCAGGCTGCTTTGAATTTAGATCCCAAATATGCAAGAGCCGATTACAGAATAGGTAAAATTTATCAGTCTCAAGGAAAAGGTCAGGAATCTATTTACATAGAACATTATGAAAAAGCAATGGCAAGCGACCCTTCTTTTGCTCCTGTCTATGCAAATTTATTCACCTACTTCTATGAAACCAATGTAGCAAAGGCATCGGAGTATTTTGAAAAATGGATGGCCAATTCAGACTTAGATAACAAAACTTGTTATTATAGGGCATCCCTAAAGTATGCTCAGGGATTATTTATGGAAGCAGTGAATCAAATCAACGAATGCATTGCTGTAGAAAGTCCGAATCCATATCCAAAACTTTTTGGATTGAAAGCCAATGCATATAATAAACTAAAAGATTCCATCAAAACTATTGAATCTTACACTGAATATTTCAAGCACCAGGATGCTGACAAAATAGTACCAATTGATTATATTGACTACGCAATGAATTTATTGAAAATACCCGGCAATGAAATACAGGCAGGTTTATTAATTGATAAGGCCGTTGGTTTAGATTCTATTGAGGCGAACAAATTAATCTTTTTAAAAAATGCTGCTCAGTTTTTTGAATCAAGAAAAAAATTCAAGGACGCAGCAGACTGGTACAATAAAATTATTACCGTAAAGAAAAATCCAAGCAAATTCGATATCAACACCACTGGTTTTAATTATTTCAAAGGTGGGGCTTATCAGCAGGCAATTGACATCTTCACTTTATCCTCCACTAAATTTCCCGATGACCCTTATGCTTATAATATGATTGGAAAATCATCATGGGCAATTGATACAACTATGGAAAAGGGTATGGCAAATGCTGCTTTTGGAAAAACAATTCAATTGAGTTTAGCTGATACTATAAAATATAAAGCACAGTTATTAAATAGTTATAAATATTTTGTAGCTTATTATGCAAACATCATGAAAGATAAAAATATGGCAATATCTTATGTTGAAAAGGCACTATCACTAGAGCCTTCTGATGCCGAAGCCAATAGCTTTAAAGCTGCTTTATTGAGTCCAAAACAAAATACAAATCCTGGAAAGCAACCGGTAAAAAAACCTTAAACAATTTCATTCTCCTAAATAAAAAAAGCTGTCGAAATGAAATCGACAGCTTTTTTATTAAAGTCACAAATCTTATTAAGGAAAAATTCCTAATTCAACGTAGCTGGTAGCAACTTTGTTGATGGAACTAACGTAAGCGGCTGTACGCATATCAGGAATTTCAGGATTTTCTCTCCAGATATCCATGATTTCTCTGGTTGCACTGATCATTGTTTCTTCTAATCCGCTGTGAACCAAATCTTGTTCATCAGGTCCGTGCATGATGAATTTGCGTTCAGTGTCACTTACATTCTTGCCTGTTAATTCTTCAATTTGACTAAGAATATGCGTGTTCATATTTTCAGTAAAACGCTTTTCCATTCTGCCATAACGAACGTGGCTTAAATTTTTCAACCACTCAAAATAACTTACCGTTACGCCACCTGCATTTAAATACATATCAGGAACACATAAAATTCCTTTTTTTACAAACACTTCATCCGCTTCAGGTGTACAAGGTCCATTTGCAGCTTCCCCAATAATTTTGGCTTTTACCCTTGGAGCATTTTCACCATTGATAACATTTTCCAAAGCTGCGGGAATAAGAATATCGCATTCCAATTCCAAAGCATCGGTATTTTTAGCAAGATTGGTTGCACCAGGAAAATTTAAAATAGAACCTGTTGCTTTTCTATGTTGAAATACTTCATCCTCATTCAATCCATTTGCGTTAAAAATCGCACCTTCATATTCTGCTAGAGCAATTACTTTTGCACCACCCTCTCTGAAAAATTTTGCAGAGTGATAGCCAACATTTCCAAGCCCTTGCACCACCACTGTTTTATCTTTTATTCCAACTGTTAAACCTTGTTTTTTCATGATATCAGGCATATTACATACCTCTCTGATTCCAAAGTAAACACCTAAACCGGTAGCTTCGGTACGCCCGCGAACACCACCTTGAGTAACAGGTTTACCGGTAACGCAACCTGCAGCATCAATTTCACCTGGCTTTAGAGATGCATAAGTATCAACGATCCAAGCCATTTCTCTTGGTCCTGTTCCGTAATCAGGAGCTGGCACATCAATACCGGGTCCGATAAAATTTTTCTTTACCAATTCTGCTGTATACCTACGGGTAATCTTTTCCAATTCGTAAGAAGAATAATTGCGTGGATTAATTTTTATGCCTCCTTTTCCGCCTCCAAATGGTACATTTACAATTGCACATTTAT
>CAMCAY010000022.1 GCA_945872815.1 Chitinophaga pinensis
CTATAATGGACATAATAAATTAAAATTCACTTGGTACTAAAGTTAAGAAAAAAGATTTTTTAAATATTAATACAATAAAAGCTAATATTTTTCAGTGTAACCATAGAAAAAATTGTCACAATAGCCCACGGTTTAAACCGTGGGTAAAATATCATGCAAACAAAAATTGCATAAAAAAACTCAACGTTAAAGTCCGTTGAGTTTCTTTGTGATCTGGCTGGGACTCGAACCCAGGACCCATACATTAAAAGTGTATTGCTCTACCAACTGAGCTACCAAATCCCTTCCCCGTATTTGGGTGTGCAAAAATAGGATAAAACCCTATTTGTTTCAAATTTTTTCTAAAAGATTTTCAATTTATTATTCACATTATGCAATATTTCTTTGCAAATGCCCATAATACTCACTTATTTTTGCCTAATTATAAAAAAAATGAGTAATTACTTTCAAAATAAAGTCATAGCCATAACGGGAGGTAGCGATGGAATCGGTAAAGCACTTATTGAAACCCTGCTTCCTTTAGGTGCTAAAATTGCCACTTGTGCAAGAAATCAGGATAAGCTGTATCAACTTCAGATAGCACATTCCAAAGAACCACTGCATTGTGTAGTGGCAGATGTCAGCAATTACAATGATTGTAAAAATTTCATCGAATCCACAATTAAAGAATTTGGAGGAATCGATATTTTAATCAACAATGCAGGAATTTCTATGCGGTCTTTGATGGTTGACGCTGATGTAGATGTTATTAAAAAAGTAATGGACATCAATTTCATGGGAGCTGTATATTGTACCAAATTAGCATTGCCCTCTATTATTGAAAGAAAAGGTACCATTGTTGGGGTTTCTTCCATTGCCGGATACAGAGGTCTTCCAGGAAGAAGTGGTTATTCTGCCAGTAAATTCGCTTTGAACGGATGGCTCGAAGCACTGAGAACTGAATTACTGAATGAAGGAGTAAACGTGATGTGGGTTTGCCCTGGTTTTACAAAGAGCAACATCAGAAATGCAGCATTAAATGAAAAGGCGATGGCTCAGGGTGAAAGCCCTTTGGATGAAACTTCTTTAATGAGTGCAGAAAATTGCGCAAAAGAAATTCTGCAAGCTGTTGAAAGCAGAAAAAGAACATTGGTGTTGACCTTTAAAGGTAAGCAAACCGTTTTCATCAATAAATTTTTTCCTGCCTGGGCAGACAAACTGACCAGGAATTTTTTTTACAAAAATGGAAAGCTGATTAAATGATAAATTAAATTTCAAAGGTTACTTGTTTGATGTAACTTTAAAAATTATTCTTACAATTATTTTTTACGAATGCCCTTACTGACCATAATAAGTGATATAGGTGAACAGGATTTTCTGACGGGAGCCATCAAAGGTCAGTTTCTTCGCTATCAGCAGGATATCAATATCATCGATATCACTCATTCATTATCAGCCTTCAATTACCCACAAGCAGCGTACGTTTGTCGCAATGCCATAAAAAATTATCCAACGGGCACTTTTCATTTGATTCTGGTAAATATTTTTGATGAAAACCTCGACCACATGATTCTTGCAGAGCACAATGGACATTTTATTGGTTGTGCAGATAATGGATTACTCACAATGATTCTGGAAGATATGCCACAAAAAGTGGTCAAATTAGAATTGGATAAAATTGCGCAAAAAAGTACGTTGTTTTGTACCAATGTGTTTGCAAAAGCTTTTTATGAACTCAACAGTGGTAAAACAATTGAGGAAGTTGGAGAAGCCGATGTTACCATTATTACAAAAAATCCATTGAGACCTCTCATAGGTCCTGATTTTATTGAAGGTCAGATTATTTTTATAGACAATTTTGAAAATGTCATTGTAAATATCAATAAAGTGGAGTTTGAGGAAAATAGAAAAGGCAGAAAGTTCTCAATAATTTTCAAGAGAGATGAGATGATTGATAAAATCAGTGAAGGTTATTCAGATGTGCCAGAAGGGGAGAAGTTGGCTTATTTCAACTCCGCAGGATACCTGGAAATAGCCATCAATAAAGGGAATGCAGCCGGTTTGTTTGGATTGCAGGGATACTCTGAAAAGCAACAACAATCCATTCAACAACAATATTTAAACAGTCGGCTTTTTTATCAAACAGTCAAAGTTTTTTTTATTGACTAGAAATTTCAGCGGAACAAAAACTATCTAATGCGGTAATGGACAAATCATCCAAAATATTTGTAGCAGGACACAATGGAACAGTAGGGTCTGCTGTTGTACGAAACTTGTTGGCCAAAGGTTATGAGAAAATTACCGTAGTTTCTTCTGATGAATTAGACCTGCGCAATCAGCAATCCGTAAATGATTTTTTCGAAAAATTTCAACCCGATTATGTAATTGATGCTGCTGCAAGAGTGGGGGGAATATTGGCCAATGATCATTATCCGTATACTTTTATAATGGATAATCTTCAAATTCAAAACAACTTAATCAATGCTTCCTTTAAAAATGAAGTAAAGAAATTCATTTTCTTAGGAACATCCTGTGTGTATCCTAAAATGTGCAGCCAGCCAATCAGGGAAGAGTATCTGTTAAGTGCCGCATTGGAGCCAACCAATGAATGGTATGCCATTGCCAAGATTGCTGGTATAAAAGCCTGTGAAGCAATAAAAAAACAACACGGCAGAAATTTTATATCATTGATGCCAACCAATACCTATGGACCACACGATAATTTTGATTTAGAGACAGCGCATGTGTTGCCCTCACTATTGAGGAAGTTTTATGAAGCTGTTGTAAATAATCATGCACCAGTTACTTTATGGGGTGATGGATCTGCAATGCGTGAATTTATTTATGTTGACGATTTAGCTGACGCTATTGTATTTGTATTGGAAAACGAGTTCAATGAAAATATCTACAATATCGGTACAGGGGTTGATTTGTCTATTAAAGAGCTTGCCTTGTTGATACAAAAAATTTCCGGACATCAGGGAGAAATACATTGGGATTCTTCAAAGCCGAACGGTACGCCCCGAAAAGTATTGGATGTATCAAAACTTAACAGGATGGGTTGGTATGCCAAAACAAATTTGGAAGACGGACTATTGTCAACCTATCAATGGCTTCAGGATAATTATCATCAATTGAGGGAAATGAAGTGCAAATAATAATTTTCTTTCTTATTAAAGTTTCTCAAAGGATATCTCATTGTAAGATTCATTTCTTTACAACAAAAAAGCTGTTCGTATTAAGAACAGCTTTAGAAAATATTATTGATAAAAATTTAAGCGACCGCTTTATTAACCAAAGCAGCAGCTTCACTCAATAGAATAGCACTTTGAACTTTTAATCCGCTTTCATCAATCAATTTCTTTGCCACATCCGCATTAGTACCTTGTAAACGAACAATGATTGGAATTTCAATATTGCCAATGCTTTTATAAGCATCAATCACCCCTTGAGCCACACGGTCGCAACGTACAATTCCTCCAAAGATGTTGATGAGAATGGCTTTTACTTTTGGATCTTTCATGATGATTCTGAATCCTGCTTCCACTGTTTGAGCATTGGCAGTTCCACCTACATCCAGGAAATTGGCAGGGTCTCCACCACTTAATTTAATCATATCCATGGTAGCCATTGCCAATCCAGCACCATTAACCATACACCCAACATTACCATCTAACTTCACAAAATTCAAATTGAATTTTCCAGCTTCCACTTCAGTAGGATCTTCTTCAGAAAAATCTCTTAACGCCGCTACATCCGCATGACGCATAAGAGCATTGTCATCAATATTCATCTTACAGTCAACGGCAATGATTTTATCATCACTCGTTTTGAAAAGTGGATTTATTTCCAGCATACCACAATCCAAATCAACATAAGCATTGTAAAGGTTGGTAACGAATTTAACACAGTTCTTAAAAGACTCTCCGCTGAGTCCTAAATTGAATGCAATTTTTCTCGCCTGAAATCCTTCCAACTTTCCGCCGGGATGAACAAATTCTTTGAATATTTTTTCAGGAGTATCATGTGCAACATCTTCAATGTTCATACCACCTTCGGTACTGTACATGATCACATTCTTACAACTGCTTCTGTCTAATAAAACAGCTAGGTAAAATTCTTTAACGGGATTAGGGCCTTCATAATAAACATCCTGTGCCACCAAAACTTTATTAACCAATTTTCCTTCAGGACCAGTTTGAATAGTCACCAAAGTTCCACCCAAAATATTGTCTGCAATTTTCACCACATCTTCCATGCTCTTTCCCACTGCAACGCCACGCTGGTCTTTACCTACAATGGTTCCTTTTCCGCGACCACCTGCATGAATTTGCGCTTTTACAACGGCAAACTTGCTGCCATATTGAGAATGAATTTGACGATAAGCTTCTTCAGCTTCTTTGGCACTTCCGCATGCAATTCCTTCCTGAACAGGAACATTAAACTTCTTTAGTAATTCTTTTGCCTGGTATTCGTGTAGGTTCATTTATTTAAAATTTTTGCAAAGATATGAGAATATATCAATTTGAAGAATCTAAAATCGGAGGAATATTATCCGACTGTTTGAAAATAAATAGAATTTTATATAGTTATATTTTTCATTCGTAATGCAATACATTGTATAATTGACATTGTTTTGTAATGTGCTATCGTAATTGGGCTTATATTTGCCGATTATTCAAACAGATTCAGATGATTAACAAGATTATTGAAGCGGTTGATTTTATAAAAAATTCTTACAAGGAAGTTCCGGAGGTAGGCATCATACTTGGCAGCGGTTTGGGGAATTTTACACAGGAAATAAAAATTGAAAAAGAAATTCCTTACCAAGACATACCACATTTTCCGGTAAGTACGGTTGAAGGACACAGCGGTAAATTGATCATGGGAGAATTGAGTGGCAAAAAAGTGGTTGCTATGGCCGGAAGATTTCATAACTATGAAGGATACACGCCGCAGGAAATTGTTTTTCCGGTAAGAGTGATGAAGTATCTTGGAATCAAAACCTTGCTGATCAGCAATGCTGCCGGTGGTGTAAATCCAACTTTCAAAGTAGGAGATTTGATGATTATCAACGATCATGTCAGTCAGTTTGTTCCTAATCCTTTAATTGGAAAAAATGAACTTGAATTGGGGCCAAGATTTCCGGATATGACTGAGCCATATAAATCATCCATCATACTTACAGCCAAACAAATTGCAAAAGATGCTGCAATTGAAGTGAAGGAAGGTGTTTATATCTGTGTAACAGGCCCTACATTTGAGACAAAAGCTGAATATCGTATGATCAAGTCGATCGGTGGAGATGCAGTAGGAATGAGTACGGTGCAGGAAGTAATCGTTGCAGCACACATGGGCATTCCTTGTTTTGCAATAAGTGTTATTACAGATATGTGGATAGATGGTCACGAAGAAGTGATCTCGCATGAAGAGGTTTTAAAAGCTGCTAAACTTGCAGAACCTAAGTTAACTCTTATCTTCAAGGAGTTGGTTAAACAAATTTAATTTATCGAAGAGGTTAAAATGAAAAAATTATCTGCTTTACTTTTTTTTTGCTTTGTAGCTACAGCAGCTTTTTCACAAATACCGAGAAAAAAGAAGGGCTTCACTTTAAGTGAAAATAATTCTGAAAATCAGTTAAAAAGCAATACATCCAATCAAAATTCTGTTAATCCAGACTCAGGGCCTAGAAAAGACTCTCTTGGTTTTGAACACAGAGATGATGCCAAAGATTCTATTGCTATCTATTATAAATGGTTAGATGCATCAAGACGATACTACATCGATTCTTCTATAAATGACTTTGATAAATACTTTTCTGTTCCTTCCGGGTATGTGTATCTTGGAAATAATGGTGCCGCTGCGCATTCACTGATTTTTCAACCCAATAATCGAATTGGCTTTGATCCAGGGTTTCATGCATTTGATATATACAAATTTTCACTTGAAGGCACCAAGATGTACAAGACAACAAAGCCATTCACAAGCTTGAATTATCAGTTGGCATCCGGAAAGGAACAAATGCTTACAACAGGCCACACTCAAAACCTACAACCTAATTTGAATATTGGATTTGATTATAAACTTATAACTGCACCCGGATTTTTTGTTACACAAAATAACAACCACAACAGTTACAGAATTTTCAGCAATTATGAAGGCACTCGCAAACGCTATCATGCTGTAATGTCAATGTTTGGCAACAATATCAGGGCTTCAGAAAATGGAGGGATTCAAAATACATCCTATTTGTCTGATCCCAACAGAAAAGATCGATTTACGGTGCCTGTAAATTTAGGAAGCCAGGCAACTTTCAGTAACAATCCATTTATCACAACGGTATTAACAGGAAATCATTACAGGGATTTTAATTTTTACCTAAGGCAAGGATACGATTTTGGCAAACATGACTCAATCGCAATCAATGATTCAACAACCGAGTACCTGTTTTATCCCAAACTTCGAATACAATACACTTTTACAGGAAGTAAAAATAGCTTTAATTATGGGGATCTTTCTGCTGATTCATCCATTTATGCAAACTGGTATGGGCTTACTTTGAAAACGCCCAATGATACTATTTCATTCACTGAAAAATGGAATATCACACAGCATGATTTCAGCTTGGTACAATTTCCTGATACAAAAAATCTTGCTCAGTTTTTTTTGGCTGGCGTTTCATACCAAAAAATAGTAGGTGTTGCAAAAGCATCAAATCTTAATTATGACAATCTTATTTTGCATGCTGAATATAGAAATCGAACCCGCAACAAACGATGGGACATGCTTGCAAAAGGGGAGTTCTACACAAGTGGATTGAATCAGGGCGATTTTAATGTATACACTTCAATAGAAAGAGATTTTAATAAGAAATTTGGAAATGTAAATTTGTTTTTCAACGAAATAAGTCGAACGCCGTCTTTTATTTTTAATTCAAAATCTACTTTTAATTTTTCAAATACAACCATTGATAAAAAGGAAAACATTATTTCTTTTGGGGCAGTTTCTAATAATCCAATCATTAATCTTGGATGTAGAAATCACCTGTTGATTAATTATTCTTATTTTAAAAATCATTATCAGTCAGAGCAGAACTCCACAGCAATAAATTTATTGCAGTTGTTTGCTGCCAAAAAAATAAAATTAAGTGATAGATGGTTTTGGCATGCTGAATGTACCTTTCAACAAACGGGAAAAAATTCTCAAATCAGGGTACCACTCATAGTAACCAGAAACAGGTTTGCTTATGAAGGAGTTTTTTTTAAAAACCTGATTTTATCAACCGGAGTGGAAGCAAGGTATTATTCAGCTTATAAAGCAAATGGCTATTCGCCGATGCTGGGTCAGTTTTTTGTACAAGACACCACCACCATTAAAAATCTACCAGACATCAGTTTGTTTGCTCATTTCAGAATTAAAGGTTTTGCAGGATTTTTAAGAGCAGAGAATTTGAATACCGCTCAAATTAAAAACGGACTCAATTGGATGAACAACAATTTCGCTGCGCCACTATATCCAACCCAGGGACTAATTATCAGATTTGGTGTTCAATGGTGGTTTGTAAATTAAACTCATATATTACTTATTGAATTTTAATCAACAAATAAGCCCATTTATATTAACATTGACCTTCATTGAAAATGCTTAATTTTGCTTTGTGAAAAAGGTATTACTTTCCATATTGACCTTTCTTTATTTATTGCTTTCTACGGGATTTTCCCTGGATATCCATTACTGCATGGGAAAGCAATCCGGCGTAGAATTTTATCAAACAAAATCTAATCAAAAATGCAAGCGTTGTGGAATGACCGAAAAAAAAGGAGGTTGTTGCAATGACGAGCATAGATTTTACAAAATCCAGGATTCACACAATAATAGTAGTAAACTGATTCATGAAATTAATTTTTCTGAAATCCTAGTTTCCAAAAGTTACTTTCAATTTATACCAAGAATCCTACTTGAAAAAGATTTATCAATAGAATCTAAAGTTTCTCCTAATATTACTTCGCACCCGATTTATATTAAAAACTGCGTATTCAGACTTTAGAATACATTCTTCAGTAATTTATTTTCTTCGAATTTTTTATTTATAATTTAATAAACTTATCAACAATGAAAAGATTGTCATTAGTAGCTATCATGCTATGCACTATTTTATTTAGTCAACAATTATATGCTCAAACAGCTAAATCAGAAACCATTAAAGTGTGGGGAAACTGTGGTATGTGCAAGAAGAGAATTGAAAAATCCGCAAAATCAGCCGGTGCCATCACTGCTTCATGGGATGCTGAAAAACTTGAACTGCAAGTAACTTTTGATGAAAATCAAACAAGCAGTATAAGCATACAACAAGCCATTGCCAATGCTGGATATGATACACAGGATATTACAGCGGATGACAAAGCTTATAATAAATTGTCAGGATGCTGTAAATATGATCGTAAAGCGCCAATGCCTTCCATTATTAATTCAAACCATTGAAGATGAAGAAAATTATTATTGCCTTAATTATTTGTATTTCTTTTGCGTCACAAGCTCAAATAAAAACAGTTACTATTCAGGCAAGCGGACTTACCTGCAGTATGTGCAGTAACTCTATCAACAAGGCATTGAAGTCAATTCCTTACATTGATAATGTTGTTGCCAATATTAAAAATTCAACTTTTGAAATAAATTTCAAATCAACCAGTGATATCAGTTTTGATTTGCTTAAAAAGAAAGTAGAAGACGCGGGTTTTTTTGTTGCCAAAATGGAAGTGAATTTGCTTTTTGAGAATGTAAAAGTAGTCAATGATGAACATGTGGAACTAAACGGCACGATGTATCATTTTCTGAATGTTCCTGAAAAAGTATTGAATGGTTATCGTACAGTTCGAATTTTAGATAAAGGATTTGTTTCTTCAAAAGAGTATAAAAAGAATCAAAAATATACGGCCATGGATTGCTATCGAACAGGTGTTATGGGAGCTTGTTGCAATAAAAAACTAAAAACATCCGGAACAAGAATCTATCACGTAACTATTTCCTAATGATTCTTTAGATACAGGCTTGAAGATACTTTGGGCCTGTATCTTTTTATTTTAATGCTATGAAGAAACAAATGTTTTTTTTAATTTTTATTATTTCATTTTCCTATCAGGCAAAAACACAGGAATTGTTTGTTTTTACTGAGCCTGCCAGCAATATGGCGAAGGGTAATATTGGATTCAGATTATCCAATTCATTCATGAAGGAAAAAAATACCGGAGATATTAATGTTCATATTTTTCCCGAAATCATGTTCGGTATTTCAAAAAAAATTATGATACATGGCGAGGCTTTTGTATCCAACAGAAATAAATCCATGGCAGCTGAAGGCGGTTCATTTTACATGAAATATCGTTTTTACAGTCATGATGAAGTGCACAGTCATTTCAGGATGGCACTATTTACCAGAATGGCTTGGAATAATAGTGAAATTCATCAGGACGCGATTGATTTAAACGGACTTAACTCAGGAGTGGAGCTGGGGACAATTGCAACTAAATTGATTCATAAAGTGGCAGTTTCATCTTCAGTTTCTTCTCTCTTTGCTGCAGATAATATCAATCAAACATGGATGGATGGTGCTGAACCAGACAGAAATGCTATGAATTATACTTTATCTTTTGGAAAGTTGATGTTACCCAAGGAATACGTAAACTATAATCAAACCAATTTGAATGTAATGCTGGAATTGCTTGGGCAAATCAATTTAACAAGTGGTAAATCATTTTTGGATCTTGCGCCCTCTGTTCAATTTATTGTGAAAAGCAAATCAAGATTTGATGTTGGATATCGTTTCGCTGTGTCCAATGATTTAGAAAGAACTTCACCTAATGGTGGCTTTTTTAGATTTGAGTACAATATATTCAATGCGTTTTAATGAATTCTAATGAATGGACTATTAGTACCTAAAAAAACTACTTTTCAAAATAAGCAATTGTTCCGCCCACCCAGGTTTGGTTTTGATTATATCTAGTTCCAATCATTTTTCCTTTGCTGAGTCTGGCAAGATTATGAACAGCAATGGGTCGTGGCCATCCTTTTTTTCTGAAATAAAACAATCTGATCTCTGCTTTTGCAGGCTCGTCGGGTGTATCAATGATAGAAGCATATTCCACTTTTCTCTGAAGAATCCAATTTTCAGGATCACTGATAGAATCAATTGAGTCTTGTGTAACGTCAATAATGACGCCCATTCCTGCATAGGAAAAAAGGGGCTTTAAAACAAATTCATCGAAATTTACCGGTTGTTTAAGTTCGTTCAAAAAATAAGTCTCAGGTATAAATGGATGTTGTAAATAGGGTAAAGTGTATTTGCTGATTCTGTAAAACCAGTTGGGATGAGGAATCCATTCAACTTGGTATTTTTTATTTACATCTATGTATTTTTTAAGTTGATCTTGTTCCAGGTCATCGAAAATAATTCTATTGAATATTTTATCGATTTTTATTTTACTTCCATTCCGGTTGTAAAACAAAGAATCATTTTCTGCTATTATTGAACTGATGCATACTGTCGGGATTCCTAAAATTGATTCCGTGCATTTGAAATCTATGAACGTTTTTTGTTTTTCCGGAAATGCTTCGAGTAGAATTACATTTTCGGGATTGTTTTCTCCAATGATGATTTCTTTTAAAAGTTGCACATAAGTTTCCTTATTATAGCCGTTTAAATAAGAATCGAAATTGTCTGGGATAGAAGCGTAATCAGTGGTTAAGCTGTTATTAAGTATTTGAAATCCGTACAACGAAGGGAAGCCCTGCATTTCAATCAGTTGAGGAACAATATTACCCTGGTCATCCTTGCAAACACCAAAATCAAACACCATCATTTCACAATCATTTTCATCATTTGAAATATGATATTTTGAAGGGATGCTTTGATTTGTCAGGGATATGAAATCTTTGTCAAGGATAAAATCTATTATATGCTCACAGGTATCCAGCATATTTATTTTAAAATCTTTGGGAATAAAAATAGGTGTTTCTGCAATTCTGAATCCTGATTTGCAATTTGTTATTTCCTCAAATCGACGAATATAATCCTCGTATTTTTTTTCTGTAAAATTGCTATTGAATTTTTCCCTGATTGAGTGTATCATAACATTTTACATTTCTTTATTTAAATTTTCATAGGTGGTTTGTAAAAATGCAGGAAGGATAGTCGCATAGGTTTGCATTATTTTGTCAGTGTCATTTAACTGCCGAATCATTGATTCCCATTTTTCCCTGCCATGGTTTTCAATCACCATATTTTTCTTTTCATCAGAAAGCAAATATTGTATCATCCCGTGAGGATCTGCTTCAGCATGGAATTGTGTCCCAACCATATAATCATTGAATTGAACTGCCATGATAGCTCTTTCATAAGGTACATGCGGTCTCTCTTTTTCAATTGCAATAATTTTTGCACCCATTTGATTCATCAATGCTTCATTTGGTTGAATTACTTGATAATCACGATGGTCAACAGCGTAAAAAGGATTACTAAGTCCTTCAAAAATAAATGGAGGTTTGTCGTTTACAAAATGAACCGGAAATACCCCGAACGATGTACTTTTTCTTTTATTGACATGCGCTATTTTAAAATACCTGCATGCCAATTGAAAGGAATGGCATATAAAAAAAACAGATTTCTTTTTTACATTGTTTTTATTGTAATCAAGTAAATCAGTTATCCACTTAAAATAATTTTTTTCCCATGCTGTATCGGCACTATCAATCGGACTTCCGGGACCTCCGGAGGAAATATAAATGTCAAAGTCCAAAGAAGGGATGTTATTTGATAACCTTACTTCATATTCTTTGGTTTGAATAGCTATATTGTTCTTGAGAGAGAATTGTTGAATAATCTCTCTAAGGCAACGCATTCCCTGATTTTCAGTCCCTTCATAAAGGTCTAAAATGGCAATTCTGATTTCTGGATTGTACATACTCATTAAGGCACTAATTTACCGATTTTAAACGAAGGAATGAATGAAAATTCAATCAGCCAATTGTTTATTATCTTCGCCATTGATATGAAGACAAAAACCATTAAAAAAGACAAGGTCAATATTATAACACTAGGTTGCAGTAAGAACATGGTGGATAGTGAAGTACTGAGTGGTCAGTTGCTCGCCAACGATATTGAAACTGTACATGAAAATAATAAAAAAGACCACAATATTGTAATCATCAACACATGTGGTTTTATTGAGAAAGCAAAAGAAGAAAGTATCAACACTATTCTTGAAAATGTAAATCTCAAGAAGAAAGGAAAGTTGGATAAAGTTTTTGTTACAGGTTGTTTAAGCGAAAGATACAAAGCCAATCTGGAAGAAGAGATACCTGAAGTAGATGCCTATTTCGGTACAATGGAGTTGCCCTTGATTCTTAAAAAGTTTGAAGCCGACTATAAAGGAGAATTGATAGGTGAACGATTGTTAAGTACGCCCCAGCATTATGCGTATATGAAAATCAGCGAAGGATGCAATCGTACTTGTTCATTTTGTGCGATCCCATTGATGCGCGGTACTCATGTAAGCAGAACAATTGAATCATTGGTGAAAGAAGCCGAAAGTCTTGTAAAAAGAGGGGTTAAAGAAGTGATGCTGATTGCGCAAGAACTGACTTATTATGGTTTGGATATTTACAAAAAAAGAGCTTTGCCTGATTTGTTGCATGCATTGGCTGACGTAAAAGAGCTGGAATGGATCAGATTGCATTATGCATATCCATCTAAGTTTCCAATGGAAATTATTGATGTGATGAAAGAAAGAGATAACATTTGCAACTATCTTGATATTCCATTACAACATGCTTCCAATAATATGCTTAAAGCGATGAAGCGTCAGATTACCAGAGAAGAAATGGAAGATTTGATAGCTGAGATAAGAAATAAAATTCCGGACATTTGTTTACGCACCACTTTGATTACCGGCTTTCCTGGAGAAACAAGAGAAGATGTGGAAGAACTGAAAACATTTTTACAAAAAATGCGTTTTGACAGAGTAGGTATATTTACGTACAGTCATGAAGAGCAAACAAGTGCGCATGAGTTAGAAGATAACATTTCTCCCGAGGAAAAAGAAGCCAGAGCCCAGGAAATTATGGATGTTCAGCAAGATATCAGTCTAGAAAAAAATCAGGAAAAAATCGGAAAGACGCTGAAAGTAATAGTAGATAGAAAAGAAGCAGGCCGATACATCGGCAGAACAGCATTTGATAGTGTGGAAGTGGATAACGAAGTAATTATAAATGCAGATAAAAAATTAACCATAGGCGATTTCGTATATGTAAACATTACCAAGGCATTTGATTATGACCTTGAGGGTGAGGTTGTCAATAAAAAATAAATACTTAATTATTCCGAATCAGTTGAATGTCAAATCAACATATTGCTCTTATGCAGAAACGCAGGCCTTTTCAGCATTGGTGAATGATTATATTAATGATAGCAATTCATTGAAACCTTTCTTTGCTTTCGATCCTTCATTCGGCGGAATAAAAGACAGTGTAGAGGCAAGAAAAAAAAATCAACCCAACAGGGGGTTGCTTGTTTCGTGTATACAGGACAGTTATGGGAAGGTAAATAGCTCAGAAAAAGTAAAGCAGAATATACAATTGCTCAAAAGTGAAAACACTTTTACTGTATGTGCAGCACATCAGCCCAATATATTTACAGGTCATCTTTATTTTGTTTACAAGATTGTTCATGCAATAAAGTTGGCCGATGAACTAAACAAACAAATGCCTGAATATCATTTCGTGCCTGTATATTTCATGGGTAGCGAGGATGCTGATTTGAATGAGTTGGGTGAAGTGAAAATAAAAGATAAAATCTACAAATGGGAAACCAATCAGAAAGGTGCGGTAGGCAGAATGACAATTGATGAAGGGTTTATTAAGCTTATCAATGAAATTTCGATTGAGTTGTCATCTGAACCTTATGGAAAAGAGACAATTGCTTTGTTAGAAACTGTATATAAGAAAGGCTTGACTATAGAAAAAGCAACATTCTCATTGGTAAATGAATTATTCGGTAAATATGGTTTGCTGATTTTTTTGCCGGATAACAAAACTTACAAGAACGAGTTTGCAGATATAATAGAAAAAGAGTTGTTTACTTCTTTTTCAAATAAATTATTACAACAAACTATTGCTAAGTTTCCTTTGGAATACAAGGTTCAAACAGGTGGGAGAGACATTAACCTGTTTTATTTGAAAGATGGTATTAGAGAGAGAATAGAAAAAACAGCAAATGGCTATGTAGTTGTGAATACTTCAATTCATTTTACAGATGCAGATATTAAAAATGAAACAAAAAATTTTCCGGAAAGATTCAGTCCCAATGTTATTTTGAGGCCTTTGTTTCAGGAGAAATTATTACCCAATATTGCCTTCATTGGCGGTGGAGGAGAATTGGCGTATTGGCTTGAATTAAAGAATATATTTGATGCGTCTTCCGTTCCTTATCCGGTTTTATTTTTGAGAAATTCATTTTTAATTATTTCTGAAAAATTTAAAAAAGAGCTCAATGGCCTCTCTGTTTCATTTTTGGAATTATTCAAAGATGATGATGCCTTATTAGAACAATTGGTTGCTAAATTGTCAACTAAACAGATACTACTCGATCAAGAAAAAAATGAATTTGTTCAATTATATCAAAATATTTCAACTACTGCTTCTTCCGTAGATACTACATTGGAAAAACATGTGGAATCCCTCAAAATAAAGGCACTTAAGAGAATATCAATATTAGAAAAGAAAATGTTTAGAGCCGAAAAGAAGCAATTTTCAAAAGAAATTCAACAGTTATTGAATGTTAAAAATGAATTGTTTCCAAATAATTATTTACAGGAAAGAGTAGATAATTTGTTTACCTTTTATGCTGTTTATGGCCCCGCATTTATAGAGCAAATTTTTCATCATTCCCTTACAACAGAGCAAAAGTTTTCTGTTTTGGAAATTGAAAAGTAAAAAGTAAAAAGTAAAAAGTAAAAAGTGAAAAGTGAAAAGTGAAAAAATGGTTGTTCTTTTTTACAAGAGATATTTTTATAAGTTTTATAATGGTTTTGAATTTTAATTTTTGAATTTTGATTTTACATAACCATCAACCCACATCCTCTAACATCACTGTTTTCCATTCTTCCGGTAATTTCAAAACTACCATCATGATATAACTTGCCATTATCATCGGTTGCGATAAAACTGCAGCTGTGAATGTTTACAAGGTCAATTATATTGACTACTCCTCTTTGGTATTTTTTTTCAGAAAAATCATTCTCTATTGTTTCTAGTGGATTGTCCTCGGCTCTCAATAATATCTTCATCCAGGGAGGGCAGTTGAATATGCCATTTCCTTTAGAATAGGCTTGTGACATAAGCTCAGTCATGCCATACTCTGAATGGATTTCATTTAATTCAAATTTTTCTTTTAAAATAGAGTGCATTAATTCTTTATTGATTTCTTCCCTTCTTCCTTTCATACCGCCGGTTTCCATAATGATGGTGTATTTTAGTTGCATAGGAAATTGTTCCGCAAAATCAAGTAAAGCGTAGGAAACTCCAATCAATAATGTTTGTTGTTGATTTGATTCATTTTCCAGAATGGTTTCTTTCATTTTGCTGAATTCGTTCAGATAAAATCCACTTTTTGAATGGCCGCTTTTTTCTATTAATTGATTCACCATATAAACAAGTGAAGAGCCCTTTCTTTCCAAATAGGAGGGCAGTAAACCTAAAATGCAATAATCTTTAACATCCCCATAAAATTGTTCAAATGCAGCATTGAAACTTTTTTCATAAAGTGCAAGGTCTTTCACATAATGTTTGCTGGGAATTGTTCCAGTTGTTCCACTGCTCTCAAAGATGGCTTTTGGATTAAAATTATCCGATTTTATCTCCCTCGTTTTAAAAAACTGAATGGGTAAAAAAGGTATTTTTTGCAAGGAAGTTATCTTACCTGGTTCTATGTGTATAGCTTGACAATATTGTCGGTAGGTATCATTATGATTGTATTGATAATGGAAAATATCAACGGCCAGTTGTTCAAAATTTTCTTTATTGCAGTTGAATATTTTGTCTGTTATCATATTGGAATTGAAATTCGTCATTCTTTATGCAAATTTGCAACATTATTTTAAGATGGTAATATCGTTTTCGTTCTGTAATTTTGAAAACAAATGAATTATATGAAGATCAATTGGTTTCTTTTATTGGTGACTTTATTTCTTTTTTCATGTAATAAAGATAAATTTACAACAACACCCCAAATTTCGTTCAGATCACTCACGCCTAATTTTTGGCTGAGCAGTAACTTCAATTATTTCAATGGTCCCGTACTTTCTATTCAATTAACTGATTTGGAAGGAGATTTTGGAATAAACCCTGGAAAAGACACATCCTTTGTTTACGTTAAAAATATTACCGTACCGCCTTATGATCTCGATTCATTTAGATTCCCGGATTTAAGTGAGATCAGCAATAAAAAAAATCTCAATATTCAGGTTGATGCTATTATTAATCGTGTGAGATGTTCTGCCGGAACTATTTTCCCTTTGATAGATACTATTTTTTTTGAAGTATATGTGAAAGACTTTGCTAAAAATAAAAGCAATGTTATTCAGACTGGAACACCTCTTTATTTGTTGACACAATAATGCGTTGGCTGAAATTTTTACTGAGTCATTCTCTTTTTGTTTCTCTTTGTGCTGCTGCACTTTCTTGTCAAACATCTATTCTTCTTCAAAAGCAGATTGATTGGTCTTTTTGTTCCTTGATTTTTTGGTTAACACTGGGAACCTATAATTTATATTGGGGTTTGAGTAAATGGTCATTTGAAATAACATGTCCGAAAGTATTTTCTAACTACCTGATCAATATTATATTAATGGTTGTATCAACTGTGGCGTTGTTATTTTACCTGTCATTACTTTTTTCAATATGGCCATATTTAATCATTGCAAGCCTGTCAACTATTTTATATTGTCTGCCTTTAATTTACAAAGAATCATTTGTCAAGTATAGAAAAATCGGTTTTATTAAAACGCTTTTACTGGCATTTACTTGGACTTTTGTAACCGTTGTTTTTCCAGCTCATTCTATTTTTGCAACAAATTTCTTGGAGATATTTTTTGTATTTTCTTTTAGGTTTTTATTTTTATTGACCCTTTGTATCATTTTTGATTTACGAGATAGTAAAATTGACCTGTTTCATGGAATAAGAAGTTTGGCAACTGAATTAAGTAAACAGTCTGCTAATTTAATTATGGTGATAATATTTTTTCTTCAATTATTTGTGACTATTTTTTTTCTTAAATTTAAATTAGAAAACAGCCAATCGATCGTTCTTTTTACAACAGCAGTGTTATCAATAGGGTGTTATTTTTTATCTGCAATCAAAGAACGTAGCTATTATTTTTACTATTTTTTGGTCGACGGCTTGATGTTGTTTTCAGCAATTGCAAGTTATATCGCAACTATTTAGTTAATTTGTCTATTAAATCAATTTTATGGCAAAATCTGTAAAGAAAAAATCAATCATTGGTGATACATCTTATACCTTTTTAAAAGAGTACATCAACAATCCTTCCCCGGTTGGATTTGAAAGCAGTGGTCAGAAAATCTGGATGAAATATTTGAAACCTTATGTGGATGAAATGTTTACCGATCCTTATGGAACTGCAGTTGGTGTTATAAACCCAAAAGCGACTTTCAAAGTCGTTATTGAAGCGCATGCAGACGAGATTAGTTGGTTTGTGAATTATATTTCCTCTGAAGGATTGATTTATTTAAAAAGAAACGGAGGTGTTGACCATCAGATAGCGCCATCTATGAGAGTATTGATTCATGGTAAGAAGGGCGCAGTGAAAGCAGTATTCGGTTGGCCTGCTATTCATACCAGACTCAGTAACAATGACTCAAAAGAACCTCAGCCAAAAGTGGACAATTTGTTCCTGGATTGCGGAGCAAGAAATAAAAAAGAAGTTGAAGCCCTTGGTATACACATTGGCTCTGTTGTAACTTATGAAGAAGGATACGATGAACTTGCTAATGGATTTTTAATAGGAAGAGCTTTTGATAATCGAATAGGAGGGTTTATGATTGCTGAAGTTGCTAGATTATTAAGTCTCAACAAAAAGAAACTACCGTTCGCGTTATACATTGTAAATGCCGTTCAGGAAGAAATTGGTTTAAGGGGAGCGGAAATGATTGCACGCAGGATAAAGCCTGATGTGGCCATTATTACAGATGTTACACACGACAGCACCACACCTATGATCAATAAGATTATTGAGGGAGAATGCAAATGTGGACAAGGTCCTTCATTGTGTTATGGTCCAGCTGTTCATAATAAATTGCTTGATTTTGTTCAAAATGTAGGCAATAAAACAAAAATCCCGTTTCAATTAAGAGCTATCAGCAGAAGTACCGGTACCGATACAGACTCTTTTGCTTATGCTAATGATGGTTGTCCTTCTGTATTGATTTCTATTCCACTGAGATATATGCATACTACCGTAGAAATGTTGCATAAGGATGATATTGAAAATACGGTTAAGCTGATGTATGAATCCTTATTGGCATTAACACCCAAAACCAATCTAAGTTATTTCAATTAATATTTTAAATGGAAGATCAATTCAGTAAATACCTTCGTCTGTTTGGGAATATTTTATTCTCCTTTATTGGCTTTATTCTTCTGTCTGCATTATTATTGTTAGGTCTTCGATTTTTGATGGGCGCATTGGATTACATGTCTTGGTTCAGTTATATTTATATGTGTTGTATGCTTTTACTTCCTGCCGGATTGTTTATCAGCGTTTACATGATTTTCTACAAACGAACCAAAAACCATCCAGTTAAAATTGTGCGACTATTATCAAATTTGCTTTTTGCAGTTGGAATTTTAATATGGATAGTTTTACTTGTAATTGACTTTGTCAATTTTTTCAAGAACGGATATCAGGACATTGGTAAATATTTTAGCTATCAATTGTTGCCACTGACTTCCAATGTAGCAGTGGTATTTTTAACGGGAGTCATGCAAGCGCTTACAACTGCTAAAGAAAAAGATTGGATGGAAAAACATGCCGACAATAAATAGAATTATCGGCATGTTTCGTGTTCTTTACATCAATGCGATGTCCAATACTTGAGTCATTGTTTTTACATAATGAAAATGAATGCCCGAAATAAATTTCGGATTGATTTCTTCCACATCTTTTTCATTTTGCCAGCACATAATGATTTCCTTTATACCTGAGCGCTTTGCTGCTAATACTTTTTCTTTTATTCCACCAACAGGAAGTACTTGCCCGCGAAGGGTTATCTCACCTGTCATTGCAAGGAATGGCTTAATTTTTCTTCCGGTGAAAGCACTTGTCAATGCAGTCATCATGGTAATTCCTGCACTGGGACCATCTTTTGGTACAGCTCCTTCCGGAACATGCACATGAACATTTTTAGATGTAAACAATGCAGGATCTATGCCTATTTTCTTTGCATTGGTTTGAACCCATGTTAAAGCGGTGCTGGCGCTTTCCTTCATTACATTACCCAGATTTCCGGTTAATTTTAATTCGCCTTTACCTTCACTTGTTTGAGCTTCTATGAATAAGATGTCACCTCCTACATAAGTCCAGGCAAGTCCAACAGCCACGCCTGGCATATTGGCCATTTTATACAATTCATTGTTGAACTTTGATTTACCCAATATTTTTTCTATATCGGAAGTAGTAATCGTTGATTTTAGTTTTCCTTTTACTACCAGCTCTTTTGCCTGATAACGCATGATACTGGCAAGCAACCTGTCTAATTCACGAACGCCACTTTCTCTTGTATAATCTGCAATAATTTTTTCTATTACAGTATCATTCATTTTAAAGCTGTTCTCTTTCAAACCATGCATCACTTTTTGTTTTGGTAGAAGATGCTGCTTGGCGATTTCAATTTTTTCTTCAATGGCATAACCGCTCAGGTCAATAATTTCCAAGCGGTCTCTTAATGCAGGTTGAATATTACTTAAATTATTGGCAGTAGCTATGAACAATACTTTGCTTAAATCATATTCCAATTCCAAATAATTATCATAGAAAGATTGATTTTGTTCTGGATCCAGTACTTCCAGTAAAGCAGAGGAAGGGTCGCCTCTATGATCACTTCCTACTTTATCAATCTCATCCAATATCATCACGGGATTGCCCGATTTTGTTTTACGGATTGATTGAATGATTCTTCCGGGCATAGCACCAATATAGGTTTTACGATGTCCTCGAATTTCACTTTCATCATGCAAACCACCCAAGCTAACCCTCACATATTTTCTGTTGATGGCTGTAGCAATGCTTTTACCTAAGCTGGTTTTACCGATACCGGGAGGGCCAATAAAACAAAGAATGGGACTTTTCATGTCGCCTTTTAATTTCAATACGGCCAAATATTCCAATATGCGTTCTTTGATTTTATCCATTCCGTAATGATCCTTATCCAATACTTTTTTTGCTTTTTTTAGGTCATAAGAATCTTCTGTGTATTCTTCCCATGGCAAATCAAGCAATAAATCGAGGTGATTGTAAATGACAGAATAATCGGGAGTGGATGGATGCATGCGTTCTAGTTTCTCAATACTTTTATTGAACATTTCTTTTGCCGCAGCCGTCCATTTTTTTGATTCTGCTTTTTTCATCATCTCTTTAACCTCAGCAGCATTTTCGCCACCTAATTCATCTTTGATAGCTTTCAACTGCTGTTGAAGAAAATAATCTCTTTGCTGTTTGTCTAATTCAGCCCTTGTTTTATTCGTTACTTTATTTTTTAATTCAGCATATTGTAATTCCGTGTGCATCAAACTCATTAATAGTTCTGCCCGCTCCTTTAAATTATTTATCTCAAGCAGTTGTTGTTTTTGTTTCAACTCACAGTTTAAATTACTGCTGACAAAATGTATCAGAAACGAAGGGTTTTCAATGTTCTTAAGTATGATGGCAGCTTCACTTGGAAGATTAGGAGATAGACTCACAATTTGTGAAGCAAGATCTTTAATACTGCTTATCATTGCATTAAAGTCTGGGTCGTCTTTTAAAGACTGCTCTTCAATTAATAATATCTTAGCCCTGAAATAAGGTTCTTCTGACGTGATTTGTTCAATTTTAAAGCGCTTTCTGCCTTGAATAATGATGGTAGTTCCTCCATCAGGCATTTTAATAAGCTTCACAATTTTTGCTACCGTACCAATTGCTTCGAGATCAATTACAGCAGGTTCTTCAATACTGCTGTCTTTTTGTGTCACTACACCTATCAATTTGTCATGCTTGTATGCGTCGGTTGCAGCTTTGATACTTTTATCTCTTCCAACAGTTATTGGAATAACTACACCGGGAAACAAAACGGTATTTCGCAAAGGCAAAATGGGTAAATCACTCGGAATGGGCTCTGCATCTATACTTGCATCGTCTTCATTCAACGGAATTATCGGCATGAACTCCATTTCATCTTCACTACCTTGCATAAATATATTTTTATTCATAATCTATTGGATAAGTAAGTCAATTTGACAAAATTAATTGGTTAAATTCAATTTTTTTCAGGAAGTTATATTAGTCAACTATAATGCCAATTTTGAATGAAAAATATAATTTACGTTCAACAGATTATAATAAATCAACCGACCAATATAACACTAAACTCATCATGGATATTTCTTTCCTTCATAAATACTACTTTTGCCCACGATGTACATTCAATTAAATGATTTTGAAAAACAGTTACTGGAAAAGATAGCATCAGCTGCAGGTAAACTAGGTGTGGAAACCTTTGTGGTTGGTGGCTTTGTTCGTGATAAAATACTAGGGAGAAAAACCAAGGATATTGATATTGTTTGTGTTGGAGATGGGATAGCATTGGCTGAAGAAGTTGCTTTGTTATTTACTCCCATTCCAACTGTAAATTTTTTTAAAAATTTTGGTACTGCACAAATTAAAATAAAAGATTCTGATTCTCAAGCTGAAGATGAAACTACAGCATCTTTTATTGAAATTGAATTTGTGGGTGCCCGAAAAGAAAGTTATGATTTCAACAGCAGAAACCCGGTAGTAGAAGCAGGTACTTTGTCAGATGATCAAAACAGAAGAGACTTTACCATTAATGCACTGGCGGTAAGTTTGAATAAAAATGACTTTGGTTGTTTATTGGATTCATTCGGTGGGGTGGAAGATATAAAAAACAAAATTATTAAAACGCCTCTCACACCCGAAGAGACCTTTAATGACGACCCTTTGAGAATGATGAGAGCAATCCGTTTTGCTGCTCAATTGGATTTTTTCATTGAAGAAAATACGCTACAGGCAATCAGTAAAATAGCCAAAAGAATAAAAATCATCAGTGGAGAAAGAATTGCTGATGAACTCAATAAAATATTACTTTCTGCAAAACCTTCTGTTGGATTTGATTTGCTTTACAAAACAGGTTTATTGCAACTTATTTTTCCTCAAATGACAGCATTGGCTGGAGCTGAATATATTGATGGTAAAGGTCACAAAGATAATTTCTATCATACCCTGCAAGTATTGGACAATATATCCCAAACAACCGATGATCTGTGGTTGAGATGGGCAGCGGTTCTGCATGATATTGCCAAACCCGCGACTAAAAAATTCGAAGAAGGCCATGGATGGACATTTCATGGACATGAAGTGGTAGGAGGTAGAATGGTTCCTAAGATATTTGTTCAATTGAAATTGCCTCAAAACGAAAAAATGAGATTCGTTCGTAAAATGGTGGAGCTTCATTTAAGACCCATCAGTCTCACAAAAGATAATATAACGGATGCGGCTATACGAAGATTGATTTTTGATGCAGGAGAAGACCTTGAATCACTTTTTTTATTGTGTAAAGCAGACATCACTTCTAAAAACAAGGAAAAAGTAAAGCGCTATCTTTCTAACTTTGAAATGGTGATGCAAAGATGTGCAGAAGTGGAAGAGAAGGATCATATCAGGAACTGGCAACCACCTGTAACAGGTGAAATGATAATGGAGTATTTTAAACTTCCTCCAAGCAGAAATGTGGGCATCATTAAAAATGCTATCAGGGAAGCCATTTTGGATGGAGTGATACCAAATGAATACGATGCGGCTCACGCATTTATGGTAGAAAGTGGCAAAGCACTGGGACTCTAATTAATCAAATTTCTATTACATTAAGTATTTTCCAAGTTGTTAATTCGTTAATTCCTTTTCAAACAATCCTATTTTTTATTATTTTTGATTATGGCCATTTTAAAATTCAGAATCTACTGGGAAGAGGATGAAAGTGTTTACAGAGACATTGCTATCAAACATCAGCATACTTTTCTTGATTTACACCATGCTATTTTAAAAAGTTATGAATTTGACAGCAAGCATGCTGCTACATTTTATAAAAGCAATGATTCCTGGCAAGAAGGAAAAGAAATTTCATTGGAAAAATATGATAAGTCATACAAGGTAGAACCTTTGATTATGAGCGAAGTCAATATTGGTAGTCAGATAGCAGATCCTAATCAAAAATTTATTTACGAATATGATTTTGTGAAAAACTGGCGATACATGATTGAGCTAATACATGTAGAGAAAGAAGCCGACAAAAAAATGGAGTATCCCTGCTGTGTAAGAATAGAAGGATTGGGGCCATCTCAATATGGAACCAAAGGATTGATAGACAGCCGCCTGGCTGAAATGGAAGAAAAATATGATTTACATCCCGAAGCCATGAATGATGGATTTGGTGAAGAAGGTGACGAAGAATCCGAATCATCAGAGGAGTTTACATCCGATGATGCCGGTGACGAATTTTAATTTTTTACTCAATTATTATATTGTTTGGAGTTCTTCACAAACTCACAAAACAACATGAAAAAAAAGACTTGTATAATAATAGCCGGCCCCACGGCTGTTGGGAAAACCACTGCTGCCATTGAATTGGCAAATTATTACTCCACTGAAATTATTTCTGCAGATAGCCGACAGTGTTATAAAGAGCTTAATATTGGAGTAGCTAAACCTTCTCAAGATGAACTAATAAGTGTTCGGCATTATTTTATTGATTCTCATTCCATTCATGATTCTATTAATGCGGCTGATTTTGAAAAATATGCATTGGATGCTGTTGAAAAGATTTTTTCGAAATCAGATATTGCCGTCATGGTAGGAGGAACAGGCTTGTACATAAAAGCGTTCTGTGAGGGATTAGATCAAATTCCTGCAGTCAATCCAGATATTAGAAATTTCGTTGTTGCTCAATATAATCTCCTTGGAATGGAATGGCTGACAAAAGAACTGAAGGACAAGGACCCCATTTACTGCAAAGTGGGTGAAATGCAAAATCCTAGAAGAATGATGAGGGCATTGGAAGTAATGTTATCTTCCGGTCATTCCATTGTAAATTACCAATCACACCATTCTGTGAATAGGGATTTTAATATTGTCAAGATAGGTATAGAATTGCCAAGAGATATTTTATATGAACGCATTAATAAACGGGTGGACGAAATGATTGATAAAGGCTTAGTGAGTGAAGCTGAAAAATTGCTTTCTTTCAAATACCTGAATGCATTACAAACAGTAGGATACAAGGAACTATTCGATTGTTTTGATGGCAAAATTACAGAAAAAAGGGCCATTGAATTAATCAAACAAAATACCAGGCATTATGCTAAAAGGCAAATGACCTGGTTTAAAAAAGATACTGCATTCAATTGGGTTCGGCCTGATGTTTCAAGCATTAAGACCTATATTGATCAATCAGTTCATTTTTAATATTGATTTTCTTTGGCTTATCTATGCGAACTATAAAAGAAATCTACCTCGAAGTAGTTACTTTTGCAGAGATTTTATTGATGTAATACTGAATTTGATAAAAATATAATTATGAGTAAAGAATTAACTTCCAGGGCAACCGATTATTCGCAATGGTACAATGATTTGGTAATAAAGGGAGAATTGGCTGATTACTCGGCAGTAAGGGGTTGTATGGTCATTAAGCCGTATGGTTATGCACTTTGGGAGAATATGAGAGATCAATTGGATCGCATGTTTAAAGAAACAGGACATGTGAATGCTTATTTTCCCTTGTTTGTTCCTAAAAGTTTGTTTGAGGCCGAAGAAAAAAATGCAGAAGGCTTTGCAAAAGAATGCGCGGTAGTTACTCACTATCGTTTGAAAAATGATCCAGCTAACCCAGGCAAATTGATTGTTGATCCGGAAGCAAAATTGGAAGAAGAGCTGGTTATAAGGCCTACGAGTGAAGCTATAATTTGGAATACTTATAAAGGTTGGATTCAATCATATCGCGATTTGCCTATTCTGGTAAACCAATGGGCCAATGTGGTTCGTTGGGAAATGAGAACCAGGTTGTTTTTAAGAACCGCTGAATTCCTATGGCAAGAAGGTCATACGGCTCATGCAACGAAAGAGGAAGCAATTGAAGAAACAAAAAAAATGCTGGAAGTATATGCAGACTTTGTTGAGCATTATATGGCAGTACCTGTGATCAAAGGAGTTAAAACAGCTAATGAAAGATTTGCTGGTGCTGAAGACACTTATTGCATTGAAGCTTTGATGCAAGATGGTAAAGCATTGCAGGCAGGAACTTCTCATTTTCTTGGACAAAATTTTGCCAAAGCATTTGATGTACAATACTTAACCAAGGAAAACAAACAAGAATACGTTTGGGCTACCAGTTGGGGCGTTTCTACCAGATTGATTGGTGCATTGATCATGGCACATAGCGACGATCAAGGATTGATTATGCCTCCAAGAATCGCTCCTTTGCAAGTAGTGATTGTACCAATATTTAAAGGAGAAGAAAGCAAGCCGATAATTGACGCTAAGGTATCTATACTCATAAAAGAACTGAAGTCTTTAGGTATTTCCGTAAAATATGATGACAATGACAACGCACGTCCAGGTTGGAAATTTGCCGAATATGAACTAAAGGGTGTTCCTGTAAGGGTAGCGATGGGATTGAGAGATATTGAAAACAATGTGGTTGAACTGGCTAGAAGAGATACCAAGGAAAAATCAGTTGTTTCTTTTGACGGACTGGCTGCCTACATCAAAAATTTATTGGAAGAGATACAGCATAATATTTTCAACAGGGCATTGGCATTCAGAAATGAAAATATCAGAGAAGCTAATTCTTGGGAAGAATTTATTCAGTTGTTGGATACCAAGGCAGGGTTTGTTTCAGCACATTGGGATGGCACAAGTGAAACAGAAGAAAAGATTAAGGAACAGACGAAAGCTACCATCAGATGTATTCCATTAAACAATAAACAGGAAGAGGGGAAATGTGTATTGACGGGTAATCCAAGCACTCAAAGAGTTTTGTTTGCAAGAGCCTATTAATTCATTTTAAAAAATGAAATCACTTTGAGTAATAAAGGAAGTTACAGACAAAAACACCTTGCAGCAACAGGAGAGCAAGACTCTTATCGTTCAATTGTTATCAGTCCTATAATTTCACCTGATAAAAAAGTATTGTTTGAGGAGGGGAAGGTGATATTAATTGATAAACCGCTGCATTGGACATCCTTTGATGTGGTAAGAAAAATAAGAGGAGCGATTCGCATAAAAAAAGTAGGTCATGCCGGAACATTAGATCCATTAGCTTCAGGACTATTAATCATCTGCACTGGAAAGTTTACCAAAAAAATAAATGAATACATGGCACAGGTAAAAGAATATACCGGTTCTTTTACACTCGGTGCAGTAACCCCAACCTATGACCTCGAAAGCCATCCGGAAAATTTTAAGGATATTTCACAGCTAACTGAAAAAAATATTTTTGATACAACAAAGAATTTTATTGGAGAAATAGATCAGATCCCACCCATATATTCCGCCATTAAAAAGAAAGGGACACCATTGTATGAATTGGCAAGAAGAGGAGAGGAGGTGGAGCTTCAGCCAAGAAAAATCAACATTCATTCATTTGAAATCACTTCCATAAAACTTCCTGTAGTAGAATTTAAAATTGTATGCTCAACGGGAACGTATATACGAAGTGTAGCCCATGATTTTGGTGCGGCCTTGGGTTGTGGTGCTTATTTAAGCAGTTTGCGCCGAACTGCAATTGGTAACTTTAGAGAAGAAGGAGCTTTAACGGTAGATTCTTTTTTGGAATCTTTGAGCTAATTGCAATTAAAATATTGTAGGTTGAATAATTTTCGCTTAAAACGGATACCCAATTCCAATAGTAAAATTGAAATTTTCATACCTCCATCTTCTGTATTCGTCATTGGTTCCGCGAGTAAATATTTTTTTTAGGCAGTCATCTAAATTGATATTCGGCAATTTCCATCCATCATTTTGATAAAACAATTCTGGTCGTTTAATTCTGAATCCCAAATCAAATCGTACAATAAAATAGTTGAAATCCAGCCTGAATCCTGTTCCTGCAGAAATGCCTGTTTGCTTGTAAATATTTTTAAACTGAAATTGTGATGTATCTGCAGATCCGTCGAGCTTTGAATTTCTAGTATTCCAAACATTACCAATGTCTGAAAATATGGCGCCTCTCAATGTTAGGGTATTGGGAATAATACGAGCAATATCATACCTGAATTCACTGTTGATTTCAAGTTGAATGTCTCCTGTACGATCATTGAAATTGGTTCTGTCGGCAGAATAGGGTATCAATGCATTTCCTCCGGGACCAATACCCCTTACAGGCCAGGCCCTCATACTATTACTTCCTCCCCCAAAATATTGTTTGAATAAAGGAAGTGTTTTGTTTGGGTCTGTTCCAATTAATGGAATTCCAATTCCTGCAAATCCTCTGAATGCCAATGCCGTTTTTGAGTAACGGATACTGTGTTTGATCTCAATATCTTCTTTGATGAATCTTCTTTTGTTTTTATTGAAAATAGGCAGTAAACCCCACGTTAATCCTGATTCTTCTGCATTAAATCGGATACTTAATTCTTTTGATTGACTATTGGGGTGCTTCAATCCGGATATCAATTTATAAAAGCTAATTCCCATGCCATTTACCAATGCAGTATTGTAGGATGATCGAAGAAATGGATTTTTGGTTAATATGGCCTCAAAACTATCTGTCTTGTTAATTAGATTGCTGTAACCGAAATTAAGCGAAGTCCAATTCCATTTCCATCCCTTTTTATTATAACCAGTCCAGCCAAAACTCAAATTGGTGGATTGAAGTTTGAATAAATTCAGGCGGGTAATATAATTTGATTGTAACCCAATGTAGGTTTCTCCGTTATTATACTCATTTTTTTTATTGAAAAGATTAGGAATAAATGGAAAAAGCAATCGTGGAAAAGATGTGGTATTACTGTAACTCAATTCATTTGAATTGATAATACTGCTGTTACTTCCTGTATTATTATTCAATTCAATTCCCGCACGAATGTTCTGAACCATTCTAACAGACTCTTTGGCAACATTTCTATTTGTTAATGAAATATTTCCAGATAATCCGAATAGATTTCCACCCAAAACATTTGTACTGTTACTGGCTGAATAACTTACTTCCAGAGCAGTTTCAAATCCTAATTTATTGGCAGGGGCCAGCTGAATTATCAGATTCACCATGGAGTCATTTTCTTTGTCATCTTCAATTTGAATATTGATACTTTGCCATGCACCCGTTTTTGATAAATTGTAAATGGACTTATAGTATTCAGATTGCCTGAAAATATCTCCCTTTCTAAATGAAATCAATTTTTCGAATAAGGAGAAGTTGAATGATTTATGATGTTGTTTAAATAAGAAATAATTAGTTTGGATAGCGTTGATACTGCTGTCATTAGTATTTTTCTGAACAGGGAAATCTGGATAAATAATGATGTTGTTGATAAAATATTTTTTAAGCCTGGTATAATCATCTGGAGGATTGATGACTATACTGACTTTTATTTTAGGAGAATCCCTCATTTCCTGAGCATGAGCAATAAATCGAAACTGCTCAAAAGGGTCATCTGATATGGAAGTTAGAGCTTCAATACTTGTGTCTCCATAAACTTTTAAATCAGCAGCAGTGAATTTATAATAACCATTGTTTCGGAAACTATCAACAATTCGATTTAATTCAGTAAGTACACCAATCTTTGTAATGGCTGTATTTTTTAATAAATAAGTGGACTGTTTTATTGAATTTCCTAACTCTTGTAATTCGGATGTTTTGAATTGGTAGGTCAAAGTGTCTATTAGTGTTGGGTTGCTGGTATTTACTTCATAGTGAACAATGATTTTCCTTTTAATGGTATCTGTTTTGGTCTTGACATAAGCATTGTAATAACCACTATGAAACAAAGAAGCAATCATATTTTCAGCCGATACTCTTGTTGAGGAGCTGTCATAATCAAGGGGGTGTTTGATGATATTTACAAAAAACAGGTACTGGCTTATTTTGATTTTTGAACTATCATCTAGCTGTACATTGAGCTTTTGAATCAAATTGGTTTTTTCAGATTTGGAAAAATGGCCACCTTTGATTTCAATGCTATTTTTATAAAGGTAAAATTTATCTTTAGGTGCTTTTTTTACAAAGGGTCTTCCACATGATGCAATTGTAAGCACCAATAAAGGTAAGCTCCAGAAAAAACAACATTTAATTCTATTAAAAAGTATATTTAACATAAATAAGCGTCAATGTTAAGCAAACAGACTGTCAAATATATTCAAAGTTTACAGCAGAAAAAATTCAGAGATGAATTAGGTGAATTTATAGGTGAAGGACCCAAAGTGGTTAAGGAGCTTTTATTGAACGGTAAATTTGAGTGTTTGACTATTTTTACATTAGCTGCCTGGGTTCATTCACTTGAGAAGAAGTTATACCAATCATTGGAAAATAAAATCCAAATCATTGAAGAAAATGAGTTGTTGAAAATTGCTCATTATACAACCCCTAATAATGTTGTGGCTGTTTTTAAAAAAGCGGTACCTGAAACAAGGATAAATGTCAAAAAGAATATCACGTTGGTTTTGGATGGGATCCAGGATCCTGGAAATCTGGGTACAATCATCCGTAATGCTGATTGGTTTGGTGTAAAAAATGTTATTTGTTCAAGAAATACCGTGGATATGTACAATAGTAAAGTTGTGCAAAGTTCGATGGCAAGTCTCTCGCGAGTAAATATTATTTATACTGATGTAAAGGAGTGGCTTTTGAAAAATCATGAAGTAAAAATATATGCAACCGTTTTGAATGGCTCACCTTTAGATGAATGCAGTATGGATAAAGAATGTATTATTATGATAGGTAATGAGGCTAACGGATTGTCGGCAGAACTTATTGAAATAGCAGATCAAAAAATAACCATTCCAACTTTCGGATTGGCTGAATCGCTGAATGCCGGTGTAGCATCGGCATTGGTATTGTATGAATGTCGTCGTAACTAAGTATTGATCTCCATCACCTGAACTGTATGGCTTTTACAGGCGATATTTTTCTTATAATGAGTGTTGGTATGATAAGTGTGATGAAGCAGAACAATAAAGTGATCAAATCCACCAATACAATTTGCCACCATACAATATCTACGGCTGCTTTTGATATGAAATAAGCTTCTTCATTAAGTGTAATGAAACCGGTTTTGTCTTGAAGCCAACAAAAAAATAATCCAATGATTGTGCCGATAATGATGCCTGTAAAAGCAATCAAAGTGGTGTTGTATAAAAAAATCTTTTGTACAAACCAATCACTTCCACCCATGGCTTTTAGTGTTCCGGTCATGTAAGTTCTGTCTAAAACAAGTATAATAAGGCAAGTAATCAAATTCACTACTGCAATGACAATCATAATGGCTATCAGTATATTTTTTAATTGACCCTGTAAATTTAACCAGTCAAATATATTGGGGTAAATTTCCTTTATACTTTTACTGTACCAGCCCTGCGGGAGTTCTTCATAAATTTTATTTGAAATGGAATCTGTTTTTTTATAATCACGCAGAAATATCTCATACCCTCCAATCTGATTGATCTCCCAGTTATTCATTCTTCTAATCAGATTAAGATCGCATAATGCAAAGTTTTTATCATAATCTTCAATACCTGATTTAAAAAACCCTACGACTTTTAATTTTCTGGCGGTTTTACTTCCGTCTTCTCTGAAAAAGAAAACAAGCAGACTGTCGCCCATGCTTATGTTTAATTGGTTTGCAGTATAAGTGCTGACATTGATTTCTTTACTATAGCCACTGTCCTTAAATGAGATCCATTTACCTTCTTTTAAAAAAGAGTTCATTCTGGAAAAATTGAAAGACTGATCGATGCCTTTTAACAAGACACTTTCAATACCTGTTTCAAATTTTAAAATTCCCGACTTGGTTGCATATCTTTCAACAGATAAAGCATCTGGTAAGCTGTGTAGGTAATTTTCAATGGTATCATTTTCATATATAGGATATTCCTCGGCAATAGATACCTTGTTTTCTAAATTTTGAAGTACCCTTACATGCCCCCAAAAGCTGAATATTTTATTGCTGATCGTTTGTTGGAATCCATTTACAAAGCTTAAAGCCACAATCATCACCGCAACACTCAATGATGTAGCAGCAACTGCCAATTTTATGATGAAATTTGAAAAAGAGTGTTGATTTCTTTTTGCAATTTTTTTTGCTATGTAAAAGGCAAGATTCAAACGATTTATTTTACTATCTTTCAAAAGTAAATTAATAAAATTATTAAATGCATTTCAATTTTGGACTCTCAAGATTATTTTTCCTTGCAATTATGTTTTTTGCTGATCACAGCAATGCACAAAATGTAGAGCGCATATTCAATAACAATATTCGAACGATACAGTTAAATGCTTATGGAAACCAACAGGGACTTCCTGTTTACTCTATTGAGGAAGGAAATAAAATTGAACTTAATTTTGATGATATGGATGGGGATTACAAAAATTACTACTACACATTTGTTTTATGTGATTATAATTGGAAGCCGGTAAATTTGAGCGCATTTGATTATATAAAAGGGTTTACGCAAAACAGAATCAATACTTACAGGTATTCAAGTGTTGCCTTTACAAGGTATACTCACTATCAGGCTATGATTCCTGAACAGAACTCTATTCCGGTTAAATCCGGTAATTATTTATTGAAAGTATATTTGGATGGGGATACTTCAAAAACTGTATTTACAAAACAAATGCTGGTATTGGAAACGAAAGTATTGATAGATGCAGCAGTAGTTCAGCCATTTACTCCTCAATTTTTCACTACCCATCAAAGATTAAAATTCAATGCCAATATAAAAGACATCAATTCATTCAGTGCGGCACAACAAGTTAAAGTGGTCATATTGCAGAACAACAGATGGGATAATTCGCAGCGAGACATTGCACCTACATTTGTAAGGGGTAATCGGTTGGAGTATAATACTGAAAATACGGGAATGTTTGCCGGAGGAAAAGAATGGCGCTGGCTTGATATGAGGAGTTTTAGATTATTGTCTGACAGAGTGGAAAATGGAATATACAATCAAGGAAAGCAGGAAATGTTATTAAAAACAGATTTCAACAGAGAAGGGGAGCGATATGTTTATTTTTCGGATTACAATGGGATGTACAATATTGTTACTTATGAAAGTATCAATCCATTATGGCAGGCAGATTATGCAACTATTCATTTTTCTTTTGCAAATAAAAACGGCAAACCATTTGACAATAAAGACCTATATATCATTGGACAGTTTACCGGGTATCAAATAAATGATCGTTGGAAAATGAAGTTTTCTGAGGAAATGGGAAAATATCAATGCGACGCATTACTTAAACAAGGATATTATAATTATGCTTATGTTACTGTAGACAGATCCAATCCCTCTCAATTAGAATCATTGGAAGGCAATTACTGGGAAACAGAAAATTCCTACACTATTCTTGTTTATTATAAATCATTTACCGACCGAAACGACCGATTAATAGGGGTTTCTAGTATCAATTCACGCAGGGATAAACCGGGATTTAGTTTTTAAATTCAATCATTTTTAAAGCACTGAAAAATTTCCTATATTTGCATCGGCAAGTCTTATACGACCAGCTCCTGTTGAACTCCCCCAGGACCGGAAGGTAGCAAGGGTAAATGGTTGAGCGGTGCGATGTAAGTAACTTGCCATTTTTATTTTGCCTATGTCCCGAAATTTCTAAAATCTTTTATTGAAAAAATAAAGCAGTCTAGTAACTTCGTAGAATTAAAAATTAAAAATGATTTGTTTTTTACTTTTCACTTTAAAATTTTGATTTAATTAAATCTTATGAAATTTTTTATTGACACAGCTAATCTGGCTCAAATCAAAGAAGCACACGAATTAGGTATTTTGGATGGTGTAACAACCAATCCGTCTTTAATGGCAAAGGAAGGGATAAAGGGAGAAGCCGCTGTAATGCAACATTATAAGACTATTTGTGAAATGGTAGATGGAGACATCAGTGCGGAAGTAATTTCTACTGATTTTGACGGAATCATTGCAGAAGGAAA
>CAMCAY010000023.1 GCA_945872815.1 Chitinophaga pinensis
AGGAGTTTGCCAATTACTGAATGAAAAAACAGATGAAGGCGAATCTAAGTCTGGCGGATTAAGTTTCATGGCGGGTGAAAAGGATGGTCAGGGTCCTGCTGATGCATTTTTAATTATCCCTTCTGATAAGAAAATCGGAGACAACTGGGAGGTTACCACCACTAACAAAGGTTTGACCACTAAAAAGAAATACACCCTCAAGTCAATTGAACAGTCAAGTGCAACCCTTGAAATATCAGGAACAACAACGGGTACAGTAGAGCAAGAGGTTCAGGGTATGGCTATGAATATGACCATGGATACTAAAGTTAAAGGTGTAATGAAAGTTAATATTCAAACAGGTCTTGTTATCGAATCTAGCAGCGATATGGACATGAATAATTCAATGGATATGATGGGACAACAAATGCAAATAAGCTCCAAGGGGAAAACAATTGTAACATATACCCCCAAATAAAAAACTTCACGACACTTTTTTATTTGTACAAGATCTCGTAATATTCTATGGCCATTCTATTGCTGTCGAATTGCCAACGTACGTCTTGCATGCCTTTTTGGATAATTTTTAGCCATTGATTATAGTTATCATAATACATTGGTATGATATCATTTTCCAGGATATCAAATAATTTATCCGTATCATATTGATCCTGATCCTGCAAAGACATATCATCATAATTAGCCAACGGGACAACAAAGCCATTGTTACCATGATCAATAAATTCTCTTATCCAACCGTCATTGGTACTAACATTAACAGCGCCATTCATTGCGGCTGACATACCACTGGTTCCGCTTGCTTCGCGATGAACCCTTGGATTGTTGAGCCAAACATCAGCGGCTTGCTTTAGTTGTTTACTCAATGTTAGTTCATAACCAATGCAAACTGCAGCGTTATGGAAATCTTTAGTCAAATTAATTAAGTAATTAAATTCCCCGATTGCGGGATAATCCAATGGATAGGGCTTACCAGCCCATATCATCTGAACAGGATATTTTTTATTGTTCAACAAAGAAGCAAACCGATCTCTGTCTCTAGCAATTAAATCTGCTCTTTTATATCCTGCGAATCTTCTTGCCCAAACTATGGTTAATATATTAGGATCAAATATTTTACCAGTTTGATCAGCAACAATTTCCATCGCAATTTTTTTCAAGGATTTTTTATGAGTAATAAACTTATTATCCTCACCTGCCTCCATTAAAGTATATAGTTGTTTATCTGACCAATATTCCCAATTTTGAGCATTAGTGACTGATGTTATATTACAAATATCATTGTGATACTCCCACATTCTTTTACTTACATTTCCATGTAGTTTACTCACTGCATTAGCTTTCCTGGCGAAGCGTAATGCAGCCAATGAGTGATTAAACATAACTTCAGAATCATCAGAAATTTTTTTGACTTCACTTAAAGGCATGCCACAGAAATAACCCATTTTTTCACATAAGTTGAAATCGTGTTTTTCATTACCCGCTTCTTCAGGTGTATGAGTTGTAAATACAAGTTTTTGTTTAACTGCATCTCTGCTACCCAATTTATTTTCAAGATAAAATGCAGCACTGATACCATGGGCTTCATTTAAATGATACACATCAGGATTGTAATTTAACACATCAACCAGTTTAGCTCCCCCAACACCCAATAAAATAAACTGAGCCAATTTAGTAGCTACATTGGCATCATATAACCGATGAGAAATGGTTTGAGAAACATAATCATTCTCCGGAATATCTGTTGTCAGTAAAAAAAGAGGTGCTGATTTAAAAGTTTCAGGATTTAGGTAAAGTACTTTTACCCAAACAAGATGACCATGTATTTCAATCTGAAACATGACTCCGGTATCTTCCAGGAAATTATAAATCTTCTCATTCCATTGAATTTGAAGGGTTTGATCCTGATTTCTCGACTGATCATAATAACCGTATTTCCATAAAATTCCAACTCCAATGAGGTTTTGTTTGAGTTCGTAAGCACTGCGAAGATGACTGCCACTTAAATAACCAAGTCCACCGCTGTAAATTTTTAGTGGCTGATGAATGGCAAACTCCATGGAAAAATAAACCACTTTACTTCTATAATGCTCGTTTACAGGATATGGTACTTCGTAACGATTAAAATTCATTCAGCTATTTTTAATTCCAACAATATTATTATGAAATTTAATCCAAAAAAATGATATAAATACTGATTGTCAAAAACTACATTACATAAATAGACGTGTTTATCACTTCAATATCTAAAAATAATGGTACGTCTAAGATTAATTAATTATTTTTGTAATCAAATAGTAATTTTATTCAAAGAAAAGATGCTACAGAATAAATCACTGGATAACATACATGAAAGCATAGATACTACATCTAAGCAAAAAGGATGGAGAAAAATTTTTTCATTTATAGGTCCTGCTTATCTGGTGAGTGTGGGATATATGGATCCGGGAAACTGGGCTACAGATATTGCCGGAGGAAGCAAGTACGGTTTTACTTTAATTTGGGTTTTGCTGGCAAGTAATTTAATGGCAGTTCTTTTACAAAGCCTAAGTGCCAGATTAGGAATAGTAAGAGGAAGAGATTTGGCACAAGCTAACAGAGAGGCCTATCCGCAATCAGTTAATTTTATTTTATGGCTGCTTGCTGAAATCGCTATAGCGGCGACTGATTTAGCAGAAGTTTTGGGAATGGCCATAGGAATACAACTTTTATTTGGGCTTCCTTTGTTTATTGGCGTTAGTATTACCGTGCTGGATACTTTTTTTCTTCTGTATCTTCAAAGACTGGGTATTCGAAAAATTGAAGCATTTATTATTATTTTAATAGGCATCATTGGCGTCTCATTTCTGATTAATATATTTTTAGCCAACCCTTCTATTCATGATATCCTCAAGGGATTTATCCCTTCATTGCCTGATGCTGATCAACTTTATAGAAATGAAGGAATTGTCGGAAAGCTTCCAAAAGAAACAGCTTTGTATCTTGCCATTGGAATGATTGGAGCCACGGTGATGCCTCATAACTTATATTTACATTCTGCGTTAATACAAACCAGAAAAATATCAAGGACAACCAAAGGGATCAGACATGCCATAAAAATGAGTATTGTTGACAGCACCATTGCACTGAATCTGGCATTTTTCATTAATGCCGCCATCCTTATTTTGGCAGCAACCGTTTTTTATAAAACAGGCAGAACTGATGTGGGTGAAATAAGACAAGCGCATTCACTTTTATCTCCATTATTGGGAACTAAAATCGCCTCAACCTTATTTGCAGTTGCATTGATTGCTTCCGGTCAAAGCTCTACTATTACAGGCACCTTATCGGGTCAAATCGTCATGGAAGGATATCTTCAAATTCGTATCAATCCATTGATGCGCAGATTGATTACCAGACTAGCAGCCATCGTGCCAGCAATAATATTCATTGCTTTATCGGGTGAAGAAAAAATTGACAGTTTATTGATTTTCAGCCAAGTGATATTAAGCATTCAATTAGCTTTTGCTATTATTCCGTTGATACATTTTGTAAGTGATAAAAACAAAATGCAGGAATTTGCCATCTCTGCAAAAACAAAATTATTGTCCTGGCTTTTTGCCGTTATACTGATTTTACTGAATTTTAAAATGATTTACGGTGAAATTCAATCTTATTGGATTGACTCACAAAATATTACTATAAAAGCATGCATTATTCTTTCAATAATTCTCTTCATTTTATTGCTGCTGTATGTGATATTATTTCCTCTGATTTCAAAGAAAAATATTTCAGCGTCTATTGAAATGCACCCATCCATAAACAACAATGAAGAATTATCCATACCTGTTTACCAAAAAATAGCCATAGCACTTGATTTCAGCGATAATGACTTTAAACTTATTTCAAACGCCATCGGACAGGCCGGAATCAATAAAGAATTTATTCTCATTCATGTTGTGGAAACTGCCACTTCAAAACTTCATGGAAAAGAGACCGATGATTATGAAACAAAAAAAGATCAGGAAAGATTGAATATGCTTGTAGCAAAAATAAAATCTAAAGGATATGAAGCAAAAGGTATTCTTGGATTTAAAGAAACCGTAAAAGAAATAACACGAATTGTACTTGAAGAAAAAGCAGATTTGCTAATTATTGGTGCTCATGGACATAAAGGATTAAAGGACTTTATTTATGGATCCAGCATTAATAAAGTAAGACATGCTTTAGATATTCCGGTTTTTATAGTTAAAAAATAAACTCCAATTTTAGAATTTCATGTCCTTTTTTACTTTCTTTTAAAACGATCATTCCGCATTTTTTTTTACCTTTATTCATAAATTTATAATATGCTAATTGAAGTTTCAAACGGGGAAATTGTAGACAAACTAACTATTATCGAAATTAAATTGTCCAGAATTGAAGACCTTGCCAAAAGAAAAAATTTAGAGGCCGAATGGGAAATACTGAATAAAGCCGTTAACGATATTATGGACAAAGACCATTATTTGTATAAACAATTGTATAGCATCAATGAAAAACTTTGGGATATAGAAGACGACTGCAGAGTTTTTGAAAAAACCAAGAATTTTGGTGAAGCGTTTATTCAAACTGCTAGAAGTGTTTACATGACCAATGATGAAAGAGCTGCTGTCAAAAAAGAAATCAATAACATTACCGGCTCAAGATTGACAGAAGAAAAATCTTACCAATAATTAAACAACCTGTTTCATTTACCAATTTTCTACAATAGTATTTCAGAAAATAAATTCAAATCAAATAGATGAAAAGAATTTTGGTGATAAGATTTTCAGCCATGGGGGATGTTGCAATGGCTCTACCTGTGTTAAAACTGGTATTAAAAGATAATCCCAATCTGGAAATTACTTTTCTCACCGGAAAAAATGTTGCAGACTTATTTGGAAATATAGAACGCCTGATTCCCATTGGTATAGACTTCAAAAAACAATACAAGGGAATTGTAGGATTAAAAAAACTTCATCGAGCATTATTGAAAAACGAAAAGTTTGATGCAGTCATAGACCTTCACAATGTTTTAAGATCAAATATCTTAGGTGTTTTTTTTCGTTTATCCGCTATTCCTATTTTCAAAATTAATAAGGAACGGGATATTAAAAGAAAAATGATTCAAACGAAACAACTCTATCAACTTCCTCATACTACGGAGAGATATTTAAGGGTGTTCAATCAAGCAGGAATTAAAACAAACAATGCTGATTTTAATTTTCCTTCCGTTATTGTGAGCGAAGAAGACAAAAACATTACCGCATTATTTTTAAATAATTTCTTAAAACCCTTTATTGCTTTTGCTCCATTTGCGAAGCATGCAACCAAATCATTTCCACTCAGTAAATCAGAGGAACTTATTCAAGCATTATCTAAAAACTACACTGTATTTTTATTGGGAGGCAAAGAAAATGCAGAACAATTCGATAAATGGGAATCGTCATTTCCCAACACACATTCAACCGGTCAATTAAATCTTATACAACAAGTTGCTTTAATGTCGCATGTGAAAGCAGTTATCAGTATGGATAGCGCAAACATGCACTTGGCGGCCATTCAAGGGGTTCCTATTGTCAGTATTTGGGGAGCTACACATCCATTTTTCGGTTTCAGTGGCATTGGCACAAATTCGTCAAGCTGGATTTCTGCGGAAGCATCTCCTGCATGTCGGCCATGTAGTGTATTTGGAAATAAACCTTGCAAGAATAAACAGGAACCCTATGCTTGTATGAATCGAATAAAAGTAGCTCCAATCATAAAAGCCATCCATGAAATTTCAGAAAAATCGCAGAGTACTACTCCTCAATAAAATTAAGGTCTTTACCGAATGTCTCCTTTATTTTGATGACTGCAAAGATTGACAAAAGCATAATAATCAAAGCCGTTATCCACCCTGCATCATAATACGAAGTATAATTTCTAAGTAATTTAAATAAAGGCAGTATCACCACTGCAAGCATTCCTCTAACCATATTAGGTACAGTTGTGGTAGCAGTTGCCCTCAGGTTTGTTCCGAATTGTTCTGCAGCCATCGTCACAAATATGGCCCAGAAACCAGTTCCCAATCCAAGGCCTGCACATATCAAATACATACCTGCTGCACTCCCATTCCATTGAGCAGTAAAAAACAACACAATAAATAAAATAGTAATTGCATAAAAGATATACAAAGCCAATTTTCTGCTTTTCAACCACTGGCTAATAAACCCTATCAAAATATCTCCTATTGAAATCAATACATAGGCAAACATGATTGATTTACCCGGATCAATTTTTTCTTTGATACCCATTTGTTTACCAAACTCATTCGAAAAAGTAATCAACAAACCAATCACTAGCCAAGTAGGCAAACCAATCAAAATATTTAAGAAATATCTTTTTAGTCTGTCTTTGCTATTGAACAGCATTAAAAAATTTCCTTTTTGAACTTTTGCATCTTTGATTTGCTGATACATACCAGATTCAAAAACAGACACACGTAGCAGCAATAAAATCAATCCCATTCCACCACCAATAAAATAACAAACGCGCCAATCAAAATTTTCTTTTATGATAAAAGCGGCAATGGCACCTGTGAGTCCAATGCCTGCAACCAATGACGTTGCAATTCCTCTTCTTTCCTTTGCTACCAACTCTGAAACCAATGTAATGCCGGCACCCAATTCCCCAGCCAATCCAAGACCTGCAATAAATCTAATCCATTTATATTGTTCAACTGTTTGAATAAAGCCATTCAGAATATTGGCTATAGAATACAATAATATCGATCCAAACAACACGCTCAACCTGCCTTTTTTATCTCCCATTACTCCCCAAATAATACCTCCAATTAACAGTCCCGTCATTTGCCACATCAATATCTCCTCCCCTTCTATCTTCACCTGATCACTGTTAAGGCCTAAGGATTCCAAACTTGGCATTCTGATGATACTGAACAGCAACAAATCATATATATCAACAAAATACCCCAACGCAGCTACAATGACAGCAATACTAAAAATTGATTTTTGTTTGGCAGACATAAAAATATTATTCAGTTTCTTCTTTTTTCTTTTCCCCTGTTACCAACTTGAAAATAACAGGTAGCGTTGTTACCAATACAATTCCAATAACAATTACTTCCAAATGCTTTTTTAAATCAAAACCAAAAGAGTTGTAAATAAATCTTTGCAGGTAATGCCCAGCAATAATCATGGTAAATACCCATGCAATACTTCCTATGATATTAAAAAATGAAAACTTCTTTCTATCCATCTGAACGATACCCGCAACAATAGGTGCAAAAGTTCTAACAATGGGAAGAAACCTTGCCATTATAATCGCACCGCCACCATGCTTATCATAAAAATCTTTTGCCTGATATAAATATTTCTTCTTGAACAATAAAGTATCTTTTCTTTCAAACAAAAACGGGCCGCTTTTTCTTCCAAACCAATACCCAACAGAATTTCCAATAATACCGGCAATTGAAATCAAAATCCCTAATATCAAGAGATCAATAACAGAACTGTTGGTTGAAAATCCAAGTGCGGAGGAAATTAAATCACTGCTATAGATTCCTGTAACAAACAATAAAGAATCACCTGGCAAGAAAAAACCTGCAAATAAACCCGTTTCTGCAAACACCACCAGAAGGATAAACCAAAGTCCACCATTTTCTATATACCATTGAGGCTGCAATAAATGAATCCATTGAAAATCTAGTAAAATTGAAAGTAGCATATTATCAGAGATTTATTTTAATTAGAACATTTTTTTATTTTATTTATCACTCAATATTTCATTCATGAGTCAAAGCCCCTTCCCATTTACTTACTGCAGCTGTAGCAAGCGCATTTCCTAACACGTTGGTCATGCTTCTACCCATATCGCAAAAAGTATCAATGGCTAACACAAGGCCTATTCCTTCAGGCGGAATTCCAAACATCCCACCAGTAGCCAAAACCACTACCAATGAAGCTCTTGGAACTCCCGCAATACCCTTACTTGTCAACATAAAAACCAACAACATCACAATCTGCGTTCCGAGATGATCTGTTATGGAAGTGATATTATAAGCCTGTGCAATAAACATGCTTGCAAATGTCATATACATCATACTGCCATCTAAATTAAAAGAATAACCCAAAGGCAAAGTAAAAGACACAATTTTATTATTACATCCAAAACGTTCCATTTCTTCTACCAGTTTTGGAAAAACAGCTTCACTGCTGGCTGTATTGAATGCAATTGCCATTGGATTGGATAATCTCTTGAGCAAAACAAATAATCGTTGTCTTAGTATAATGTAACCAACAATTAAAAGCAATAACCACAGTACAACCAACCCTGCATAAAAGGAACCTATGTAATAAGCGTAGGTATTTAATATTCCAAGACCTTTCATTGCAATCACACCTGTCATTGCACCAAAAACACCAATAGGCGCAAACTTCATTACATAAGAAACCATCTTAAGAACAACATGCGTCAATGAATCCAAAGCATGGATGATATTTTCTCCTTTTTTACCAATTGCTGTAAGAGCTACTCCAAAGAAAATAGAAAATATAACCAATTGAAGTATTTCATTATTAGCCATGGCTTCCATCACACTTCTGGGAAAAACATGTTCTACGAATTTATCGATTGAAAATTCTTTGGTTTTTCCTATCAAATCCTTTGCTCCTTCTACATCAGCATTAGAAATATTGACTCCAATTCCCGGTTTGGTTATCGTAACTAAAATGAGTCCCAATGTCAAACTTATAAGCGAGGCAGAAATAAACCATATCATTGCTTTTCCTCCAACCCTGCCCACTGCTTTCAAATCTCCCAACTTGGCAATACCTACAACAAGCGTTGAAAACACTAATGGCGCAATGATCATCTGCACCATTCTTAAAAATATGGTAGCAAGTAATTTAATTTTGGGAGAAAAATCTTTAATGAATTCCGGTGAAGCATTTTCATGAATCAAATAACCGGCAAAAATTCCCGACAACATTGCCAAGATAATATATAATGTAAGTCTGTTAGATTTCTGTTTTGAATTGGTTGAGCCTTGCATAGTTATTTTTTGGTTTTGCAATATAATATTTTATACTGAATAGGTATTTGAAGTTTAAAAATTAGAATTATCATCATTAGTTAATAAATCTTTTGCTATTGTAATCAATAATTCCTTATTTTTCAGCATAATTCATTAAAACTAAATTCTTGTTATGGGATTATTTACTAAAAAACCATTACACCTGCTATTAAACGAAGCATCAGATGCTGAAAAAGGCATGAAAAGAACATTAAGTGCCGGATCGCTTGTTGCACTTGGAATTGGGGCTATTATTGGTGCCGGCTTATTTGTAAGAACTGCTGCTGCTGCTGCTCAAAATGCAGGACCTTCAGTAACGCTGGGCTTTATCATTGCGGCCATCGGCTGTGCATTAGCAGGCTTATGTTATGCAGAACTTTCTTCTTCCATACCAATTTCCGGAAGTGCTTATACTTATACTTATGCTACCATGGGTGAATTGCTTGCCTGGATCATTGGTTGGGATCTTATACTGGAATATGCTGTTGGTGCAGCAACTGTTGGAATTGCCTGGAGTGAATATTTAAATAACTTATTGGTTGAAGTATTGCATTGGAAACCCATTGCTTATGAATGGTGTCATTCGCCATTTGAACATTCTGTTGCAGATGCTGCTGGAGTGATACATACAGGAATAATCAATCTTCCGGCTTTGGGTATAGTAACTGCCTTGAGTTTATTATTGATAAAAGGAACCCAGGAATCCGCTTTTGTAAATGGATTAATCGTTATAACAAAAGTATCCATCGTAATATTGATTATCATTTTAGGATGGGGATTTATAAACAGCAGTAATCATGCTCCTTATATTCCAGAACCTTCTATATATACCGATCATCAGGGTATCAACCACAATTATGGCGGCATCTTAGGAATTCTTGGAGCTGCGGGTGTAGTATTTTTTGCATTCATTGGATTTGATGCTGTAAGCACGGCTGCTCAGGAAACTAAAAATCCTAAAACGGCTATGCCTATCGGAATACTTGGCTCTTTGGCAGTTTGCACTGTGTTGTATATATTATTTGCTCACGTGCTTACTGGTTTGGCTCCTGTAGAATTCTTCAGAACAGACGGCAGAGAAGCTTCTGTAGTGGCTGCCATTAATAAATTTATGCCAGGTTATCATTGGTTGGGAAAATTGGTTACTGTTGCTATACTTGCGGGATTCTCTTCCGTAATACTTGTAATGTTACTTGGACAAAGCCGTGTTTTTTATTCCATGAGTAAGGATGGATTGCTTCCTACGTCATTGAGTACCCTTCATCCAAAATTCCAAACACCTTATAAAGCAAATTTAATTATCCTGATTTTAGTAGGTGCGTTTGCTGCATTTGTTCCCGGAGATATTGTGGGCGACATGACCAGCATAGGAACTTTGTTTGCATTTATTCTTGTATGTGCTGCGGTTATAATTTTAAGAAAAACAAACCCTGAGTTGCCGAGACAATTCAAAACACCATTAGTTCCTATTGTCCCCATTCTTGGAATCATTGTTTGTGCAGCTATGATATATGGCTTAGGCTGGACCAACTGGTTAAGATTATTTGGATGGCTGGCTGTAGGATTTATTTTTTATTTTGGTTATAGTAAGAGGAATAGCAAGTTGAAGGATTAGAGAAGTTCAACGATTCAAGGGTTCAACGGTTCAACGGTTCAACGGTTTGTCAACCTATTTCAGTACAAGACATAACCTTAAACTATTAAACCATTAAACATTGAACCGTTAAACACGCGAAGTGGCTTGAACCGTTGAACACGCGTAGCGAATTAAACCGTTTAATAGCGCCGGTCTGCGATTGGTGATTTTCCATAGGTTAAGGGATTTTTCCTTTTTCAATTAATGATTTAATATGCTTCTTTCGCTCCATGGCCGCTAGGCCATCCTTTTTTTGCTTGATCAAAAAAGGGAGAAAAAAATCAAGTTCGCTTAAGGCATTGCCCTGCGGGCACCATTCCAAAAAGCAGGCAATCATTCACACGCTTATAGCTTCGCTTTTTGTTCATTATGCTGCAAGCGAACGAATATGTAATTGTAGTATTTCTTAAAAGACTCTATCAAATTTAACCTTTAAACCAGCGCAGCGTATTGAACTGTTGAACCTTGAACTATTAAACCGTTAAACACGCGAAGCGTTGAACTGTTGAACAGTAAAAATTTAAAAACAGACTGTGAAGTCTGTTTTTAAATTTTTACTCCACCCCTATTTCATCAATAAAAATATGCGTGTCTCCACCAGCTCCTTCATGCCACGAAGGGAGCTTACCATATTGCTCCGCCTTCAATCTAATATATCGTGCATATTGTTTTGAAAATGTTGCTGCAATCGTTTTGATTTGAGAATTTAGATCTTCAATCGGCAAATAATTATTTTCACGATAAACTTCTGTAAATTGCTTACCATCATTGGATACTTCAACAACCAATGACTTCGGCATCACTATCCAGGAACGGGTGTCCTGTAAAAAATTTGCAGTTAGCTTGGATAGCTCTTTACTTTTTTTCAAATCAATAATTACATCTACGTTATTGGATTGATAACCCTGCCAATTGCCCATTCTCCAGTTTAGTGTACCAAATACCCCATCAATTAAACCCAATGCACCGCCTCCATCATATTGCTGTTCATACAACGTATTCAGTTTAACATCCCAATCATTTTTCATTTTTTTAAATACCGAAGTGGTTACAAAACTCTTGTTACCTTTTTTATCAACTGCAATTGCTTTAACAGTTACACTGTTGTCAATTGTAAAAGGCATTGTATACTTATAACTATTTTTATCAGGAATTGAACCATCCAAAGTGTAGTAAATAATAGTTTTCTTTTGAAGAGATTTTATTTCTATTTTTTTACTTTCCCTGAATGAGATTCCTCCTCCACTAATAATGGGATTCAATACCAATGATGCATCCTTGATATGAGACATCGATTCTTCTTTGTTTGGCTCAGTAAAATAATTCACAGGAGTTGATCCCATAATAAAATGCACCATCCCTCCATTATTAATATCACTAAATAATAAAAAAGATTTCTTCCATTTTTTTTCAATAGGATTGCTATTCATTTGTAAAGAAGCTGACTGAACAAAATAATTATTACGATTCAGATTGTCTGCTTTGATTGAAAATGTATTACCATTTTCCAAATGAATAATGGCATTATTAAACTGAGGACTGCCAATCATCATTTTATTTCCGCAAGGATTAACTGGATAAAATCCAAGGGCGCTCAACACATACCAGGCAGACATTTGACCACAATCTTCATTTCCAATTAATCCATCCGACTCATTCTTATAAAAATCATTCATCACTTTATTTGCGAAAAATTGTGTCTTATAAGGATTGTCTGTGTAGTTGTATAAGTAAATGATATGATGACTCGGTTCATTTCCATGAGCATATTGCCCAATTAATCCAGTAATATCACTCTGTTCTCTTCCGGTTGTTACAGAAACTTCATTGAAGAGCTGATCTAGCTTATTCTCCAGCTTTTTTCTACCCCCAATCATTTCAATATAACCATTGATATCCTGCGGAAAATAAAATGAATACTGCCAACTGTTTGCTTCTGTAAAATGATTGTTGACTTCCTTTGGATCAAAGGGACTTAACCAGTCTCCATTTTTTCTAGGTCTCATACAACCGGTAGATGAATCATATAAATTTTGATAATAACGTGCTCTTTTTATAAATTGTTTATACACCTCTTTATTTCCAATTTCATTTGCAAAAAGGGCAATACAGTAATCATCATAAGCATATTCAAGCGTCTTGCTCACACTTTCGTGTTCATCATCAGACAATACCATTCCATTGAATTTATATGATTCCAACCCAAATCGATTTGCATTTGCACTTGCCAACATCGCCTCTAAAGCAAGGTTGACATCAAACCCACGAATCCCTTTTAAATAAGCATCCGCTATTACCGGAATACTGTGATAGCCTATCATACAATCTGTTTCACAAGATGAAAGCTCCCAAACCGGCAATCTGCCTCCTTGCTGATACTGTACTAAAAAAGTTTTGATATAATCAAGCGTTCTTTTTTTATCAATGATTGTATATAAAGGATGTGCGGCACGATAGGTATCCCATAATGAAAACACCGAATAATAATCAAACCCATCTGCTTTATGAATTTCATTGTCTCGACCTCTGTATTGACCATCTACATCCATATTTATGTTTGGAACAATAGCAGTATGATACAAAGCAGTATAGAAAATTTTCATTTTTTCAAGATTGGAAACTGTTACTTCAATTTTTGAAAGCTCCTGATTCCAAATATTTTCAGCATTTTTCTTTATCTCATTAAATTTTTTTGTAGCTACTTCGGCTTGCAAATTATTTTTAGCGCCTTCGATACTAACAGGCGACAAAGCTACTTGTACATACAAGTCATTATCCCCGGCGTCTGCAAATCTGAAAAAAGATTTTATATTTTTTCCTGTGGCTTCATTAATACTTACATCTTTAACTACAAAATCGTTTTGCCAAATTCCCGACATTTTTATCGGCTGAGAAAATTTCATTACAAAATAAACATACTGATTATCTGCCCATGCCTTACTTCTTCGCATACCCGTTACCGTGAAGCTATCTTCAATTTTCAAAGATGATTCAATCACTTCATCCCGATGTTTTAAATCTAGAATAACATACTTGCCATGATTATTTTTAAATGTATAATGATGAATACCCACCCTTGTTGTTGCAGTAAGCTCTACATCAATGTTATCATCCAACAATTTTACACTATAATATCCCGGCGAAGCAGTTTCCTGCTGATGAGAAAATGAAGATCCATAATATCCATTTTCAGGAGAAACAGCACCATTTCCAGGCATTAAAAGTACATCCCCATAATCGCTGCAGCCTGTGCCGCTTAAATGCGTATGAGAAAAACCATAAATAAAGCTGTCAGATGTATGATATCCACTACAACCATCCCATCCTTGCAACCGGGTATCAGGACTTAATTGAACCATACCATGAGGCAATGTTGCTCCAGGATATGTATGTCCATGACCCCCTGTACCAATAAATGGATTTACATATTGGGTGTAATTTTTTTGGGAGTAAATCTGCGTTGAGATTAATAGAAGTATAAAAAGAAATTTATTTTTTTTCATTTGTAGAAGGTATATGGTAATGTCTGATAAAGTAAAGAGTGTAATTTATAAAAAAAGCCCGCGATTTACGCAGGCTTCAGAATAAAAAATTAAAACAATCAATAAGAAGTTTAATTTATACCGATTGTTTAAAATGGAGTTACTTCATCCTCAGATAAACTTGCTGAGTCTTGCTTTTGCATTGGCGCAGCACCGGTTGCATTCTGCTGATTGTTGTTATTAGAATCTGATGAATTATTGTTTCCCAACAATTGAACATTTTGAACACGCATTCTCAAAGTGGCAGCAGCCTGTCCTTCTTTATTCGTGTATGGATCTGCTTCAGGAGCTCCTTCAGCATATACGGTTCGTCCCTTTGTAAGATATTGCGAGATGGCTGTTTTATCTGTCCAATAAGCGCATTCTACCCATGTTGTTCTTTCTTTTTGATTACCCTGACTGTCTTTGTAACGCTCTGAATGAGCAACACTGAAGTTGATTACATTTTTGCCGTTCACTTCTTTTACGTTGCAATCTTTTCCTAAATTTCCAATAACCTGTAATTTAATCATAACTGTTTTTTTTAATTGTTAGCGATGTATCTAATTGTTTCTTGAAATTAATTGGATGAATTCATTTTTATAGTTTATTGTTCATTACTTTTTTGCACAAGTAATGAACAACATTTGAATTTTTGTTTTCATTATATTACCTAAATGAATTTTAAACAAACATTACTTATCCTTCCATAATTACTTTTTAACGATAATAGCTTAAAACTTATTAATTCATTTTCTTTTTAAGTGTACTTACCTGATCTTGTAAATTGTTGACCAAATTGGCCAAAGAATTTACATCCCAACGTTGTTGCATGGCAACTTTACCAATAACAACCTGGGCTTGCCAAAGCTCTACAATATCTTCAGCATTGATTTGATAAGGTTGATAATTGGGGTTATCACTTTCTAAAGTAATTTTATTTTTAGCACGACTATTTTTTTGGATACGCTTATAAACTATTCCTTCATTCCTGCTGACTACAATATAAGCCTGCCCATTTTTTACATCGTCCAAAGATTCTGTTTTTTCTCCCACGATAATGCTACCACTTGGAGTTGGCAACATACTGTCACCAATAATTTCAAAGGCCCTGTAATTACCTCCAGTGAGCATTGGTAATGTAAATGTGTTTAATTCATCTATGAATTCAGCATCAGCATAACTAGCAAGATAACCGGCAGCAGCTTTTACCGGAACAAAATGTATGATGTTTCGATCCGCAGAAAGCATCTTTTGCATTCTTCTTTTCTGAAGATAGCTACCTGTGTTAATTGAATTGGACAAATCCTTTAACAGTAACTCATCCAATGTAAGCTTAAACATGGAAGCTACTGTCTCCAAAACTTCTATTCTCGGGTCTGCTCTTTCTTCTTCATAAGCCCCGATAAGAGAGCGTTTGATGTTAAGTTTATTTGCAAATTCTTCTTGCGTCCAACCCCGCAATTTGCGAAGGTATTTAAGGTTTAATCCAGCTTTTGACATAATTAAACTAATTTGGTTAGCACAAATATACTAAACTTTTTAGTTTGCCAAAAAAAATATTTTTTTAGTACATATTCATATTACCTAACCTGCTTATTTAAAATCAGCAATAGAGCCAATAATTAATCTTTACTGCTTACTTTTGTAAAAAAATTATTATGAGTGGAATACTTGTTTTACACAGCATCATCAGGTGGGGAGTTTTATTGTGCGGAATATGGGTTATTGCAAATGCTATAACCGGAATAATATCTAAAAGAGCATTCTCTTCAAATGATGATCGAAGCAATCTTTTCTTTATGATTTTTTGCGACGTTCAGTTATTGTTTGGATTGATATTATTGTTTACCAATGGGTGGATAGACAAAATAAAATCAGGTATGGGTGAACTAATGAAAGATCCGTATAACAGATTCTTTGTTGTAGAACATGGTATGATGATGATTGTAGCATTAATACTGGTGCACATCGGAAGAAGCAAAGTAAAAAAAGCAAGTCCAGAATCTAAACACAAGAAAATGCTACTGTTTTTTGGTATTGCAATCTTGTTGATAATCATTTCCATTCCTTGGCCAAATAAGGCTATTGTAGGCAGACCTATGATGAGCTGGTTCAATTAAAATTAAAACAACATGGCAATAGCCCAAAAAAAAGAACCAATCATACTAATTACCAATGACGACGATATAACGTCTAAGGGTATACGAAGTTTGGTAGAGGCAGTAAAAGGATTGGGAAAAGTTGTGGTGGTAGCTCCAGACAAACCTCAAAGTGGTATGGGGCACGCTATTACAATTGGCTCTCCCCTTCGAATGAACAAATTGAATATTTTCGGTGATGTGGAAGCATGGCAAACAAGCGGTACTCCTGTTGATTGCGTTAAATTAGCCGTTGATAAAATTCTGCACAGAAAACCAGATATCTGTCTTAGCGGTATCAATCATGGTGCGAACCACTCTATCAATGTAATATACAGTGGCACTATGTCTGCTGCAATGGAAGCCTCTATTGAAGGGATTCCGAGCATCGGATTTTCTTTGATGGATTATAAATTTGATGCTGATTTTGATGCATCAAAAGAAATTGTTCATAAAATAGTATCAGAAATTCTTCGCATGAAAAAAGTGGACAAGCATTTATTGCTGAATGTAAATATTCCTGCAGTCCCAATGAAGAAAATCAAAGGCATTAAAATCTGTAAACAATCTTATGCCAAATACGACGAGGCTTTTGACGAACGCATAGACCCGCAAGGAAAAAAATATTTCTGGCTTACCGGCATATTCAAAAACTTTGACAAAGGAAAAGACACGGACGTTTGGGCACTGAAAAATAATTATGTAAGTGTTGTGCCTGTTCAATTTGACCTTACCAACTATACACTTAAAACACAATTAGAAAAAAGCAACTTGTTCAAATGATAATTACGAAAGACAACACCAAACTTGGCCTTATTTTAGGAACAGTCGCACCTATTTTCGGATTACTTTTATTCAAAACTTATAAATTCGGAATTTTTTCAATCAAAGAGTTTTTCCAGTTCTTATTTGTAGAACCTGGATTCAGAACATTATCCGCAGGCTTAACCATTTCTTTACTAGCAAATGCCGTAATATTTACCCTATATATCAATTCACATAAAGACAAAACAGCAAAGGGTATATTTATCACTACAGCCATCTATGGTTTAGCTATCTTGTTAATCAAAACTTTTGCTTAAAATATTTTTTAGCATAATCAAAAAATTTTTTGATTTTTACCTTCCCTAGTATGAATTTATACAGGCAGGTATTAACATATTCTTAATGAATTATTACCTTAAAGTTAACAACCTGAAATAGAAAGTGATAGTATGTTTGTGATGGAATTATTAATCTAAGAATTTCTCATAAGCAGTTAGTTTTGGTAATCGAAGCCCCTAGTCTTAGGGGCTTCTTCCTTTTAACCCATTATTCAAAGAAAAAAAGAAAACGATTAAACTCCAATGCTGAATAATCGTTCAACAAATTCTTTTTTATCAAAAACCAAAAGATCTGTAGCTTTTTCACCCACCCCGATAAATTTAACCGGAATTTTAAATTGGTCTGCAATGGCTAGTACTACTCCGCCTTTTGCAGTTCCATCTAATTTTGTAACAGCCAATGCCGTTACATCTGTTGCTGCAGTAAAATGTTTCGCTTGTTCCAATGCATTTTGACCGGTACTTCCATCCAATACCAGCAACACCTCATGTGGTGCATCGGGCACAACTTTCTGAATCACTCTTTTAATTTTAGACAACTCATCCATCAAATGTGCTTTGTTGTGTAATCGACCAGCAGTATCAATTAATATGACATCAGAATTTTTCGCAACCCCACTGATGACCGTATCATAAGCAACAGATGCTGGATCACTGCCCATTTCTTTTTTTACGATAGGTACATTGGTACGTTCACTCCAAATTGTCAATTGATCCACCGCTGCGGCTCTGAAAGTATCTGCAGCACCTAACAATACTGACTTTCCGGCTAATGAAAAATTATGTGCTAGTTTACCGATGGTGGTGGTTTTACCTACACCATTTACTCCTACTACTAAAATAATATGCGGCTTGTGTCCCGATGGCAATTCATAGTTAGCATAAGAATTGTCTTGTGACGAAGAAACCAATACATGCTGAATTTCCTCTTTTATGATCGTGTTCAATTCTGCAGCGTTCAGGTATTTGTCTTTGGCAACCCTTTTTTCTAATTGTTCAATGATCTTAACCGTAGTTGTAATACCTACATCTGCACTTACCAATGCATTTTCAACATCATCGAGCACATCATCATCAATGGTATTTTTACCGGCAACAGCTTTGGCAATTTTTTCAAAAAAACCTTCTTTGGTCTTTTGCAGCCCCTGATCAAGTGATTCCTGCTGTTGCTTTTTACCAAAAATTTTATCAAATAAACCCATAATATTAATTTGTAATTTTAAATTAATAAATCAAAAACAATATACCTTCATTTATAAAATAAGAAAGCCGTTCCGGATAAACAGAACAGCTTTGAATTATTTTAAACCGCTGGAAAGACTATTTAGCCGCCAAGTGCTCAGCAATTTTATCCTTATGAACCATTGCTTCTTTAAAAGTGTAAGCACCTGTTTTAGGACTGCGTAATGTGCGGATTACTTTTGTCCAGTTCTTTGCCTCAGCTGCTGCTTTTTGGTCTTTTGTCTTAATCGCGGTTTTAGCTGCTTTTGCCATTTTGTATATTTTTAAGATTTAACCGAATATCATTCGATTCAATCAATTTACTATTTAATTTCCTTGTGTACAGTTACTTTTTTCAAAATAGGATTGTACTTCTTTAACTCCATACGCTCAGGCGTATTTTTTTTGTTTTTGGTAGTAATATAACGACTTGTACCTGCTACGCCACTAGTTTTATGCTCGGTACATTCCAATACTACTTGAACCCTGTTACCTTTCTTTGCCATTTTATGTTATTTTAAAAAACGCTAATTAAATTTTTTCTCCTGCTGCGCGTAATTCTTTTACAACGCTATACAAACCATTTTTGTTGATGGTTCTGATAGCTTCTGAAGAAACTTTTAAAGTTACCCATTTGTCTTCTTCAGCTAAGAAGAAACGCTTTGTCTGCAAATTTGGTAAAAACCTGCGCTTCGTTTTGATATTGGAATGTGAAACCTTGTTTCCTGTAATCGGTTTCTTTCCTGTCACTTGACATACTCTTGCCATAATCCTTAATTTTGGACGGCAAAGGTATGGATAATTCTTTAGATTTTAATACTAAAATTTAAAATCTTTTTCAATACCCATTTTTATGCCCTATTTTATTTGAAAATACTACATTAGCAAATATAAACCCAATCATATAAATAAAATAATTTAATAATACATGCACTCGATTAGCGCCCATTTTAAGAACGGTATGGCTTTTAATGCCAAAATTGACGAATATAATGTACCAATGGACACCACGGAAGAATCTACACAACACCTTGGACCAAGCCCCAAAAAGCTGATGCTTGCCTCACTGGCGGGATGTACAGGCATTGATGTTGTTTCTATATTAAATAAGATGAAAGTTGAATTCAGTGATTTTACAATAGATATCAACGCCGAACTTACAGATGAACATCCAAAAATTTATGATAAAGTAGAAATTATTTATCGAATAAAAGTAAAATCAGATGATCAAGCTAAAATGGAAAGAGCTGTTCAGCTTTCAAAAGAAAAATATTGTGGGGTAAGTGCAATGTTTTCTGCTTTTGCAGAAGTAAGTTTTACTATTGTATATCTTTGATTTTAGACTGTCTAAATACCCTTATCATCTGCAACATTATCGCCAGTAATATGAAAAACAATCCCACATAAAAATGATTGTTGAGCAGCTGATTTTCCCTGAAAATAATAAATGCTAGTAAAATACCGTACAAAGGCTCAAGATTGTAAGTTAGATTGGTTGTAAACGCAGAGATTTTCTGCAAAGCTTTCAATTGAAAATCAAAAGCCATCATTGTACAAAAAATCGTAAGAACCAATAACCAAACGACATCATTGAATGAGGGCAAATAATAGGATGGAATGAAATTGGTAAAATAAAAAGGCAATAAACAGGAAAGACAAATCAATCCACCTAAGAATTCATAAAAAGTCAGGATTATAGGAGAATGTTGTTTAAGCAACTCTTTATTGAACATTGGAAACAATGCACTTCCAAATGAGGATAGCATACCAAAGATAATGCCCGTTTTATATTGTGGATGAAAGTCGAAAATGATGTAAATGCCCAATATGGAAAGTAATCCCAATAGCATTTCGGTCATTACAATACGCTTTCTTAAAACTATAGGCTCTAATAAAGTTGAAAAAAATCCTGATGCAGACAAACATACAACCGCTACGGATGCGTTTGCATACTTTACGCTTGCATAAAATGCTACCCAATGAAATGCAAGCAATAAGCCAACGCCGGAGATTTTAATAAATTCCTGTAAACTGATTTTTGTAAATTCTTTTTTCAAAATCAACAAGCCCCCAATCAATATAATCGAGAAAAAAAGTCTGTACCATACCAATAATCCTTCATTCAACACAATCAACTTGCCTAATATCGCCGTAAAGCCTGCAAGAAAAACAGCTGCGTGTAACTGTAGAAATGCTTTCTTCATGATGCACAAAGATATTCGTATTTGTCTATTAAACTTTAAAGCTTAGTCAGACTTTAAACGATTGAGCTTTGTTAATCTATTTTTAACAGTAAAAAAATTTTGAGTAGGAAATTATTAAATTAACTTTATCGTATACATTCATATTTATGACGCATTCATTTGAAACCGAAAAAAATAAAAAAGCGCTTACTTACACCCTTTTAATTTGCGGTTTATTGCTGATGTTATTTTTTATCATTCGTTGGAAATCATTTCCTCCTTCTGAAACCATTGTTCAAGATTTAATGGAAATCAATCTAGGAAATAATTTAGATGGTTTTGGCAACGAACAGCCGCTTATTAAAGGCAAGCCAACTATAAGCAAAGAACCTGATATCAGCGGAAGCGAAAAAAAACAAAATCAAGAACAAAGTCCCATCATACCAGATGATAATTCAGAAAAAGAAGCTGCTATAGTAAACAATTCAAAAAAACAGTTGGCGGTCAATGATAAAAACGTCAACAATAATAAAAACAGAATTGCAAAAATAACATACAACGGGCCTGACAAAGGAAAAAACGGCAATGATAATAACGATAATGGTTACAAGTATCAGGGTAATAATCCAAATGGCAAGGGGGACAACGGCTCTCCTGAAGGAAATAAGGATTCTTATGGCAATACTCCCGGCGGAAAAATCGGAGGGCCCAAAGTTATCAGGGGAAACAGAAGAATTATTCAGCAATATAAATTTGAAGGCGATTTGAACAGAGCAACCATTAATGCTATTATCAAAGTTTCGCCTAACGGTGATGGCCATTTTATAGGATTCGACAAAGGCAGTACTGAACGAACAAGAGCTTACGCAGATGCTATCAGCAACTATCTTAAAAAAATTCAATTTGATAAATCAGATAATGAATCCCAGGTTACAGTCCAATTTATTTTTGATATCAACTAACCGATTTCCGCTTCAAAGATTTTGTCGTTATTTTTACAAAGATGAATTACGCAGAAACAATTGAATACCTCTATGCACAACTTCCTATGTATTCGCGTATTGGAGATGCAGCCTATAAAAAAGATATAGACAATACCATTGCACTATGTAATGCATTGGGCAATCCTCAACATAATTTCAAAAGCGTACATATTGCCGGCACCAACGGCAAAGGAAGCACCAGTAACATGCTGGCCGCCATTCTTCAAGCATCCGGATATAAAACCGGACTTTATACTTCACCGCACATTAAAGATTTCGGTGAAAGAATTCGCATCAACGGCAAAATGATTGACCAGGATTTTGTTGTGAACTTTACAGAAAAAACAAAAGCTCTCTGCAAAGAAATCAACCCTTCCTTCTTTGAACTTACAGTTGCTATGGCTTTTGATTATTTTTCACATGAACAAGTGGATATTGCTATTATTGAAACCGGACTTGGTGGTAGATTAGATAGTACCAATATCATCACTCCTCTTCTATCCATCATTACCAATATCGGATTAGATCATACCAATTTACTTGGAAATACCATTGAAGAAATTGCATTTGAAAAAGCAGGTATCATTAAATACAACATCCCTGTAGTAATCGGGGAAGTGAATGATAAAACCAAAGCTGTGTTTGAAAAAAAATGCACTGAAATGATTACCGTACCTCTATACGCTGAAGAGCACTTCGAAGCAATTTCAATTGACAATACCGGCTCTCATTTGAATTGCAAAGTGTACGATAAAAAAAAGAAAGAATCGGAATCATATTCATTGGACCTGAGCGGAACTTATCAACTTAAAAATATTCAAACTGTATTAGCTGCGGAAAAAATCCTTGATGATTTAGGTATAAAAATCAATAAAGAAAATAAAAAGAACGCACTGTCAAATGTGAAGAATATTACAGGACTGCGTGGTCGTTGGGATATTGTTTCAAAAAATCCAACCATTATTTATGACGTAGCCCATAATAAAGATGGCATATCTGCGGTATTAAAACAATTGGACTCAATTAGCAAGAATGGACAACTGCATTTTATCATGGGATTTGTAAATGATAAAGACATCCATACAATGCTGGATTTACTACCAGCTAATGCCAAATATTACTTTACGAATGCACATATCCCTCGTGCATTATCCAAAGAACTTTTGGCCGAAACAGCCCTTAAAAAGAATTTAAATGGGAATTGTTTCGATGATGTAAATGAGGCAATTAGGGAAGCAAAAAAGCAAGCAAAAATAAACGATGTAATTATTGTTTGTGGAAGTTTTTTTATTCTATCTGAAATCGAGCCATTTTAAAAAAACACTACCAGCCTTTTCTTTCTCTGAGTGCATTTATTTGTGCAACATGATGTTTTGAATGCCAGGCATATTTACCTAGAATATTCCATATAGTCATTTGCATATTGTATTCAGGGTGTACAATCGCTCTTTCCCATTGAGATGTACTGAGCCCCTTTAACAATTCATACCAGCGAAGGTGTAAAGCATGCAATAATGTTATGGAAACATTCACAGGAGTTGAAAAGATTTCCGGTGTCTCTGCCCATGAATCCTGGTCATAAGGCTTAATAATCGGATTATCTTCAGTCAGAGCAAGTTTGGTTCTGATGAATGCGTTCATGTGGCTGTCTGCCAAGTGATGGACAATTTGCAGAATGGACCATCCACCTTCTCGATAAGAAGTTTTTAATTGAAATTCATCCAGGTTATTGATTGAATGTTCCAGATGATTTGGGAGAAAACGAATATCGAGCAACCATTCCTTTAATTGTTGATCAGAAAATGGTTGCTCGATGTATGTTCCAATTGGATAGCGAATGACATCCATCTTTATTTAACTGCAGGTTTAATATCCCTTAAGGTAATTTCAAATATTAGAACAGAGTTAGGGGGTATTGTTCCTCCTGCTCCTCTTTCCCCATATCCCAATTCACTTGGGATAGTCACTTTCCAATGAGCACCCTTAGTCATCAATTGTAAAATCTCAGTCCATCCTTTGATTACTCCTCCCAAAGGAAAGGTAGCAGGCTGACCTCTTTTAATTGAATTATCAAATTCAGTACCATCTATTAGCGTTCCAATATAATCAACGACTACTGTATCAACTGCTGTTGGCTTAATTCCATTGGGTTCGCCGGCAGTTATCACTTCATATTGAAGACCGTCTGGTAAAGTTGTAACTCCTGGTTTGGCTTTATTTGCTTTTAGGCACGCTTCTCCTTTTTCTTTTTGATCGGCTGATTTTTTCTTGGCGAACTCTTGTAATTTTTGTTGTAAAGTCATACTGGCTTTTTCAGTTGTTAACAATCGTGGATTATTTTTCATTACATCATCTATAGCCTTGAGCATAAAAAATGAATTCAACTCAGTGATTCCCTGATTCTTCATATTTTCACCAATGTTCATACCTGCGGCATAGCTGAAACTATCCATGGAAGTTTGCAAACTAATTGATGGCATTGAAGATGGCGGAACTGATTTATTATTGTTTTTGTTTTGAGCGAAAAGACTCACATTGACAAAGAACAATAAAGTTAAACAAACAGATACATTCTTCATTAGTTGATTTTTTTTGTTTTAATAATTAATAATGCAAATAAAAGAAAGTTTATTCTTCCCTGATTTCTCTTCCTGTTAAATGTATGAAAACATCTTCTAAATTGGCGGATTTTACTTGTTTTGGTCTTTCGAACCCAGTTTCTACCAACTCATCAATCATTTTGTCCGGCGAATCAAGTTTTATTATTTTTCCCTGATCCATTATAGCAATTCTATCACACAGTTGCTCTGCTTCATCCATATAATGAGTCGTAATTATCACTGTTGTGCCACTTGCTCTGATTTCCCTGATCAAATCCCACAAGTTTCTTCTTGCCTGCGGATCCAACCCTGTAGTAGGTTCATCTAAGAAAATTATTTTGGGCTTATTTATCAAAGTTGTTGCAATGGAAAATCTTTGTTTCTGACCGCCGCTTAATTCTTTGCTTTTACTTTTTGCTTTATCAGCTAAGTTTACTTTTGTTAATAATTCAATTGGGTTTACATCTCTGTTGTAAAGCCCACTAAACATCTTGATCAGTTCAACCAAATTCAATCCGGGATAAAACCCTGAAGTTTGCAATTGAACTCCAATTATTTTTTTTATTTCTGAGGGATGTGAATCCAAATCATAACCTGCAACATTTATCTTGCCGGAGGTTTTTGTTCGAAGTGTTTCAATAATTTCAAGTGTAGTAGATTTTCCGGCTCCATTAGGCCCCAATAATCCGAATATTTCCCCTTCATTTACATCAAATGATATCGACTTTACCGCCTTGAAATCACCATAAGTTTTAACAAGGTCTTTTACCGATATGATTACATTGCTCATGAGTTTGTTTTGATAGTTTCAAGCTCTTCCATCATTAATTTACTACCCACAAAAAAAGGCACTCTCTGATGGATTTCTGTCGGCTGAATTTCAAGTATCCTTTGGTTGCCATCTGTTGCTTTTCCTCCTGCAACTTCTACAATAAATGCAAAGGGATTGCATTCATACAACAAACGTAACTTTCCATTGGGTTTATCTTTAGTACCAGGATACATAAAAATTCCACCTTTAATCAAGTTGCGATGCACATCAGCTACCATGCTTCCAATATATCTCTGCGTGTAGGGTCCTCCGTTATCTTTGGTCTTTTTCTGACAACCATCTACATATTGTTGCACCTGTTCATTGTATTGAAAGAAATTACCGTGATTGATAGAATATATTTTTCCTTTTTCTGGACATTTGATATCAGGATGGCTTAATGTAAACTCTCCAATTGACTGATCAAGGGTAAATCCGTTTACTCCTCTTCTCGTAGCGTACACTAACATAGTAGACGAACCATAAATAACATATCCCGCAGCCACTTGATTGATTCCTTTTTGAAGAAAATCTTCTTTTGTGGCTGGTTTTCCAAGCTCACTTACTCTTCTAAAAACGCTAAAAATCGTTCCGATGGAAACATTTACATCAATATTACTGCTGCCGTCTAAAGGATCAAAGAGGCAAACATATTTTGATTGATTGCTAATTTCATCATCAAATACAACAATATCATCCAACTCCTCGCTTCCAATACCTGCACAACTAATGCCATGTCGAAGCACTCCCATGAATTGGTTATTGGCAAATACATCCAATTTTTTCACTTCCTCTCCTTGAACATTCATTGTGCCAGCATCTCCCAATATATCAACCAAGCCTGCCTTATTTACTTCCACATGTACTCTTTTTGCTGCCAATCCCATATCCCTTAGTAAACCCGACAATTCACCGGTAGCATTTGGAAAATCCCTCATTTGCTGAATCGTAAACTCATCAAGCGTTTGAATTTTTCTATTAATGTGCATAAAACTTTTTAAGTTTATGTTGAACGAAGTTAATTTTGTCATTCAAAAGTAAGGCATATTCCCTTTTTATCATTCACTGTTTAGGTGAATTTTATTCTTTTGATACTTATTTTATGTAAAACCAATAAAGATAATAAATGAAGATTTTTAAATTCGGAGGGGCGAGTATTAACAGTGCAGACAGATTCATCAATACCGGCAGTATCATTGAATCATTCAAAGGAGAGAAAATACTCATCGTTATTTCAGCTATGGGCAAAACAACCAATGCTTTGGAAGAAATAGCCCACCTATTTTTTGAGAAAAAAAAAGAAGAAGCCCTAAACCAATTTAGTGAACTGAAAAACAATCACACAGGCCTTATTAAAAAACTTTCAAATCAGCATTTAATTCAAGCTGAAAATCAATTAAAAGATTTTTTCACAGAGATTGAATGGTTGTTGAATGACAGCCCAATAAGAAAATTCGATTATTATTATGATCAAATTGTTTGTTGCGGAGAACTGCTAAGCAGCGCAATTCTTTATCATCACTTACTGGAAAGAAAAATAAATTGCACATGGTTAGATGTCAGAGATATCATACGAACAGACAATAATTTCAGAGACGGATCCATTGACTGGGCATATACTGAAAGTAGAATTATAGAATCTGTATCTCCACTTTTCAAAAATCATGATATTGTGATAACGCAGGGATTTATTGGAGCAACGGATGAAAATGAAAGTACAACTCTCGGAAGAGAAGGAAGTGATTATACCGCTGCCATCTTTGCAAATCTTATGAACGCCGAATCTGTCACTATTTGGAAAGATGTGGATGCCGTGATGAGTGCAGACCCTAAAAAATATCCAGATGCATCAATACTGCATGCATTAAGCTTTACTGAAGTAATTGAAATGGCTTACTATGGCGCTCAAGTGATACACCCAAAAACGATAAAGCCATTGCAGAATAAAAACATTCCTTTACTGGTTAAAAGCTTTCTGAATAAAGAACTTGAAGGCACCATTATTTCCAAAAATGCAAACAAAAACCTTCCTCCTATTATTGTTCATAAAAGCAATCAGGTTCTGATCAAATTTAAATCGAAAGATTTTTCCTTTGTTGAAGACAAGCCCATTCAACAATTGCATGAGATATTCAATGAAATAAAAATAAAACCAAATCTATCGCAACATACTGCTATTTCTCTTCTATGTTGCTTTGACGAACATGCAGAAAAAATAAATCAACTTGCTTCATTAGCTGAAAATATTTTTGATGTGGAAGTGGAAAGAAATCTCACATTGCTGACAATCAGACACTACAATAAAGAAATAGTTGAAACACTGAGTTGTGACAAACAAATGTTGTTAGAACAAAAGACAATAGACACTATACAAATGATTATGAGATAAGGTTATCAATCAATCACATATTCTCCGCGTTTATTTACCATTATAATTGGCAATTCTTTTTTCAACTCAAAATAATCGTATGCCTCACGTATATTTTTATTGAAAAGTTGTAGATAGGCGTTGTCTTTAATGGAGTTATTTAAATAATCTATCGAATTTTTAACATTGTACCGTGCAGGAAATACATGCACCGGAACAAACTCTTGACCTTGGGTTTTGGCAGCAGAGGCAATTACAAAAACTTCTTCAATAGACACATCGCCAATGGCAATACAACCTACGGAGACACAGTTTCCATGTATATAAATAGCACTGCCAGGCCTGAGTGAATCACTTAAAATCCTGTCGGATGAATTAGGATAATTAAGTCCGAGTGACAAATGATAACTGCTGTTTGGATTAAAGTCATTTATATAGTAAAATCCTTCAGGCACCTGATAATCACCTTCCATTCTTTTGGGACCTGTTGTACCACTTTGCATACAAACTTTATAAGTTTTAAAAAGTTTATATGGGGACTTTGTATCACTTTTTACCCAAACTTCCATTTGACGATCGTATTTAAAGCTTCTAATATAAACAGATGAAGGAGGCCAAACTAATTTTTGTTCTTCAAATTTTTTTTGAAGAGTGTCTTCAATTCTAGGAAGTATTTCAGATGTCCTATTGATAGTTTTAGGAGAAGCATTGTAAGATGTTTGAGAAAAACAATTGCCTACAACAATCAATAGTATTGCTGTGAAAATTGTTTTATCAAATAATTTCTCAATCATAGCATCACAGATTTATTAATATAGAGTCTTTTGAAAGAAAGAAATAATTCATTAAAGATTTCCTCTGATTTCCTGTTCTCTTTCCAATGCTTCAAACAAAGCCTTGAAATTTCCTTTTCCAAAACTTTTAGCTCCTTTTCTTTGAATAATTTCAAAAAACAATGTGGGCCTGTCTTCCAATGGCTTACTGAATATCTGCAAAAGATAGCCTTCCTCGTCTCTGTCAATCAAAATCCCCAGTTTTTTTAAAGGCTCCAAATCTTCCTCAATTTTCCCTACTCTATCTAATACAGTATCATAATAAGTTTCAGGCACTTTCAGAAAATCTATTCCACGATTCTGCAATTCAGTAACAGTATGGACAATATCGTGGGTTGCGATTGCCACGTGTTGTACTCCCTCGCCATTATAAAAATCAAGAAATTCTTCTACCTGGCTTTTTTTCTTACCCTCTGCAGGTTCATTGATTGGAAATTTAACATAGCCGTTACCGTTACTCATCACCTTACTCATCAATGCTGAATATTCAGTTGAAATATCTTTATCATCAAATGATAAAATATTTTTGAAACCCATAACATCCTCATAGAACTTAACCCACGGATTCATTTGATTCCACCCTACATTTCCCACACAATGATCTACATACAAAAGCCCTGTCTCTGAAGGGTTATAATCAGATTCCCATTTTTTATATCCCGGCATAAAAACACCTGAATAATTATTTCTTTCTATAAACAAATGAACGGTATCCCCATAAGTATGAATACCTGACATTACCAATTCTCCGTTCGCATCATTCAGTACAACAGGCTCCATGAATGTTTTAGCTCCTCTTTGGGTTGTTTGTTTCCATGCATCCGATGCATCGTTTACCATTAAAGCCAGCACTTTTACTCCATCCCCATGTTTGTAAATATGATCTGCAATCGCATTGTTGGTTTTCAGTGGGGTAGTAAGAACAAAAGTTATTTTGTTTTGCCTAATAACATAACTAACCCTATCCATGATACCTGTTTCAGGACCGGCATAAGCCAAAGATTGAAAACCAAATGCAGTTTTATAAAAATGGGCTGCTTGTTTAGCATTTCCAACATAAAATTCCACATAATCAGTGCCGTACAAAGGCAAAAAATCAAATGAATTTTCCGAATTGGTTAAATCTGATGACATATAGAAAATATTTACTTTTTTAGCTTTAAATTAAAAGATTCGTAAAATTAATGAAATTAACGTCATTGAACTGAATAAACGGTGAAAATTCTGTTTATAAACTATCGAATAAAATATCTGTAAAACACTATTATTAAGTACTTTTGTTCGAAATAAAACTTTGTTATGTTAAGAATTAAACTTCTTTTTTGCTTATTAATTTCAATAAGCGCTTCAAAAGCTCAGAAAGTTGCTTTTAAGGAATATGATCTTCCTAACGGGCTTCATGTCATTTTACATCAGGACAACAGCGCCCCAGTGGTAGCTGTTTCAGTAATGTACCATGTGGGCAGTAAGAACGAAAATCCCACTAGAACAGGTTTTGCTCATTTTTTTGAACATCTTTTATTTGAAGGAAGCGACAATATTAAAAGAGGAGAATTCATGAAAATCGTGAGCAGTAACGGTGGTCAGAACAACGCAAACACATCACAGGACAGAACATTCTATTATGAAGTGTTTCCGTCTAACCAATTGGAAACAGGTTTGTGGTTGGAAAGTGAGCGCATGATGCACCCTGTCATCAATGAAATTGGAGTTAAAACTCAAAATGAGGTAGTGAAAGAAGAGAAAAGGATGAGGGTTGACAACCAACCCTATGGTAATTTTTTGGCGGAAGTAATGAAAAGACTATTCACTAAACACCCTTATAATTGGGTACCAATTGGAAGTATGGCTCATTTGGATTCAGCCAAATTATCCGAATTTATTGCATTCAACAAAAAATATTATACACCAAACAATTCCGTTCTTTCCATTGCCGGAGATATCAATTTCGAAAACACTAAAAATTTAGTGGCTTCTTATTTCGGCGAAATCAACTCGGGTGTAAAAATCGAAAAAGTTAATATTCAGGAAGATCCTATTACAACAGAAATTGTTGACACCGCTTATGATGGAAACATTCAAATTCCTGCTATCATGGCCGCCTACAGAACACCTGGAGAAACAAGCAAAGAATCACTAGCACTTGAGCTTGCTTCCAGCGTTTTAAGTCAGGGTGCGAGCAGCAGAATGTATAAGAAAATGGTTGACAATAAAAAGAATTCTCTGCAGGTAGGATGTTTCAATTATGCATTGGAAGATTACGGTGCTTATATTGCTTATGCTTTACCTAACGGCGAAACTTCATTAAATACTTTGTTGAAAGACATGGATGATGAAATTCTGAATTTACAAAACAATCTTATCAGTGAAGAAGAGTTTACAAAAATCAGAAATCAATATGAAAATGAATTTATTGGTAAAAATGACAAAATGCTTGGTGTAGCTGAAAATCTAGCGGATAGTTATACATTCCATAACAAAAACACAAACTACGTAAATGAAGAACTAGATGAAATCAGAAAAATCACTCGTGAGGATATTCAGAATGTAGTAAGGAAATATTTAAATAAAAATCAGCGAGTGGTTGTGTACTATTTGCCAAAAAAATAAATTCAATCACAATAATTTCCATTCCTAAAAATTAATCAAATGAATAAGATATTACTTTTTATATTAGGAGCCATTCTTACCTTAAACGGCTTCTCTCAGAAAAAAATTGATCGCAGCAAACAGCCTAAACCAGGACCTGCTCCCGTTATTACCATCAAAGATCCTGTCATATTTAATTTGGATAACGGGATGACGATACTAGTTGTAGAAGACCATAAACTACCCAGAGTAACCGCCACTTTCAGTATTGACAGAGGTCCGGTAATTGAAGGAAGCAAAGCAGGTGTCAGTGCTATTATGGGGCAAATGCTCGGCGAGGGAACAACAAAAACACCCAAAGATAAATTTGATGAAAAAATTGATCAAATGGGTGCCAATGTCAGTCTGAATGCAAATGGTGGTTTTACTTCTGCACTTAGCAGATATTTTGAAACAGCTTTTTTAATGATGGCGGAAGCATTGCAAAGTCCGGCTTTTCCAGATGCATCATTTGAAAAAATAAAATCAATGACCATCACAGGGTTGAAATCAAATGAAAAAAGTGCTTCTGCAATATCGGGAAGAGTAGTTAGGGCTTTAAGCTTTGGAAAAAAATCAGCTCAGGGAGAATTTGAAACAGAAGAATCAATTAAAGGACTAACAATAACAGATGTTCAAAACACCTACAATGAAAGCATTACGCCTTCCAGAAGTTATTTGACTTTTGTGGGGGATATAACACCCGATGCAGCAAGAACATTAGCAACCAATGCTTTTGGAAATTGGCAAGGAAAAAAACTTGGTATACCTTCTGCTGCAAACGCAGACAATGTTGTAACAACTGAAATAGACTTTGTAGATGTTCCCAGTGCAGTTCAAGGGGAAATATCAATTGGCAATCTTCTCAACAATCCTTTAAGTAATCCAGATTACCATGCTTTGATGATTGCAAATCAAATTTTAGGGGGAGGCGCAGAAAGCAAGCTATTTATGAACCTAAGAGAGAAACATGGATTTACTTATGGCAGTTATTCAAAAATTGGAAATGGGAGATTTCAAACCCAATTTTCTGTTAATGCACAGGTTAGAAATGAAAAAGCAGACAGTGCAGTTGTTGAAATGCTAAACGAAATCAATAACATGCGTGATGGTAAAATCTCCAATGAAGAACTTGAAAATGCCAAAGCAAAGTACAATGGTTCATTTGCATTAGCAATGGAAGATCCCGAAAAAACTGCTTCTTATGCAACGAATATTTTAATCAACAATCTTCAGAAAGATTATTATAAAAATTTCCTTCAGAAAATAAATGCCGTAACTATTGCAGAAGTTCAGAGAGTATCTCAAAAATACCTCCTAACAGATAATAGCCGAATTGTAATTGTTGGAAATGGAAGTAAAATTTTACCAAATCTTGCCCGCCTTAAAATTCCTATAAAAAAATATGATAAATATGCAAATTTCATAGAAGACAAAACAGCCAACGAAAAAACAGTCAAGGATCTTGCAGGTGCAAAAACTGATGGGGTATCTCCATCTTCCGTTATCTTAAAATACCTTATTGCTGTTGGAGGAAAGGAAGAAATCAAGAAATTAAATACGATTAAGGCGAGTTTCACAATGGATTTAATGGGTAGAAACATAGAAGGTCTTGATGTAAGAATGTCTCCCAATAAACATTATACTCTTTTGAAAATGGGTGAAATGAAAGTGATGGAATCTGTTTTTGACGGCAAAATGGGATACCGTTCTCAAATGGGAAGAAAAAGTGATTTAGAAGAAGATGAAATAAAAGAAGCTTCTGATGACAGAGGTATTATTGCTCAGTTGTATTATTTAACCTCCGATTACAAAATTGAATTTTTAGGTACGGAAAGATTGGATGAAGAATATGTAAATAAAATAAAAGTAACCAAACCAAGTGGTAAAGTTTCAACAGAATTTTATTCAGTCAAATCGGGACTTTTAGTAAGAGAAGAAACAACTTCATTAGAAGGAGAAATGGAAGTGACTGTTTCATTAGATTATTCAAACTATAAAAAAGTGAAAACCATCGCTTTACCTTATACCATCGTTCAAACAGCTGGTGAACAAGAATTTACTATGAATATGACAGAAATAAAAATCAATGAAGATGTAACCGAGGACAACTTTAAATAAATTATGGGACTATCTTATGAAGTGTGTAAGTTATTAATTGTTGGGGTTTAAACCCCAACAATTTTTTTAACTTTAAACCAAACACACGTTATGAAAAAGGAAGACCTACTATCAGACGAATTTTTAAAGCAGTTCAAGACAGGCGATGAGCT
>CAMCAY010000024.1 GCA_945872815.1 Chitinophaga pinensis
AGGTAATGTAGTCAAAAATAGTTGGTGATTTTATTTTTTCAACTGTTGAATTTTACATTATCAATCCATGAGGAAGTAGGCTTTGCTGGAGAGCAACCTACCAGCATAAAGATTGAAGTAAATACGATAGAAAGGAGTTGACAAAATCAGCTCCTTTTTTTATCGGATTACTCAATAGCTTCAAAAACTCAATTCGCGTTGTTCAAAAAATGTAGATACCATTTAATTGATGATTTACTGCCACATCCCCAGCATGATTTTTTTTACTAATAATATAGAAATTGAAAAGGGTTTCAATTTAATTGATTGAAACCCTTTGTTAATCTATATCCTATGAGATTTTACCAACTATTTTTGACTACATTGTCTTATTATAAGAACGTTTTTTTATTATATCAGTTTAATGAAATCGAAAGATTACATAAGATCCATTGCCATTGCAAAGAAGGTGACATTGAATGGAAGTACCATTGAACAATAACCGCCACCAACTGAATATACGCCAAAGAAAGCGGCAATTGATGCGAAAAATAATACCCAATACAATCCGGTTAATCTTTTCTTTTTTTCCATTGTTAATTTGTTTGTGCAAATATAAGGCAGAAAATAAAATTGTTAAAAAAATTATTCCCTACTTTTTTTATTGTTTAATTTGCTAACAGGCTCAATCAAAACTTGTTTCACATGAAAGTATCCTATAAAATATACAATCTCCCTTTTAAGCATCCTTTTGTTATTTCTAAGGCTAGAAAAACGCATCAGCCTACTTTTTTAGTTGAGTTGGATTACTTTGGGATTAAAGGGTACGGAGAGGCTCCGGCAATCAGTTATTATGATATTACTGTAGAAAAAATGGCTGCAGATCTTGAAAGTAAACGGACATTGGTAGAAAAATTTTCCTTTACTGACCCTGAAAGATATTGGCATTATTTACACCACCTTTTTCCTGAAAATCCATTTTTAGTTTGTGCCCTGGATATGGCGGGTTGGGATATCTTCGGAAAACTGAAAAAGAAGCAATTACATCAGTTTTGGAATCTTGATACTGCCTTAACCCCCTTGACTGATTTTACCATTGGTATTGCTACACCTGAATTGATGATTCAAAAGATCAAAGAACAACCCTGGCCCATTTATAAAATTAAAGTTGGTTTTGAAAATGACATTGAAACCATTGAATTATTGCGTAAAGAAACGGATGCCGTTTTCAGAGTGGATGCGAATGAAGCATGGGATATTGAAACTGCTATGATGAAAATTCCTTTGCTCAAGAAGCTGGGAGTGGAATTGGTAGAACAACCTTTGGCTAAAGATAATTGGGAGGGAATGAAATTGTTGTTTGAAAAATCAGCACTTCCCATTTTAGCAGACGAATCCTGTGTAAAAGAATCAGATGTTGAAAAATGTCTTCATCATTTTCATGGAGTTAATATTAAACTGACCAAATGCAGCGGCATTACCCCTGCAAGAAGAATGATTGAAAAAGCAAAATCATTAGGAATGAAAGTGATGGTTGGTTGTATGAATGAATCATCTATTGGAACTGCTGCTATTGCTCAACTTGCTCCCATGCTGGATTTCGTAGATATGGATGGTACTTTATTGTTGAATGAAGATATAGCAGAGGGTGTGCATTTTAATTATGGTAAAATTATTTACAATGAATTACCCGGATTAGGGGTTCAAGTGATTGCATAAAAAAGAGCGCCAATATTTGACGCTCTGTAGAAATATCATTTTTCATCTTACCAAATTCTTACTCTTACACTGTCTTCTCTAAACATGGGGGAACCTTTTTTGATATTGAATGTGCTATAAAAATCATCTACATCAGCAAAAGGACCATTAACCCTGTATTTAGCCGGTGAATGTACATCCGTCATTAATCTGTTTTTTAATTGTTCTTCTCTAGTATGACCCAGCCATCCTAATGCATAACCTAGATAATATCTTTGCATAGGTGTTAATCCGGCAATCTTTTTTCCTTCTTTGTATTGCGCAGTTTTCTTGAAAGCTTCTATTCCTAATAATATTCCGCCAAGGTCGGCAATGTTTTCTCCAAGAGTAGCTTTGCCATTAATGTGATACCCTTTAACCGGTTCAAAATCATTGAACTGATTTATCATTACATCTGCTCTCTTGTTAAATTCAGTTTCATCATTTTTTGTCCACCAGCTAACTAAATTCCCTTTCTCATCAAATTGACGGCCTTCATCATCAAAGCCATGTGTTATTTCATGTCCGATAGTGCTTGCACCGCCATAGCCATATACTACCGCATCATCCAATTCCTCATCTCTGTAGCCCGGAACGGTAAATATTCCGGCAGGCAATACAATTTCGTTGTTGCTTGGATTGTAATAGGCATTGTAAGTTTGAGGATACATATCCCACTCTTCTCTATTCACCGGTTTGCCTAATTTATTGTATTCATATTCATGCCACCATAACCTTGCATTCATGAAATTTTTTGCAAGACTTTCTGTTCCAATATTCATGGAAGAAAAATCTTTCCATTTGTCAGGATATCCTACTTTACTTTTTATGGAAGCTAATTTTATGTAAGCTTTTTTCTTGGTACTATCGCTCATCCAGCTAAGCTTGCTTATTCTGTCTTTCAAGGATTCTTTAATGGCGTCCACCATAACTGTATATCTTTTCTTGGCAGTTTCATTGAAAAATTCTTTTACATACAATTGTCCCAACATTTCACCCATTGCATCTTCTTCCAATTGAATCATTCTTTTCCATCTTGCTTTTCTTAGTTTGGCACCACTGAAAAGTTTATTGAAATTAAAGGACTCTTGTCCGTAAGCATCGGGTAATACGGCAGCCAAATCACTGATCAGGTTGAATTTTACATAATTTTTCCAATCAGATATAGGAGTGGAAGTTAAAATTTTATTCAGTGATGTGAAAAATTCTGGTTGTCCTACAATGACAGAATCTGCTTTTTTTACGCCAATTTCAATTAAATAGGAACTCCAATTAATATTTCCAGTCATTTTACCCAAATCACTCACTGCCATTTTATTATAGTTCTTGTAAGGGTCTCTTAGATCTTCAATTTTTCGGGATACGGTTGCCAACTTTGTTTCTAGCTGTAAAATATTTTTAGCCGCATTTACAGCTTTAGAGGCATTCTCACCAGACATGGTTAATAGGTGCGAGATATATTCAATGTATTTATTTCTGATATTGATTGTCGAAGAGTCGTTCTTAAAATAATATTCTCTATCCGGTAAACCCAATCCACCTTGATTCAATTGATATGCCATAAGATCACTGTTTTTGGCATCCTGGCCTACATAATCACTGAAGAGTGTTGATGAGCCGATTTTTTTCAATGATGCTACAGTGATGATAAGTTTATTGATATCATCAATTGCATTTATTTTATCCAATAACGGTTGTATTGATTTTAATCCGTCAGTTTCTATTTTAGCACTATCCATGGCAGTGCTCCAGAAATCTCCAATTTTTTGATCGTTGCTTCCTTTTGCAGCATTAGCAGTAGATGCTTTTTCACTTATTTCTCGTAATCTTCTTTGATTTTCCTCAATTACTAAATTGCCTATACCCCAACTGGATTGCTCTGCAGGAATCGGGTTGTTCTTTATCCAACCGCCATTGGCATAATCAAAAAAATCTATAGAAGGATCAATCGTAGAATCTATGTTTACCGCTACGACATCCGGTTTTTGTTGGTCCTTTTTTTCATTCGTACAAGAATGTAATAATAAAATTCCCAATGAGAATATCAAGGTTTTCTTCATAATTAATATGTTTCGATAAAAGTAGTGAATGATTGGTGGATGTAAAAAATATTTTATCAAACAATGTTAATACAAACAATTATCCGATTTTCGCATTTATGACACCTGAACGTACACAAAGATTAAATGATGTTTTAAGTAAGAGGCAGCTGAATCTGACGGTTGTATTAGAAAATGTTGCGGATCCGCACAACATTTCTGCAGTGATGAGAACCTGCGACGCTGTTGGTATTCAGGAGATTTACATTTTGAATACCATTATTCCACGTCATAAAAAATGGGGAGCCAAAAGCAGTTCGAGTGCATCAAAATGGCTGACCATTCATCAGTTTACCGATATTACGTCCTGCTTTGAGGCATTAAGAAAAAAATACAATAAAATTTATACCACACATCTTAGTCATGATGCAGTTAATTTATATGACATGAACCTTACAGAAAAGGTGGCATTGATTTTTGGCAATGAGCATAGTGGCGTAAGCAACGAATTAATTGGGTTGGCAGATGGTAATTTCATTATTCCGCAAGTTGGTATCATCAAGTCATTGAATATTTCGGTTGCCTGTGCCGTAAGTCTATATGAAGCACATCGTCAAAAAAGTATTGCGGGTCACTATAACCAACCACAAATCACAGGTAATGAGCTAGCTGAATTGAGACAACATTGGGGTTTTTTGGATGAAGAATAATTTAACGAAATGGATTTATTAAATAAGCGTCTTTATTTTCCTCCTGTTTCGGATGCAGATGAATCTGGCCTTTTAGCCATTGGCGGCGACCTTACTACTGAAAGATTACTGCTTGCTTATCAAAATGGTATTTTTCCCTGGTACAATGAAGATGACCCTATTTTATGGTGGTGCCCTTCTCCACGATGTGTTTTGTTTCCTGAAAATCTAAAGATCAGCAAGAGTATGCATCAGGTTCTTAAGAGAAATGAATTTCAATTTACAATTAATCAATCTTTTGAAAATGTAATTGTGCAATGTAAAACGATTGATCGTAAAGACGATAATGGAACATGGATTAATGATGATATCGTTGACGCATACACGAAGTTACATCGTATGGGTTATGCGCATAGTGCAGAAACCTGGTTGGGAAATGATCTCGTAGGAGGGTTGTATGGTGTTAAAATCGGGAATGTTTTCTTTGGGGAAAGTATGTTTTCGAAACATTCCAATGCTAGCAAATTTGCATTTATAAAAATGATAGAGTATCTACAAAAAGAGGGATTGAAATTGATTGATTGTCAAATGAAGACCGATCATTTGATCAGTTTGGGCGCTGAAATGATTGATCAAAAACATTTTCAGCAACAATTAAAATTACATTGTAAAATATAATCCGGTAAATACAAAATCATTACGCAATAGCTTTCTTATTCGCATATTTCAAAGCAAATACATAGCCTGAAAAAATCACCACATTGAAACATAAATCAGTGATGATGCTGTTTTTAACAAATGGTATTCCTGCAGCAACACAATTTGCCCATCCGGAAAAACCATATCCGTAAGTATAATCAAAATCAAAAAAGAAACAATTGGTATTGCTAAGGACAAAAAATAGTAATGATGAAAGAACTGAGTATCCTGCAACACTAATTAAATTTGTTTTCTTCATGGTAAATCCAAATAGCGTGATAAACAACAAGGAAGCATAATTGCCAATTTGCCCCATGCCATAAAATCCCGGAGCTATATTGAATGCCTCCAACATTACATCAGAAATAAACATAGCAATCAAAGGCATAGCGAATGCAAATTTTCTGTCTTTAATTACTGCGCCACTGAAAAGCGAAATAGCGATGATGGGATTTACACTGTGAGGAAAAGTTGTAACTTTTAAAATTGCAGCCGAAATAATTAAAACTCCCGCAGTTAATATATTTAGTTTGTTCTGATTCATTATTAATTTATTTACGGCAAAAATAGGTAAATAACGATATGTTTTTTAAATACTTATTCAAGCTTTTTTCCTCATGGTGTTAATATTTCCTTTTTGTAATATTGAAACATGGCAAAACATTTGAAAACAGGCATAGAAGGGGAACAGCTGGCTGTTGATTATTTAATACAGAACAAGTATGTAATTCTCCACAGAAATTGGCGAAAAGGGCACTTGGAGGTTGATATCATTGCTTCAAAAGATGAAATACTCCACTTTATTAAGGTTAAAACGAAGACTACCAATCATTATGGATTTCCTGAAGAAGCAGTTACCAAAATCAAGTTTAAATATCTTGTATCTGCGGCAAACCTTTATTTAATTCAAAATCCTCATTGGGAGAGGATACAGTTTGATGTATTGGCAATTACACTCAAACCTGAGATTTGTTATTTTTTGATTGAGGATGTATATTTATGAGGATAGTTTGTAAAGGGAAGCAGTTAATTCCTGTTACCAAACAACATGCTGCCAATTCTAACCATATTGCTTCCGTTTTTAATGGCAAGTAAATAATCGCTGCTCATTCCCATACTCAGTATTACCGGATTGAAATTTGAACCCTTAAATGTTTGGATTTTATCGAAAATAACTTTTAAATATAAAAACTCAGATTCTATGACGCTATTGTCATGAGTAAAAGTGGCCATTCCCATTAAGCCCTGTATGTTTATAAAATCTAACTTTATATTGTTACTTGGTGAGGAGGAAAAATATTTTTGAATCAAACTGTTTAATTCTTCTTCATTGAAGCCAAATTTTGATTCTTCTTTTGCAATATGAACTTGAAGTAGGCAATTTATTTTTCTGCCTTTTTTTTGACCTTGTTTATTTATTTCCAATAATAATTTTTCGCTGTCAACTCCATGAATCAAATTAACAAAGGGTGCGATGTATTTTACTTTGTTACTTTGCAAATGGCCTATGAAATGCCAGTGAATATCTTTAGGCAAGGCACTTTGCTTATCAATCAATTCCTGAACATAATTTTCTCCGAAATCTCTTACACCTGCATTGTATGCTTCCAAAATATCCTCATTGGGTTTGGTTTTGGAAACAGCAATTAATTGAGTTTGCGAGGGATTTAGCTCTTGCTTTATTTTGAAATACTCTTCAATTAAAAATGGCATATCACGAAATTAAATAAAAAGTCCATGATGTTTTCAATATCATGGACTTTAAGATTGTAAGAATTGATAAATTATTTCAAAATACTTCTACTAATTACAATTCGTTGAACCTCACTGGTACCTTCATAAATCTGAGTAATTTTAGCATCTCGCATCAGTCGTTCTACATGGTATTCTTTTACAAATCCATACCCACCGTGAATTTGAACAGCTTCAGTTGCGGTCCACATGGCTGTTTCGCTGCTGAATACTTTTGCCATGGAGCTGCTCAGTGTATAGTCTAAATGTTGGTCTTTTTCCCATGCGGATTTAAGGCATAACAATCTGGCCGATTCAATCTTAGTAGCCATATCTGCCAGCTTAAATTGTATAATCTGATGGTTCATGATTTCAGTACCAAACGCTTTTCTTTGTTTGCTGTATGCCAAAGCTAATTCATAAGCTCCGCTTGCAATACCCAGGGCTTGTGAAGCTATTCCAATTCTGCCTCCTGCCAATGTTTTCATAGCAAATTTAAAACCAAAGCCATCTTCGCCAATTCTATTCTCTTTGGGAACTTTTACATCATTGAACAGGATGGTGTGTGTATCACTTCCGCGAATACCTAATTTATTTTCTTTAGCACCAACTACTACACCGGGCCAATTTTTTTCAACAATAAAAGCATTGATTCCTTTACTGCCCTTGCTTACATCGGTTTGAGCAATCACCAAATAAACACTGGCGCTATTTCCGTTTGTAATCCAGTTTTTTGTTCCATTAAGTAAATAGTAATCACCTTTATCTTCGGCAGTGGTACGTTGCGACGTTGCATCACTACCGGCTTCAGGTTCACTTAATAAAAATGCACCAATGTATAATTCCCCATTCTTTTTACCTTGAGCCAATGGGGTTAAATATTTTTGTTTTTGTTCTTCATTGCAGTACTCCTGAAGTCCATAGCATACCAAACTGTTGTTTACACTCATGCATACACTCACACTGGCATCCACTTTACTGATTTCTTCCATTGCAAGAACATAGCTGATTGTATCCATTCCGCTTCCACCATATTCCGGCTTTACCATCATGCCCATAAAACCAAGGTCGGCAAGTTTTTCTATTTGTTCTTTTGGGAAAATCTGTTTTTCATCGCGCTCGATTACACCTGGCAAACATTCATTTTTTGCGAAATCACGTGCCGCATTTTGAATCATTAAATGTTCTTCTGAAAGTTGGAAATTCATGTGTTAATTTGGTTTTTATTTGTAGCAAAATTAGGGTTTGTTCCACAAGATTGTCGATATATTAATTATAATCGAATTTGTGATTTCTCTTTTCATAGTTATCTTTACCATATTCATATAAAAGCGTTATTTCGATTATTTTATTAAACAATTCAGTAAATAATTTTGAATACTGCCCGTCAAAATTTTAAAATTCAAAAAAATATCGCAATAATATCAGTTGCTTTATTTATCATTAAAATATTTGCTTGGTTTTTAACCCATTCCGTAGCTATTTTGACTGATGCTTTGGAAAGTATAGTAAATGTGATAGCCGGTTTTATTGGATTATATAGTTTGTATGTTTCAGGCAAACCCAAAGATGTTGATCATCCTTATGGGCATGGAAAAGTAGAATTCATTTCTGCTGCAATTGAAGGAGTTCTAATAGCAGTTGCCGGATTATTAATCATTCGAGAGTCCATTATAAATCTTTCTAAGCCTCATGAAATTCATCAATTGGATTTCGGTATTGTCTTGATTGTCTTTACCGCATTCATCAATTTATTGGCAGGAAGATATTGTGTGAAAACGGGAAACAAAAACAACTCTTTGGCATTAATTGCCGGTGGAAAACATTTATTGGCAGATACCTATACCACACTCGGAATCGGAGTTGGATTATTGTTGATTTATTTCACCAAAATAGTTTGGTTGGATAGTGTAGTTGCTATCATTTTTGCCATCATCATATTATACACTGCTTATAAAATTGTTAGAAGTTCCATTGCAGGTATCATGGATGAAGCAGACATGGTGTTATTGAAAAAAATGGTGGATACTTTAAATAATAACAGAAGTGAAAACTGGATAGATTTGCATAATCTTAGGATCATCAAATATGGATCTATGCTTCATTTGGATTGTCATCTAACTGTTCCATGGTACTTTAATGTTCATGAAGCGCATAATGAAATTGATCAATTATCAGGGTTGGTAAGAGAATATTTTGGAGATTCTGTTGAGTTGTTTGTTCATTCAGATGGATGTTTGGATTTCTCTTGTTCAATTTGCGATAAACAAAATTGTAATCAAAGAAAATTTCCTTTTCAACAAAAGATAAGCTGGACGATGGAAAATATTTCCAGTAATAAGAAACATAAAATCTATGTTAAGTGATATCTGATATCAACGTATGATTTAGTGTTCAAAGATTTTTGCTACTCCAAAAGCAGCTGCTGCAGCCAATGCGCCAATCATCATTACTCTTATTGCTCCTAGCCATGGGTTGATGCCAGTTACTTTACTTTTGAAAAAACCGAAAGTAAACAAACATACCAAAGTGGCTATTGCAGAGAATTTTAGAGCTTCAGTAGAATCGCCGATAAAAAAATACGGACTTAAAGGAATGATTCCACCTGCTATGTATGATAAACCAATATTTAAGGCACTTTTCGTAGCTCTTTTAGGGTCCGGTTTTTCTAATCCCAATTCATACTTCATCATAAATTCAACCCATCTGTCTTTGTCTTTTGCAATTTCTTCTGTTGCACTGTTTTGCAATTCCTCACTCAAACCTAAACTTGCAAAGAATTCTTTCGTTTCCTCAATTTCTTTATGACGCAAATTTTCCACTTCGTCATATTCTCTTTTTACTTCACTGGCATAATGGTCTTGTTCAGTTTTACCTGCCAGATAACCGCCAAGCCCCATAGCAATGCTTCCTGCAGCAATTTCTGCAATTCCTGCAATAACTACTATGCTGCTGCTGTCAACAGCACCGCTTAACCCTGCAGCTAAGGCAAATGGCACAGTAAGTCCGTCACTCATACCAATTACAATATCTCTAAGAAGATCGGAACTTTTTAAATGAATTTCCTGATGGTCGTGGTGAAGATGTGTGTCCATATCGTTATGATTGTAATATAGATAATGATTGTTTAATGATTGAAATGCTGTCTTGAATTTGCTCCTTGGTTATCATTAATGGTGGTGCAAATCTAATTTTATCACCATGAGTTGGCTTTGCCAATAAGCCTTGTTCTTTTAATTCTAAGCAAAGATCCCAGGCTGCCTCTGGATTTTTATGTTCTATTACAATTGCATTTAAAAGCCCACGACCACGGATACACGAAATAAATGTAGATTGTATTTTTTGCAATTCATCTCTAAAAAATAAACCCATTTCAGCTGCGTTTTCAGCCATTTTTTCATCCTTTAAAACTTGTAAAGCAGCCATTGCTACTTGGCATGCAAGGGGATTTCCCCCATAGGTACTGCCATGTTCTCCGGGTTTTATGGTTAACATGATATCATCATTGCACAATACTGCACTGATAGGCAAAGTGCCGCCACTTAAAGCCTTTCCCAAAATCAAAATATCCGGTTTTATATTTTCATGGTCGCAGGCCAGCATTTTTCCTGTCCTGGCAAGTCCGGTTTGTATTTCATCTGCAATCATTAATACATTGTATTCACTGCAAAGTTTTCTGACTCCTGCAATATATCCTTCATCTGGCACTACCACACCAGCTTCACCTTGAATTGGTTCAAACATAAACGCAGCAACATTTTTGTCTTGTAATGCTTTTTCTAATGAAACCAAATCATTGTAAGGAACGAGTTCAAATCCTGGCATGAAAGGTCCGAAGTTATTGTAGCTGCTAGGGTCTGTAGAAGAAGAGATTGCCGCCATTGTTCTTCCCCAAAAATTTCCTTCTGCAAAAAGAATTTTTGCCTTGTTTTTTTCAACGCCTTTTACCTGATAACCCCATCTTCTTGCAAGTTTGATAGCTGTTTCACCTCCCTCAACACCTGTATTCATTGGAAGAACCTTATCATAACCAAAATAAGAAGTGATGTATTGTTCATATTCACCCAATAAATTGTTGTGAAAAGCTCTCGATGTCAATGTCAGAACTTCCGCTTGGGATTTTAACGCATCAATTATCTTGGGATGACAATGTCCTTGATTGACTGCAGAATAACCGCTTAAAAAATCATAGTATCTTTTGTCATCCACATCCCATAAATGAACCCCCAAACCTTTTTTAAGTACAACGGGAAGAGGATGATAATTGTGTGCTCCGTATTTATTTTCCAGTTCTAAATAATAATTTGTTTTTTCAGACAAGAAATTAGCAGTATGCATTTTATAAAATTAAACGGTAAGAATAAAGGATGAAATATTGGTATAGGAAACATTTCCCTCAATCAAATGAGGGCTAAAAAAAACTATCCTCGATGATTCAGTAAATCAAGGTTATTCAATAGGAAGTATATGATTGAATTGCTCATTTGTATGTTCAAATATAGGCACTTAAACCCATTTCAAAAAGTAAGAACTTGTAAAATTTAATTCAGGTACAATGTTTTTTTTAAATAAGCCGTACACTGTGCTGCCTGTTCCACTCATGGATGCAAATGTTGCTCCTTCCTGATACAGGCTTTCTTTGATATTTTTAATTGCAGGAAATGCAGCAAATACAGGCGTTTCAAAATCATTGAAAATGTACTTTTTCCATTCTTCCACCGGAATATTTGCAATGTCAGAGAGGGTATCTGATTTTTTAAGAATGTTCAAGTTGGAAAAAGCCCAGCCCGTATTTACATGAATACCAGGATTGATCAACACTATTTTGTATTCATGCAAGTTTAAGGAAATAGGTTCCATTGACTCTCCTCGACCTGTTGCAAAACATGTTTCATTTTCTATAAAAAAAGGACAATCGCTTCCTAATATCAATGCATATTCAATCAGTTCTCTTTTGCTTAAGCCAATTTCATAAATATTATTCAGCATGTTAAGTGTAAATGCTCCATTAGCTGATCCTCCTCCTAAACCTGCACCGATGGGGATGTTTTTATGTAAATGAATTTTTACAGATGGTAGGTTTGGGTAATCTTTTTTTAATAATTGATATGCTTTGATGCATAAGTTATCTGATTCTTTTCCTGGAACATTGATTCCTGTATGGCTGAAATTCGTTGTTTCGTCACTACTGGCTGAAATAATTTCCAATGCATCTTTTATATCAATGGGGTGAAATACGGTTTGAAGATTATGAAAACCGTCCGGTCTTTTTCCTGTAATATTCAATCCTATGTTTATCTTGGCATTTGGGAAAGAAACCATGGTGTAGGATTATTGGTAATTGATCTTGGAAAGGACTATGAATTATTTGAACCTCTTTTTTTTAATTCATCTCTTATTGAAATTGCTTTGATATAATCTTCCTGCTCCAAAACTTCCTCCAGCATGTCTTTAAGCTCATCTGTTTTCATGGAACTTAAGTCGTCTTTTCCTTTTCCCGTTTCACTTGTAATAGAAGCTGGTTTATTTTCTTTGTTGTTATTATCTGGGGTTACTCCCGCATTGGAAAGAATTTCTTCATAGGTATAAATAGGGCATCCAAATCTAACAGCCATGGCAAGGGCGTCCGATGTTCTGGAGTCTATTTCAATAGTGTCATTGGCAGAGGTGCAAACAAGTTTTGAATAAAATACGCCTTCCTGATAATCATTGATAACTATTTCATTCAACTCAATGTTGAATGCCAGCATGAAATTTCTCATAAGGTCATGAGTCAGAGGACGACTAGGTAACATTCTTTCTAATGCAACAGCAATGGCCTGTGCTTCAAATCCGCCAATGACAATTGGTAAACGCCTTAGTCCGTTTATTTCACCCAACACAACGGCATAGGAATGCGTTTGAGTTATGCTGTGTGAAAGGGCAATTATTTCCAGCTCTATCTTTTTCATCAATTTCTAAAATATTACAATTGACTACAAATATAAAAAAATAAGCCTTCCAATTTCAATTGAAAGGCCTCCATTTTTAAAGGTTTGCTGTCGTTATGACGAAGATTTCATTTTTTTTATCGAATCTATGATTTTAGGCACTACTTCGAATGCATCTCCCACAATTCCGTAATCCGCCGCCTTGAAAAAAGGTGCTTCGGGATCTTTGTTGATAACAACAATTGTTTTGCTTCTGTTTACACCAGCCAAATGCTGAATAGCACCTGAAATTCCGATGGCGATGTATAAATTAGGTGCAATCGCCAATCCTGTTTGTCCAACATGTTCGTGATGTGGGCGCCAGTGAATGTCTGCAACCGGTCTGCTGCAAGCAGTGGCAGCATTTAGCAGTGATGCCAATTCAGTTACCAGACCCCAGTTTTCAGGACCTTTTAATCCACGTCCACCGCTTACTACAATGTCTGCTTCACCCAAAGGTACTTCACCAGTTATTTTATTTACAGTGGTTGTTTCAATAATAGAAGTAGGGATGGATGTGCTGAATGGAATAATTTCTGCAGTTCCTTCAATTGTAGAAATGTTGAATGAGTTAGGGTTTACTGAAATTATTTTTTTTGAAGTGTTGATCGAAATGTTGGCAAATGCTTTTCCGCTGAACACACTTTTTTTAACAATAAAACCATTGGATAAAACAGGAAGTGCAACTGCGCCGGAAACAAGGCCTGCTTTTAATTTTACACTTAACCTTGGTGCAATGGCTTTGGCTGAAATGTTGTTTGAAAAGACAATGGTATCTGCTCCAGATGAAACAAGAACTTCATGTATAAGTTTGGCATATACTTGAGCATCAAATTTATTCAACTGGTTATCTTCAATCGTGTGAACTTTTTTGAGTCCGTAGTTTCCCAATGCGGAAAGGTTTTCTTCTGTTTTTCCAAGAATGATTCCTTCTGCATGTGTTCCTAGTAAAGAAGCGGTTTGCGCCCCATAGGAGGCTGCTTCGTAAGAAGATTTTTTTATTTTTCCTTCGGTTTGATCAATAAATACTAAAACGCTCATATAGTATGTGTTTAAATGCTTTAAGACAAAAAAATAAAATAATTAGATGACTTTTGCTTCTTCGTGTAATAGCCTTACTAATTCTTCCGGTGTTTCCGGGGATACCAATTTTACGCCTGCCTTTGCAGGTGGTAAATCAAATGTTGCAACAGCTGTGAACTCTTCTGCAGCAGCAGGTTCTACTACTTTCAAAGGTTTGGTTCTTGCACCCATGATTCCTTTCATGTTTGGGATTCTTTGTTCTGCCATCCCTTTTTGGCAACTTACAACCAATGGGAATGCAACTTTATTTGTTTCTTCACCACCTTCAATTTCTCTTACTACGATAGCATTACCCGATTCGATATTGAATTTTGTAGCATGAGAAATGAAAGGCGTATCAAGCAATTCAGCTACCATTGCACCAACAGAAGATCCATTATAATCAATGGTTTCTTTTCCGGTTAATATTAAATCATAATTGCCTTCTTTTGCGATATGCGCAATTTGGGAAGCAATGTAAAAACTATCATTTTTATCGGTATCTACTCTAATGGCTTCATCTCCCCCTAAAGCCAGTGCTTTTCTGATGATGGGCTCATTGTCTGAGCCGCCAATATTGATGAGGTGAATGTTTATGGAAGAATCTGCTTCTTTGAGTTCAATTGCTCTTACTAATGAATACCATTCATCGTATGGATTGATGATCCATTGAACCCCGTCGGCACTAAATTTCGTATTGTTATCCGCGAAAGCTATTTTTGCCGTAGTGTCTGGTGTTTTACTGATACAAACCAATATCTTCATAACTTGGGTGTTGATATTTGAAAAAATAAAATTGTCTGATCAAAAAATGTTTCAGGGTGCAAATATACTTTGGTTGGTCGTTTAAAAAAAGAAAGAAATGAGTCGTATAGAAAAAATTATCGAAATGATGGAGGTCTCCGGAAAAGATAGCTTTTTACAGCATGCATTGTCTTTGGAATACATTAAAGTCGGGCTTTTCGAACAGGCGCTAGTTAATTTTGTTGAATTGCTGGAAAGAGAGCCTAATTATGTAGGCTCTTATTATCATTTAGGTAAACTTTACGAGAAATTGAATCAACCTGAAAAAGCCGTTTCGGTTTATGAAAGAGGAATGGAAGAAGCCAAAAAAGTAAAAGATCAGCATAGTTATAATGAATTGCAAGCTGCAAAAGAAGAGTTGGAGTGATGAGAATTAACTATGGATTTATTTCTTCGTGGATTGACTGAAAAATATATTAGCAGTTGAAGTTTTTATAATAAACAATATAAAAATGTCTTTACAAAACGATTTTATTTCTTTTATTAAAAAGAATCATCTTTTTGAACAAAAAGATCGTTTAATGATAGCCGTTAGTGGAGGAGTAGATTCTGTTGTTTTATGTGAATTGTGCTATGTGAGTGGATTTGATTTTATAATGGCGCATTGTGATTTTGGTTTAAGAGAAGAAGAAAGCAGAATCGATGCAATTTTTGTAAGGGAGCTTGGAAATAAATATGGTGTTGACGTAAAAATGATAGAATTTGAAACTTTGAAATATGCGGAAGAAAAAAAAGTTAATATTCAAATTGCTGCCCGGGAGTTGAGGTACAATTGGTTCAATGAGATTATTGAAACTGAAAAAGAAAAGAGAATACAGCATATTTTGACTGCACATCATGCGGATGATAACATTGAAACAGTATTGATGAACTTTATCAAAGGTACCAGTATCAATGGTTTGCAAGGTATTCAACCCAAAGATGCCGGTATTGGTGGAAAAGTTACCAGACCTTTGTTGTTTGCCAGAAAGGCCCAGCTGACTGAATTTGCCAAGGAGCATCAACTTCAATGGCGTGAAGATTCTTCGAATGAAAGTAGTAAATACACGCGCAATTTTTTAAGAAATGAATGGTTGCCATCTATAAGGAAAATATTTTCCCAGGTAGATGATAATATGCTGCACAACATCAATCGATTAAAAGATGTAAAAGCATTGTATGATGTTGCTATTGGAAATATCATACCGAAATTACTGATGAAAGAGGGTAGTAATACTTGTATTCCCGTATTGAAATTGTTGAAACAGCCTGCAGTTAAATCAATTCTGTTTGAGCTTTTTACTCCTTATGGATTTTCCGTTGGTCAGATTGATGAAATCGAAAAACTGTGTCATGCCGAATCTGGTAAATATATTTTATCCGACACCCATAGGGTTTTAAAAAACAGAAATTGGCTGATATTGAGTGAAAAAACTACTGCTAATAATGTAATCGTCATTTTGAATGAACATGATACTGAAGCGGTTTTTAACAATAAAAAAATAGTTATTTCAACAACTGTTGTGCCGGATAAATTAAATAGTATTGATACAATTGCTTTGTTAGATGCAGATGAAATAAAATACCCTTTGTTATTAAGAAAATGGAAACAAGGTGATTATTTTTATCCTTTGGGAATGAGTAAAAAGAAAAAATTGAGTCGTTTTTTTATTGATAAAAAATTATCTATCAACGAGAAAGAAAATGTATGGGTACTTGAATCAAATAAAAAAATTGTTTGGGTTGTTGGGTTAAGAATTGATGATCGATATAAAATAACTCCCGCGACAGGCAAGGTGTTGAAACTATCCATTGCCAAATAGGCTTGGGTGTTTAAGTGCTTCTATAATAACAGAAAATAAATCAGGTCTTATTAGCCCCACAGTTACAATTGTGAAAACGAGTCCAAACAATGCTCCCCATAAATGTGCATCGTGATTGATGTTGTCGTTTCCTTTTTTACCCATATAAACGCAATAAGCAATAAACAATACAGCATACACAGCAGCTGATACCTTTATGGCGCCATAAAGATAAATGCTGTTCCATGGGCTGAAAAGAATGGTGCCAAAAACCACGGCAGAAACTGCTCCCGAAGCTCCTAAGGAACGATATTGATAGGAATCTTTGTATTTAAAAAAACAAGGTAGATCTGAAATGATTAAAGCTCCGAAATACAAACCTATATATGTATAAGCGCCTCCTAATGCTGCTGCATTTAAAATAAATTCTAGGTTTCTGCCGAAAAAATACAGGGTGAACATATTGAAAAACAAATGAATCATGTCAGCATGTAAAAACCCGGAAGTAATAAGTCTGTAAACTTCTTTATTTCTTTTTACATAGTAAGGCCACATGATTGTTTTTGAAAGAAAATTCTTGTCGTTAAATCCGATAAGGGATATTATTACATTTATAGCAATTAGGATAGTAGTGATTGAAATTTGCCCCATTGTTGTATGTTGAATTTATGATAAAGATAAAGGTTTTATCAGTTTATGACTCTTCGCGTGTTTAACGGTTCAATGTTCAAGAGTTTAAGGTTTAAGATTTAATACGCTTCGCGTGTTCAATGGTTCAAGGCGCTGTTGCTGGTTTAAAGGTTTAAGGTTGATTTTGATTGGGGCTTAGTAAAATTCAACACCATTAATTCGTTCGCTTGCAGCATAATGAACAAAAAGCGAAGCTATAGGCTTGTGAATGATTGGCTGCTTTTTGGAATGGTGCCCGCAGGGCAATGCCTTAAGCGAACTTGATTTTTTTCTCCCTTTTTTGATCAAGCAAAAAAGGGATGGCCCAGCGGCCATAGAGCGAAAGAAAAACTTAAATGATAAATTGAAAATTAAAAAATTACTTGAACTTTTGCAAATCACCGGTCGCAGACCGGCGCTACTAAAAATGGTCTGTCGCTAGGATTATTTAACAGTTCAAGGTTCAATAGGCTATTGCTGGTTTAACGCTGCGCTTTGCATATTTAAAGGTTCAATTTTCAAAGAGTTTAATAGTGTGGCATTTTTTACTTGAACTTAGGTTTTCACTTTTTAATTTCTTTTTCAATTACTCATCATCTCGTATGAAGCCTATTCGGTTTCGTTTTGGTGGAGTTGGCGTTTGAAGCATTTTTCGGAGTGTGTCAAATATTGCAATGAGTTCTTTATCGTGAATGCCAATTCTTTGCTCAAGCTTTTCAATTTTAGTGATCATTTCTTTATTTCTAAAAGCTATTTCTCTTAGTGAAGTAAATACTCTAACAATTTGAATATTTGCTTGAATAGCAATTTCGCTATTTAAAATACAGTCAAGCATAACAGCCCCATGTTCTGTAAATGCATAAGGTGGGTAAGTAGTATGTTTCAACTTTTCGAACCGGTCGCAATTTGCGACCAGTTCCATTTTTTCTACGTGTGATAGTTGAAACATAAAATCCTCGGGAAATCGGGAATTATTTCTTTTTACCTGTTCATTTAGTCTTTTAGTTGTTACACCATACAATTCAGCTAAATCACGGTCTAACATTACCTTTTTTTCGCGAATCCAAATAATTCTGCTTTCTATTTCTTTTTCAGTTCTCATAGTATTTACAAAATTCAAATACATTCATTTTAGAACACAGGGAAAATAATCAAATAACACAAGTGTTTTTCGTGGTTCCGCGTGTCGACACGAACCAAAACCCAATTTAAAGGTTCAAGAGTTCAAATGTTAAAAATTAAAAAATCAAAATTCAAAAAAATCAGTTTTTACTTTTAAATTTTCACTTTTGATTTTCAAGGTTTTTACTAAGAAAATATTTCACATTGAATTTTCGTTCGCTTGCAGCATAATGAACAAAAAGCGAAGCTTTAGGTGTGTGAATGGTTGGCTGCAACGCTTCGCGTGTTTAACAGTTCAAGGTTTAAGAGTTCAATGGTGTGGCGTTTTTTACTTTTAAATTTTTACTTTTGAATTTCCTATAAGTACAAGACGCTTTGCATGTTTAACGGTTCAATGTTCAAATGTTACAAATTCAAAATTAAAAAATCAAAATTCAAAAAATCTGTTTTTACTTTTTTACTTTTCACTTTTGGCTTTTTAATTTATAAATCCCCTATCTTAAAAACACTGTACCTTTGCATAAATAATAATGATTATGCTTAATACAATAGCGTCTGCAATTGAAGATATCAGAAAAGGGAAATTGGTAATAGTGGTAGATGACGAAGATCGAGAAAACGAAGGTGACTTTGTGACGGCAGGGCAAAATGTAACCCCCGAAGTCATCAATTTCATGAGCACTCATGGACGCGGATTGATTTGTGCAGCTTTGACAGAAGAAAGATGTCATGAATTGAACCTTCAGCCTATGGTGTTGGAAAATACATCCTTACATGAAACTGCTTTTATGGTCAGTGTCGATTTATTGGGAAATGGTTGTACTACCGGCATTTCCGCTCATGACAGATCTAAAACGATTCAGGCGCTGGTTAATTCCCAAACCAAACCCGAAGATTTGGGAAGACCAGGACATATCTTTCCATTGAGAGCAAAAAGAGGAGGTGTATTAAGAAGATCAGGACATACTGAAGCAACCATAGATCTGGCAAGACTTGCAGGTTTTGAACCCGTAGGCGCATTGGTGGAAATCATGAAAGAAGATGGCGATATGGCAAGACTGCCTGATCTTTTTGAGATTGCAGAAAAATTCAACTTGAAAATCATTTCAATAAAAGATCTGATTGAATACCGTCTTCAAACAGAGACTTTAATTAAAGAAGAGGTAAGAATCAATATGCCTACTTTGTATGGTAATTTTGAATTAATTGCTTTTACTCAAATGAATACAGGTGAAACTCACATGGCTTTGAAAAAAGGTAACTGGGAAAAAGATGAGCCTGTTATGGTAAGAGTACACAGTAGTTGTATGACTGGAGATATTTTGGGTTCACTTCGTTGTGATTGCGGAGAACAATTGCATTATGCATTGCAGATGATTGAAAAAGAAGGCAAAGGATTGGTGTTGTATATGAATCAGGAAGGTAGAGGCATAGGGTTAATCAATAAATTGAAAGCATATAAATTGCAGGAACAAGGATTGGATACAGTTGAAGCTAATTTACAACTTGGCTTTGGAATGGATGAACGCGATTATGGTATTGGAGCTCAAATACTTCGTCAGTTGGGCATCTCCAAAATGAAACTCATTACCAATAATCCGAAGAAAAGAGCAGGAATCAATGGTTATGGATTGGAAGTAACCGAAACGCTTCCTATTGAAATGCAACCTAATGTTCACAATCAAAAATATTTGTTTACCAAGAGAGATAAATTAGGACATGAAATTTTGGGAGGTAAATGATACCCTATTTTTTTTGCTTTCTGAAGATATCTGAGATTTTGTTTACGTCCTTTCTGTAAGATAGTTGAAGACCTGATCGATTTCTTTGATTTTGTGTAAGGTCAACCGTGCTTCTGTTAAAACCAACGACTCTGATACTTCCGTCTTTATTTAATAGCCATTCAATATTGATATCGGGTGTAAGCAATCCTCTTTGTCCTTTTTTCTCTAATTGCTGTGAAGTAAAATTTGTATTGTTATAATCTAAGTTGCCACCAACAAGCATTACCAATCTGTTGCTAAGTAATATCTTTAATCCAGCTCTGATATTGGCTTGAAGCTGAGAAGCACTTTTCTGTAAATCAAGTGTTGGGTTGATGTCAATGTAAGTAGAAAGTATTCCCTTTGTAGCTTTTTCAAGTTCTTTGTTTAAAAGGGTAGTAAGCAAGCTGCTAATAGCACCTCCAATGGTATTTGTAATCAAAGTGCTTGCATTTCCCTGTGTAAGGAAATTTTGATTGCCTAAAATGAAAGTATTGAATAGTAGAAGACTTGCGACTTGTTTATTCATTTCATTGTCATCGTTCTTGAATTCTGCCAATCTTTTCACTATAATATCATCTCTCTTGGCATCACTTCTTTCAGGAAGTTCTAGATCAAATTTCACCAAGGGGCTTTGAAGATTTCCGGTTAGGTGAGAGATGATTTTTATGTCTTCTTTTTGGTTGAAACCCCCGGAAGTTGAAAGACTGCTGATATCTACATTCTTTGCCAGGTACTCCGCAAAAATATCTATATTGGCCTGGTATGGGTCGCCATTCCAGGTAATAGTTCCCCCACTATTTAATGTGAATGGTTTTTGAAGGAATGTTTGAAAGTTGAAATTATACTCTCCCTTACTTAATTTATAGGTACCTCGGATGGAAAGTGGTTCGATATTTCCTACTCTTATTTTAATTGTACCTTCTCCTTGTCCTTTTATGATATCTCCCGTAGCTTCATCCAAAATGACATCAACTTTGCAGGAGGGGTTTGCTTTTATACTAAGGTTGCAAACAATATTGCTATTCTGAAAAGTAGTTTTGTTTTCAAGTAACTTTCCGAATTGAATAAATTCAATGTAGTCTTTTTTATTACTTTCTTTAGTGTCTGATGTGGGAATGAAGATATGACTTGTATCTAAGATACTCGGTTCACCTTCAATATCTATTTGGGTATTATTGATAGGTCCATTGATATTGAGAGTCGCTCTGCCAATTACATTGCCATAGAAATCAGCGTTGTCAGTTTTTGTTGTGTTTAAAATGGCAATTTTTCCTGTTTCGAGTTTCACATTCTCAAAACTGATTTCATCAAACAAATTATGATGAATGGTGCCATTCAAAGTAGCAGTGTTGTTTAATGTGTCTTTTAATTTAATTAAGTTAAATTGTATGGCATCATCCTTGAATTGAATGGTTTGATCTTCCAGCAGATAACGACACTTTGTATATCCTATTTTAAATGAACCGTTATTTACATGGACAGTTCCATTTAAAAACTGGTGGTCATTTCCCCCAGTCAATTTAAGATTTGTGGTGGCAGTACCATCAATATTATCGAATATTCCGTTAAGGTAGGGCTCCAATATAGACAAATGTATTGTAGTAGCTGTAAGGTCTGCACGAAGATTATTAATAGAATCTCTGTAATTATACAAACCATTTACTGAAAATATATTTGTAGTGTCAATATTCTCAGCATTAAAATATATGGCTCCGTTTGATGTGTTTGCATCTGCATGGATATTAACATTTCCAATTTTCTTTTCTTCCAAAGACAAACTGTCGGCTCTTCCTGAAAATGATATACTAGGCTTGTAGGTTGGGTTATCAATTGTGGCTTTTCCTGAAAGTGAGCCTTTTACAGATGGATTTTTAAAGGCAAGTGGAATAAAATCTTCGAGTTTAAATTGGTTTAACTCTATTGTAAGTTTTTGTTTGTCTGTAATGTCATCCAACTCAGAATACAATAACACTGATTGATTGCCCTGATTGAATTTAATATCATTTGCATGGATGAAGTTTTTTCTCAACACCAATTCTCCGTCTTTTTCAAGAATCCATTTTTTATCATTGATAAAAAAGGATGAGGGAGAAAAGTTAAGTTTTATGCCATCAGTCAAAGTAGTAAGATTGGCGTTCAACTCTGCATCATTAAAGGATTTGATTGCACTGGTCTTTAAACTGATTTCTGAATTATCATTGCTTGATTTTACAGATAATTTGGTGTTGGGAATGTGAAAGCTGTCTAATATTTGTAAATCCCCAAGTGTTATATTGGTTAGGAGCGTATCTGAATTTCCTGCTTCCTCAATCGTCAAGTCCGAAAAGATATTTTTATCATACCCAATAGTTGGAAAATGTGCATGTATTCCTAATTCATTATTTAATATATTTAAATTGCCATAAATTTCGGAATTGTTACCACCTGTTAATTTGGGGTCATAAACTTTTAAGTAATCTTCCACATTGTTTGTATTGATATGGAATGAAAAATCCTGATTGCTGATTTTGTAATTTGGGTTGTTGATGTAATTGGGATAATATTTATATAGAAACACTTTAAAAGCGTCCGGCAACTCCATTATTTTAAACTTCCCAGCTACTTCAGCATTCACTTCATTTGAATTAATTGTTAGTATTTTATTCCCATTTTCAATCTTTGAATTCAAAATTAGTGAATCTAAATGCAGTGTTTTATTGCCAGAATTTACTGTGGCATTCAAAACTTCAGCAGAACCAAGGAAATTGTCAATATTGTTTCCGGTAAAATTTAAATCAAACATTCCAGACAATGAGATGTCTTTTTCTGTTATGTTTAAATTTTTGAAATTAGCATAATTAAGATTTGACAATAATTTCAATTCGATGTCTTCTCCATTTAATAATACAGTTCCATTTAAATGGCTGATTTTTAAATTTTTGTCATCAATATTCAAATATCCTCTGAATTTTTTGTTTTCAAAATCTCCGTTAATCTGAATGTTTTGATAATTGTATTGATTAAATGAAAAATTTGACACAAACCCTGTGAAATTTGATTGCAAGTTTTTTAAATCAAAACCTTTTCCTTTTATTTTCCCTTGCAAAGAAATGTTTCCAATATCACTACTTCTAATGAATGTCCCTAGTTTAAATTGATTGGCTGAAATATTCCCATTGTATTTTGGAATGCCTTTTTCAGGTATGCTGAGCTTTAAGGAAGCAGAAAGATTCCCTAAGTCGGTTTTTATGTTTCCATCCCAGCTGAAATCCCGGATAGTACCAGCATAATGACCACTCAATTGCAATGCTCCTAATTTGCCGATTTCAGGAGAGTGTATATTTTTTATTTGTGGAACAAATTGTGCAATTTCTTTGAAAGTAGTATGTGATGATGCTGATTTGAAATCTATGTAAAGTTTATTTATTTCATCTAAGTGTTTAAGATCCGCAGATCCGGTTACGGATGTATTTCCACTTACAATGTTTAATTTTTCAGTGTGAAGATTGTCTATTGTTCCATTAGCATCGCCTGAAAGAGTGAAGCTTCTTTTTAAGTTTTTTAATTCAGGAGCAAAATATGCAATGTCATCGCTATTTACTATTGTGCTGTCAAATCTTCCTGTCAATTGTACTTTATTGATAAAATCATTCATGTCGTCATCGAATGACTTATATCTCATTGCATAATAATTGTGGATTTTACTTTTATTAGTCACCAGCTCCAACTGATTAAATTCCATTATTTCAGGTGTAAACCTGTATTTGGATTTGATACTTTTAACTTCAAATCCTGATCTTTCTTTTGTTGCCATTTGAATATCTGCAGAAAGAGTATCATCTCTTAAAGAAACATTGTATAAATTAGCATGGATGGAATGGAATAGTATGTGAAGGCCATCAAACTGATCGTTATATGGAAGTCGCTCTGTTTTTTTATCATTCTGAACTATTCCATCATTAATATGAATGTTGTTCGCAGAAACGGTCCAATCATTTTTTTCTGAATGAGTAATTGTAATAGAACTGTTTGGGTTTTTGGGTGGTCTTCTTCCTTTATAATCTCTTCTTGCAAATGAAGGTGTATTTAAATCAAATTTGTCGATTGAAATATTTTTATTTTCAAAATCTACTTTCTTAAAAGTAGCAGTTGTTTTTTTTAAAGAAAACAAAATGTCTTCTCCGGTCCATTCGTCAATTTGAGCAAATTTGAAATTATCCAATTCAATTTTATTGCAGGTCAATATTATGTCCCCCTTGCCACTGGATTTTTTATTTGAAGATGGTTTATTAAAATAGTTATTTATGAATTGATAATTCCAAACAGAATCACGCCTTCTTAAATTAATGACAACATCTTTTAGAGATAGTTGGTTAATCAAAATGCTGTCCTTAAGAAAAAACCAATCATTTAATTCTACATTCGCTCTGCCTGAAAATAACAAACTGTCTTTAGATTGATCTTCAATTAAAATATTTTCAATGGTAAGTTTATCAAAAAAACTGAAGTCAACTTTACCAATTGATATTTTCGTATTTAACTCTTTAGAAAGTTTATCGCAAACTTTTTTGGTAAGCCAAGTTTGAACCGATGAAAGATGCAAAAGTCCATAAAGTGATATGATGAAAAATAATATCACCAAAATGCCACCAATTAATATTTTTAATACTTTTTGCAGGGGTAAAATTTATTCGCAAAAATAACTATTCGTGTTGTAGCATCAAACAGAAATAGCTTTCAAAATACCTGATTTCAATTGTTATTATTGCATTTTGGGATGATTTTTGCTTTTTATTGACAATAATAGGGGTTATTGACTTTTGATTTCATCTTTTATAAGCCAAGTTTTAATAATTTCACAGCCTAAATAATACAGCATGCGATTTATCTTAACAGCGGTTTTTTCATTTTTTTTTGGAATATCTTTTTCTCAAGAATTGCTAAGTCCTGATCAATTTTTAGGTTATCAGTTGGGAGATCATTTTACTCCACAGCATAAAGTTGTAGATTATTTCAATCGAGTGTATCAATCCTCTAATGGCAAAATGCAACTTCTTCATTACGGTAAAACAATCGAAGGAAATGACTTATTGCTTGCAATTGTTTCCTCTAAAAATAATATCAATCGTTTAGAAGAATTAAGAAAAAACAATTTAAGACTTTCCGGTTTGTTAAGTGATAAACCTGGGGATGTTAATTTTCCTACTATAGTATGGCTTAGTTACAATGTTCATGGTAATGAGGCCAGCTCAACTGAAGTCTCTATGAAATTATTGTTTGACTTGATTTCAGGTCAGCAAAAAAATATTGAAAACTGGTTGCAAAATACAATTGTAATTATAGATCCTTGTTTAAATCCTGATGGAAGAAATAGGTATGTTAATTGGTTTAATCAAACAACAGGAAAAAAACCAAATGCTGATCCGCTTTCAAGAGAACACAGTGAACCATGGCCAGGTGGAAGAGTCAATCATTATTATTTTGATTTGAACAGGGATTGGGCTTGGCAAACTCAGGAAGAAACGCGTCAGAGAATTAAAATTTATAATGAATGGATGCCTGAAATACATTGTGATTTTCACGAGCAATATCCTAATAATCCTTATTATTTTGCTCCGGCAACCGAACCTTTTCATGAGGTGATAACTCCATGGCAAAGAGAATTTCAGAATACCATCGGAATAAATCATTCAAAATATTTTGATGCAAATGGATGGTTGTATTTTACTAAAGAAGTGTTTGATTTATTTTATCCTTCTTATGGTGATACTTATCCACTTTACAATGGTTCAATTGGAATGACTTATGAGCAGGCTGGTCATTCAAGAGGAGGGTTGGCCATTCAAGTTAATGACGACACGCTTACATTAAAAGATCGTATTCTTCACCATTATACTACAAGCATTAGCACCATTGAATCTGCTTCTGAGAATTATGTAAAATTAAATCGTTCATTTCAAGCTTATTTTGACAACTTTAAAACCAATGGGGCAGGGGTAAATAAATCTTTTCTTATTACCGGTTCCAATCAAAATAAATTAAATTCCTTGTTGGATCTGTTGCAAAGAAACAAGATAGAATACTCTTATGCTAAGCAAGGGACCCTAGTTAAAGGATATAATTATTTTTCCAATACGGAAGAATCTTATCGTGCAACACAAAAGGATGTAATTGTTTCAACATTTCAACCTAAAGGTTCATTGGTAAAAGTATTGTTCGAGCCTCAGTCAAAGTTGTCTGATTCACTTACGTACGATATCACTGCATGGGCATTGCCTTATGTATATGGTGTTAATTGTTACGGAATAAAAGAAAATATCAAAGGGATAACAGACAATGTAGTTGCAGATTATCCCGCAGTTCAAACAAATCAATACGCTTATGTTATAGAGTATACTTCATTTAACGATGGTAAATTGTTGGCAGCTTTATTGAAGAATAATTTTAAAGTTAGGTTTGCAGAAAAAGAATTTTCTTTCTCCGGAAAAAAACATGCAAAAGGTACTTTGGTCATTTTGAAAAATGAAAATGCAGATAAAATAAATTTGCTATTACAACTATCATCTTCTTATCATTCAGAAATAAGTGTTGTTTCAACCGGATTTATGGATAGCGGTTTTGATTTTGGCTCGGAAAAATTGCATTTGATCAAACAACCTAATGTCGCATTGCTTACAGGAGATAATACCTCGCCGAATGCTTCCGGTGAAATTTGGCATTTGTTTGAACAACAATTGGATTATCCTCTTTCTTTAATTAACTCTTCAGAAATAGTAAATGATAATCTTAAGAATATTGATGTAATTATTATTCCTGATGGAGAATATAAATTTCTCTCCGACAAAGAAAGTAATCTAAAATCATGGGTACGTCAGGGAGGTAAATTGATTGTACTTGAAAGTGCATTGACTCAATTGTCTTCAGGTGATTGGGGAATTAAATTGAAAACTTTTGCCGAAAATTCAGATATAAAAGCCAATACTTACAGTGACGTAAAAAGATATGAGGAAAGGGAAAGAAAAAGTATTCTAAATAATATACCAGGTGCCATTTATAAAGTGACAATGGATGATAGTCATCCCTTGTCTTTTGGTTATCCTGATTATTATTTTACATTGAAGTTAAATGGCAATTTGCTGGAATTTGTAAAAGATGGTTGGAATGTAGGTGTTATCAAGCAAGATAATCAGGTTGCTGGTTTTGTCGGGAATGATGTGAAATCTAAAATTAAAGACGGATCAGTTATAGCAGTAAAAGAAATGGGAAATGGCTCTATAGTTTGTTTTACAGATGATCCAATTTTTAGAAGTTTTTGGGAAAATGGAAAACTGCTATTTACAAATGCAGTTTTTCTGGTTGGACAATAGATTGAGTAAAATAAAATTAAAAATTCAAAAGTTAAATGAGGCGATATATTTCTTTAATGGAAGTTCCCAAGTTTTGTTTTTTATTGATTGGTTTGATTGGAAATTGTTTTATTTTAGTTTCTCAAACTCCTGCAACATATCCTTCTTCAGAATTATTACTTCAACTCAAAAAGTTAAACGTTTTAGGGTCTGTTTTGTATATAGCTGCTCATCCTGATGATGAGAACACAAAATTACTTGCTTATTTATCCAAAGAAAAAATGTGTAGAACTGCTTATTTGAGTTTAACAAGAGGTGATGGAGGGCAAAATTTAATTGGTGATGAACAGGGCATTGAACTTGGAATGATTAGAACACAAGAGTTGCTTGCAGCAAGAAGAATTGATGGGGCAGAACAGTTTTTTTCAAGTGCATATGATTTTGGGTTTAGTAAAAATCCAGATGAAACTTTAACTAAATGGAATCATGACAAAATATTGGGAAATGTAGTTTGGCTTATCAGATACTACAAACCTGATATTGTAATTTGCAGATTTCCTACAACGGGTGAGGGTGGACATGGTCATCATACAGCCTCCGCAATAATAGCCGAGGAGGCTTTTGCACTTTCTGGTGACTCAACTAAATATCCAGAACAACTTCAACAAGGTATCAAAACATGGAAGCCAAAAAGTTTGCTTTGGAATACTTTTAATTTTGGAACAGTCAACACGCAAAAGGATGATCAATTTAAATTAGATATAGGTTCGTATAATTCTTTGCTGGGAAAAAGCTACGGAGAGATAGCAGCATTGAGTAGAAGTCAGCACAAGAGTCAGGGGTTTGGTGTTCCTGCCCAAAGGGGCAGTTCGATTGAATATTTTTCTACAATAAAAGGAGAAAAGCCACTTAATGATTTGTTTGATGGGTTGGATATGACTTGGGGTAGGATAGGTCATCCCGAAATTCAAAGAGCAATTGATAGTTTAATTCAAAACTTTCAAACAGAACATCCTGAAAAATCTGTAGAGGGATTGATGCAATTGTATAAAAAATTGTCATTAGTTATTGATGACACCAATACCAATTATAAGAAAATTAAATTAAAGGAAATAGAAAATCTGATTGTGAGTTGCAGTGGATTGCATTTTGAAGCGCTTTCTTCATCAAAGAATGTTTCAATTAAAGATAGTTTGCGTCTTTCTTATATTGTAAATAACCGGACAGGAATACCAATTGAAAAAGCTGTTGTACTTGGTTTTGAAAACGATTCTGCTTTGTTTAAAAATATTCAAAAAAACAAATCTATTCAGGTAAATAAAAATTATTTCATTGGGGATGATTTTTTAATCAGTCAACCTTATTGGTTAAAAGAAAAAATGAATGAGGGAGGTTTTAATGTTGCTAATAAAGATTTGTCATTTCCTGAGAATCAACCATTGCACGTTAATTTATTTATACAATTAAAAGACAAGACTTCCTTTCAATTAAATGTCCCAATAGTATTTAAATTTACTGATCCTGTTAAGGGAGAAATATACCAACCGGTTTTTATTGTTCCTGCATTAAATATTATTCCTGAAAAATCAATCCTAATTACTAAAAATCACCAAGCCGTTACTACGAAAGTTAAATTTTTGGCTAATAATGATTTAGTGTTGGATGGTATTTTATTGAATGGAAGATCATTGAATTATCCAATGCCCATTCTTCTTAAAAAATTACAATCAAAAGAATTAGAAATCACATTGGATGAAGGTGTCAATAAAATTGAAGCTTTTGAGGGAAAAACTAAGTATGGTGGTCAGTTGAAAGAACTGCATTACGATCACATTCCTGATATGATCCATTTGATTCCAACAAATATCAATTGTAAGAATCTAAATGTTAAAATATCAGGAAAGAAAATCGGTTATATTGATGGAGCGGGAGATAAAGTAAAAGAAGCGCTGACTCAAATGGGGTATGAAGTAGATGTTTTGACTCAGAAAAATATTGTGCTGAAAAATTTAAAAAAATACGATGCAATAGTTACGGGGGTTCGTGCGTATAATATTAATCAATGGTTGAATGATGTATATGATGTGTTAATGAATTACATTAAAGAGGGGGGATTGTTATTAGTTCAATACAACACAAGTAATCAAATTGGCCCACTAAAAGCAAAAATTGGACCCTATCCTTTTAATATTTCTAGAGACAGGATAACAGATGAAAATGCTAAAGTGAATATTAAGTCAGCTGAGTTAAATATTTTTAATATACCTAACAAGCTTGACTCTTCTGATTTTAAAGGGTGGGTTCAGGAAAGAAGTATTTATCATGCAACCGATATTGACAGTCATTATCAAAAGCCCATCAGTATGAAGGATCCCGGAGAGGATGAAAATGAAGGAAGTTTGATTGTTGCAAATTATGGTAAAGGAAAATTCATCTACACAGGTTTTTCTTTCTTCAGACAATTGCCGGCAGGTGTGTCTGGCGCCTATAGATTTTTTGCAAATTTATTGGCTGCAAGTAAGTAAGCATTTTATTCAGTTGCAATTATTTTATAACTCAGCAGTGGATTCTGATTAATTTGTAATTTGAAATTTGCTTCAATTTCTTTGTTGAAAATATATTCAAAATTAGTTTTACCATTATCATCTGTGAAATTGATTCGTTCTGTTTTTTGCTTTTTATTTGAGCCTTCAATTAATACTGTAATGGAGGAGATGTCAATATCTCTTTTGTGGTAAAATTGAAACTTAATCGGTTGATTTATTTTTGCGTTGATTATACCTGTCAATGGAAATATTTGTCTAAGTCCTATTTGATAGGCTTCTACACCCACAACAGGCATGTTGAAAAAAGATTTTTTATTTGAAATTGACTCTCCAAGCAGCCATGCATCATTGTCAGGGAAATGATCTAAATTGAATGTTTTGTCTTGAGTGAAAAAATAATCTCCACAGAATAATTTTGTAAAATTATTTTGTTTTTCATCCAGAAAACCGCTTGCTTTCGCCGCGTCTATATAATACCAAACGTCAGGACTTTTTCCCAGTTGAATTACATTCCAAGAATGATTGAAATCTTCAGGTTTTTCCCCGATTGATTCAATGGTTGTTTGAGTGTATCCATCAATAACAAGACATCTGATGCCTGATAGACTGCACATTTCTTGAACCAATAGAGCAAATCCTTTGGCGTTTGTTTTTCTGAAACGAACAACTTGTTCAGGTTGAATCATTGCTTTCTCGGGTTTTTTACAGGATACAGGGTCTAATACTATATTGTTGGCTATCCAATAGTAGATGGATCTGCATTTTAAAATCCTGTCTGATAAATTACCGGTTAATTTATTGGTAATTTCACTGATATCCATCTTGTCCATAGATCCAAGACCAATGACATAATTATCAACTTCTTCATAGGGGTTGGAATTTTGAGCGAAGGATTTTAAAATTATAAATCCCAAAAGAAATAGTATAGCAAGAGTCTTTTTCATTGCAGATAGATAAATAAATAAAATAAAAAAGCATTTGACTAATCAAATGCTTTTCAAAGATGTAAATAATTTCCGGAAAAAAGTATGATTAATTTCCTTTGATCATAAAAATATAATCTTGAATTTTTTTAATTTGGATTACACGGTCCGTTCTTCTCAAAATTGGTCTTGAAGTTATTTTAACCGTATTTTTTCCTTTAGATTTATTGATTTCATTAACAGCAGAATAAATATTGGGAGATTTAACGGCAAATACCACTCCGTCTAAATTAGCTTCTTTGCTCGAAACTACACCTACCAATTCTCCATTTTTATTGATTACAGGGGAACCACTATTGCCTTCATTTGCCAAAGTACTCAACTGACAAAATACAGAATCCATTTGATAGCCATTTTTAGCACTTATGTACCCTTCGCCATACACAATCTCTTGC
>CAMCAY010000025.1 GCA_945872815.1 Chitinophaga pinensis
TTGATTGATTAAATCATTAAAAGTAATTCCACCATCAGTACTTTCCTGCCATTGATAAGTAATGCCCGTTCCGGAAGCACTAACATTAAATGATGCAGTTGAACCATTACAAATATTATTATTCACAGGTTGAATTATAATTGAAGCAGGACTATTAACAGTTAGTAATACATTTGAAGAAACAATTTCAGCAGCACAACTGGAGATTACCACACGATATTGATTGTTGTTTTGACCAGCTGATACATTGTTTAAAATAAGACTGTCATTATTGGCTCCGGAAATATTGCTGAAAGAGTTTCCAGTGTTGCTGCTCACTTGCCATTGATATGAGTTGCCTGAACCGGAAGTGCTTACTGAGAAAATTATATTTTCATCTGAGCATGTTTCTTGTGCAACGGGTTGCGTGATGATTTCCGCCGGCTCATTTACAGATAAGGTTACAACATTTGAAGTTACAGTAGATGGGCATGTGTTTGAAATAATGACTTTGTATTGATTATTGTTCATGGAGGCGTCCACATTATTTAGAAGTAATGTGTCATTATTAGCTCCTACAATATCACTGAATGAAGCGCCACCATTTGTACTGACCTGCCATTGATAGGTGGCATTAACTCCTGCATTTGATACAGTAAATAAAGCATTCGTATTCGTACATGCGTTATAGTTAGTTGGCTGATTTAAAATTGAAACCGCCTGACATCCGGATAAAATAACAGCAATAGTATCTGCAGTTAATACTGAAACGTTTGATGAATTCAATAAATTGCTTTGCATTTCAACTACTGCTTGGTTTTTTATTGCAATATTATCAACATACCAACCTTCCAAATTGGTTCCTAGATCAGTTACAAACCTAAATCGAAGTTTTACATTTTGGTTTGCATATGGAGTGAGATTTACTTTTGTTTTAATAAATTTATTATTGCTGCTTCCCGTCCATGCATATCTGCCTGTCAATAAAGTACTGGTATCCATCAAACTGGTATATCCACCAAGTTGAATGTTTGTTCGCATGTCATTCCAATTATTACCTCCATTTGTACTGATTTCAAGAACTCCTCCATCATAGGTGCTTTCAGCATTAAACCAATGACGGAAAGTTAAAGGAGGGGGATTGGACCCTAAGCTGATTGAATTAATCAATGTCAATTTCTCATCATTGATTGAATCTAGATTTGCTGAAAAATATGATTTGTCAGGGCTGTAACTGCGTGCATTTGATACAGTCCAATGTGTAGAAGCTAAGCTGGAAGTTTCAATCCAATTAGGAGAAACGGTGGTTCCATTGACATTATCTTCAAATAAAGTAACTGTTGGAAAATAGCTTCCATTGTTTACTTGTACAGTAAAAGAATATATCTGTGTTTGACCTGAAGTGATGTTAACGGGAAAACTTACTACTCTGTTGGCAGAGTTGTAAGATCCACCACTAACATAAGTTACATTAAGTGGCAACGTATCCGTAAGAATAAAATTGTTTATATCACCACATGTGCTTGTACTGATTTTATTGTTGAAAGTAATATTTTGACCCTCCGGTACTTCTGTAATATTTTCAGTTAATTCTAATGTTGCTCCGCCGGTGGTGAAATCAGCTACTTGATCTGTTACGCTTCCCGATGATCCTTGAGAAGCAAATGCTCCCATTCCCCTTCTTCTGAATGCTTCTTTGATTGCACATATATGCGCACCATTATACAGAATCTGATCTGCTTGTAAGATAGCATCTCTACCATCAATGAATCCTGGGCTGCAAGGTTGTAACTTCATGCCCATTGTTACTAGTTTCAAAGCAATTACATTTCCTCCAGTGCTGTCGGCATTGTATAAATTTTTGGTGATGTATCCAACTTGGTTTATGATATTCCAGGTCATATCCCATAAAGTAGCACACCAGATTTCTCCTCTGTTATGAGTTTGAGCATCGATAGAGGAAGCATATACTTTATTGTTTACAGTAAAATTTGTACAATATTTTTTTGATCTTATTCCAACCCCATTAGCAGATTGACCACTTACATAGGTGCCTATTCCTCTGGGTGAATTATATCCAGTGTTCAAATTAGCTGTTCTCCAATCTTGTGTGAACATTAGACCATAATAGTCACTCCAACCTTCACCCATGTTTTCTTCATTACCGAGGCATCCAGCCTGAGATGGGCCTCCTGTTAGTCGGTTACTGATGCCATGCGCAAACTCATGCGATATAACTCCATTGTCCACATCTCCGTCTTTTTGAGGATTACCGCTCCACAAAAACATTTGCATTCTGCCATTGCTGCCATCAGGAGGTGTTGAAAAATTTGCATTGTTGGTACCAAATCCATCTTGCGCATCCGCATACACATAATCATTTCCAATACCACCACGTCCTTGGTTACTTGCCTGAAAATTTCCGGCTGCTTCATCAAATCCATATAAATAGCTCAAATCATGAATGATATTGTTCCAGTAAAATAAATTGGTGATGTTGAATTGCTGATTTTTTACCGGTGTGGTTTGAGTAGGCGCAACGGTAAAATTGGGTGTATAATCAAAAGTTATTGGATCACCAATGGTAGTAGAATTAGCAGAAACACCGGTTCCATTGTCTCCATTTCTGTCCTCTTGAGCCCAAACATTATTTCCTCTCGTAGAAGAAAAATCAGAATTGCCGTTATTGTGCCATTTTAAGGAAGTAGCATTGCCGGGAGCAGAACTCCAGGGGTTGGTTACCAATGCAGGAGTGCCACCGGGATGATTGGGACTTTCAGCAGGGTAGGGTATTACGCGATAAATAGCAGTATTGATTAAACTTGGACTGTTTGGAATGTCACTGTTTTTTTCTTCTGTTATAAATTTGAAAAAGGGATTGTTTTTTTCTTTTTTTTTCGTATCGACATTTGATTTTACATCAGCGAGCTTTTTGTTCGGATTTTCCCAGTTACAAGTTACTGTAAAATTATTTACTCCAATTACAGTGTTATTAATTGCGTTAACTCTCACCATCCAATAATCAGAACTGTTTACAGGAATGATATAAACTTGCCAAGCCAATACTACTTTTTTACCATTATCCAATGGCACCCACATTAACTCTGCAGTAATATTTTCTTTGGAAATTTCCATATTGTCAAAAACAAGATAATGTCCATTTTTTTCACTGCTTATTACAAGCGGTTTTCTCTTGTAGCTTATTTTTCTGTCTTCCAGGGCAGCGATGACAGCGGTTTCTGGCGAAATAGCAGGAATGCCTTTGTTACCTTGGGTTAATTTGTCCAAATCTTTTATTCTTGTTCCTGTTTTGGAAACAAGTTCATCATTTTTAAAAGCTAATACCTGAAGTTGATTGTATAATGGCAATTCATAGAACGTTTGTTGTATGTAAATAAATCTTAGCCCCGATACATTATCCTTGTAGGAATCAGTTATAATAAAGTTGTTGATGTCATCCTCGGAATAACCAAGAGAGGATTTGTTTTTTTCAATCATTGTTTTAGCAATGATCTGATCCTCTTTTTGAGCAATGGATGAATTGATTCCAATTGTTGTAAAAATCAATACGGCTAGAATTTTCAAATTGAATTGTTGGATTGACATTGGTGATTATTTTTTGAAAAATAAGTGGGGAAATTAATGCTTTTTTTTAATAAGCTAAGTAATTGTTTAATAAGAGATTAAGTTTCATAAAAATTTGTTTAAATACTTTGTTATACTTAACAAACAACTGTGTAAATTGACAAATCTACCAACCCCTCAATGGTATTATTTATATATTATTTTTATCTTAAGTGTAAATATTGAATTAAACCTTTTTTAATAATTATCAGGTCTTTTTTTGTCATTCATGAAGACGGCCTTACCTTTGCAACCGAATTTAAAAATTATTGCTAAAGGGGGATAAAAGCCATTATTCTTTAGTTTTTTCCTCTGAGCATTCATTTCAACTTATTATATTATGGTAGAAATAAAACCAGATGAAATTTCGGCGATACTTCGCCAACAATTAAGCAACTTTAATGTGGGTGCTTCCTTGGAAGAGGTTGGCACTGTATTGCAAGTAGGTGATGGAATTGCGCGTGTTTATGGTCTCAACAATGTTCGTTCGGGAGAGTTGGTTGAATTTGAAAATGGTGTGAAGGCAATTGCATTGAATTTGGAAGAAGACAATGTGGGAGTTGTATTGATGGGAGATAGCAGTGAAATCAAGGAAGGCGATAAAGTAAAACGAACCAATCAAATTGCATCCATCAAAGTTGGAGAAGGTATGAGTGGTCGTGTTATTAATACTTTAGGAGAGCCGATTGACGGTAAGGGTCCTATCAAGGGTGATTTATATGAAATGCCGTTGGAGCGTAAAGCCCCGGGTGTTATTTACAGAGAACCCGTTAAAGAGCCACTTCAAACTGGAATTAAAGCGATTGATGCGATGATTCCGATTGGCCGTGGCCAGCGTGAGTTAATCATTGGTGATCGCCAAACAGGAAAAACAGCAATAGCCATTGATACTATCATCAATCAGAAAGAATTTTATAATGCATGTAAACCTGTATATTGTATATATGTTGCTATTGGTCAGAAAGCATCTACCATTGCAGGTATTATGAAGACGTTAGAAGAAAATGGAGCAATGGCCTATACTACCATTGTAGCCGCTTCTGCTTCTGATCCCGCTCCATTACAATTCTATGCGCCATTTGCAGGAGCTGCTATTGGTGAGTTTTTCCGCGATACCGGCAGACCCGCATTGATTATCTACGATGATTTATCAAAGCAAGCAGTTGCTTATCGTGAAGTTTCTTTATTGCTTCGCCGTCCTCCGGGCCGTGAAGCGTATCCTGGTGACGTATTCTATTTACATAGTCGTTTATTAGAAAGAGCAGCAAAAGTTGTTTCAAAAGATGAAATCGCCCGTCAGATGAATGATTTACCTCAATCTATTAAGCATTTGGTAAAAGGAGGAGGATCATTAACAGCGTTACCAATCATTGAAACTCAAGCGGGTGACGTATCTGCTTATATCCCTACCAATGTGATTTCTATTACCGATGGACAGATATTCCTTGAAAATAATTTGTTCAACGCGGGTATCCGTCCTGCTATTAACGTGGGAATTTCTGTGAGTCGTGTAGGTGGTAATGCGCAAATCAAATCCATGAAAAAAGTAGCCGGTACATTGAAATTGGATCAGGCTCTATACCGTGAGTTGGAAGCGTTTTCCAAGTTTGGTGGTGATTTGGATGCAGCTACTAAAAATGTTATTGATAAAGGAGCTAGAAACGTGGAAGTGTTGAAACAAGCTCAATACTCTCCTTTTTCAGTTGAGAAACAAGTGGCTATTATATACCTGGGAACTCAGGGTTTATTGAAAAACGTTTCAGTTAATAAAGTGAAAGCGTTTGAAGAACATTTCTTGATGGAAATGGAAAATAAACATCCTGAAATACTTGCCGAATTCAAAAAAGGAAATCTTCCTGAAGACGGAATTAAAACAATGACAGATTTAGCTGCCGGTTTAAGTGCCCAGTATAAATAAATATATTTCCATATTATTTTATTCATTAAAGGAGTTGATTTTTCAACTCCTTTTTTTTGAAAAAAAGTAATGGATTGTGTTGTAAATTGATATAATTGTTTTTAATCGAACAGAAATAAATTGGATTATAGTTTTATTATTATTTTTTTCTCCGCAATTTTGTCAGTATTAAATAGCGGAATAGTTTTTGACAGCTAAAATGATAAAAACATACTAATGACAACAGGAATCATTTTTATCTCATTAATCTTCATGATAATAGGGATGGTAGTTCAAGCTAGATTGAAAAATAAGTTTAAGGAATATGCCAATCAATCTACTTACAGCAATCTCAGTGGCCAAGAAATTGCTAAAAAAATGTTGAATGATAATGGAATTTATGACGTTCAAATTACTTCAGTAGAAGGCGAATTAACGGATCATTACAATCCTGTCAATAAAACAGTTAATCTTAGCAGGGATGTGTACGAAGGAAGAAATATTGCCGCCGCCGCAGTTGCAGCCCATGAATGCGGTCATGCTGTTCAGCACGCAACAGCTTATTCCATGTTGACACTTCGCAGTAAAATAGTACCTGCTGTTCAAATAAGCAGCACATTATCACAATGGGTAATTATGGCAGGCATTGGATTTATGGGATTTGGTGGTGGAAACTCCACTGTATTGCTGATAGGAATCATGCTATTTGCAGTAACCACCTTGTTTTCTTTGATTACATTGCCTGTGGAATTTGATGCATCTGCAAGAGCATTGAAATGGTTAAGCAGTGCCAACATTACAACAAATGACGAAAAGGACAAAGCACAGGATGCATTGAAATGGGCAGCTTTGACTTATGTGGTATCTGCATTGGCTTCAATTGCAATGCTTTTACAATATATTTTAATTTACCAAAGCAGAAGCAGAGACTAAGACTTATCTTTATTCCATCAACAATTTTTGATAAAGTTGGTATAGTGAATATTTTATTAAATGAATAATTAGAAATTATGAATATTGGAAAAGAGTTTGAAAAATTTGCTGTAAAACACAGAGGCATTAGCAGCAATACCCTTCATGGATATGTAAATCACAATGTAACGAACTTAACTCCGAACATTATAGAAGAGCGACCTATGAATGTTGCTGTAATGGATGTGTATAGTCGTTTGATGATGGACCGCATCATTTTTCTTGGTTATCCTATCAATGATGAGGTGGCAAATATTGTAACAGCACAGTTGCTGTTTTTAGAAAGTACAGATCGAACAAGAGATATTCAAATGTATATCAATAGCCCAGGAGGTAGTGTTTACGCTGGTTTGGGAATGTATGATACCATGCAGTTTATTACTCCGGATATTGCAACCATTTGCACGGGAATGGCGGCCAGTATGGGAGCCGTTTTAATGTGTGCAGGAGCAAAAGGGAAAAGAACAGCATTAAAACACAGCCGAATCATGATGCACCAACCTAGTGCTGGAGCAGGCGGGCAAGCAACAGATATTGAAATCACTGTCAATGAAATTCGTAAAATAAAAAAGGAATTGTACGAGATTATCGCGCATCATACTAATCAGCCAGTTGATAAAGTTGCACAAGATTGCGATAGAGATTATTGGATGACTTCAACTGAGGCAAAAGAATATGGCCTTGTTGATGAAGTGTTGATTATGAATCCGAGAAAAAACAAAAAAGATTAAAATAAAGTAAAAGAATCATGATGAACTATCAATGTAAGAATAGTAAAATGGAAGAGGAATCTCCTCTTGAAGTACCAGATAATCCAATGGAAAAAATGATGAGTGGCTGGATGTTCGACAAGAAATTTATTGAACAAAGAAAAGTTTTTTTATGGGGTGCCGTTGATGACAAAAGTGCTAAAGAGATTACTGATAGATTACTTTATCTGGAGGCTATTGATCCCGGAAAAGAAATAACGTTTTACATTAATAGCCCCGGTGGAGTGGTTACCAGCGGTATGGTGATTTATGATACCATGCAAATGATTAGTTCGCCCGTAAGTACAATTTGTATGGGTATGGCCGCAAGCATGGGCAGTATTTTATTAAGTGGCGGTCAAAAAGGGAAACGATTTATATTTCCACATGGAGAAGTTATGATCCACCAACCGAGTGGGGGAGGAAGAGGAACAAGTGCAGATCTGGAAATTATGGCAGTTCAGATGCAAAAAACCAAAGAAATGGGCGCAAGATTATTAGCTGAAAATTGCGGTCAAACATTTGAAAAAGTAATGAAGGACTTTAACAGAGACTATTGGATGGATGCCAAAGAATCCATTGAATACGGCATAGTAGACAAACTGCTCAAAAAAATATAATTCAATAGTAAGGGTTTCGAAAGAAACCCTTTTTTTTTCGTTTGTTTTTTAGTATGAATTCAATTCAAATTTTATCAGCACAACATTTTACTTCCTGTGTTTATTAACTATCTTTGCGGTCGTTTAATTTGTTTTTTTATCAATAGTTTCAAAAAGCATCATGGCTAAATCTCAAAACATACACTGCTCATTTTGCGGAAGAGTTCGCGAAGATGTGAAAATATTGATAGCAGGGCAAGATGGTCATATCTGTGAGAATTGCGTAGAGCATGCACAAGAAATTGTTGCACAGGAAGTACCACAACAAAAGACTGGAAACAGTAATCATTCACAAGCTAATTTCACTGTAAAAAAACCTGTAGAAATTAAAAAATTTCTGGACGAATACGTGATTGGTCAGGATGATGCAAAGAAAATATTGTCAGTGGCTGTTTACAATCATTACAAAAGAATCAATCAAAAAATTGAAAATGATGTAGAGATTGAAAAGAGCAATATTGTAATGGTAGGCGAAACAGGAACAGGAAAAACATTGCTTGCAAAATCTATAGCAAGGATGTTGAATGTTCCATTTGCAATTGTTGATGCTACTGTTTTTACAGAGGCAGGTTACGTAGGAGAAGATGTTGAAAGTATGCTAAGCAGATTATTGCAATCATGCAATTATGATGTAAATGCTGCGGAAAGAGGAATTGTTTACATAGATGAAATTGACAAAATTGCCAGAAAGAGCGATAATCCATCTATTACAAGAGATGTAAGTGGAGAAGGTGTACAACAGGGTTTATTAAAATTACTGGAAGGAAGTGAAGTGCTGGTTCCTCCTCAGGGCGGAAGAAAACATCCTGAACAGAAATTGATTAAAGTAAACACCCACAATATTTTATTTATTTGCGGAGGTGCGTTTGATGGTATAGATAGAATTATCGCAAGAAGAGTGAATACCAATGCAATTGGATTTAATGTAAATAAAGAATTGCAGGATTTTCAGGAAAATAATTTATTACAGTTTGTGAACTCGGTTGATTTGAAACAATTTGGTTTGATACCTGAATTGTTGGGTCGCTTACCTGTAGTGACTTACTTAAATCCACTGGATGCAGAAACACTCAGAAATATTTTAACCGAACCCAAAAACTCTCTGATAAAACAATTTACCCGTTTATTTGAAATGGAAGAAATATCATTGAGCTTTCAGCCGGAAGTTTTTGATTTCATGGTTGAAAAAGCATTGGAATACAAATTAGGGGCACGTGGGTTAAGAAGCATTTGTGAAAGCATACTGACGGATGCTATGTACGAACTTCCTTCAAAAAAAGTAAATCACTTTGAAGTAACGATTGAATATGCAAAACGAAAATTCAATACTTCAAAATTAAGTCTTTTGAAAGTAGCTTGATATAGTGAATTGCCGGCTTTATTCAGCCGGTTTTTTACGTTTAAAATGATTGAAATCTCAAAAAATAATAAAAAATGGTAGACGTTATTTTAGGCTTACAATGGGGTGATGAAGGAAAGGGAAAAGTGGTAGATTTTTTTGCATCAAAATATGATGTGATTGCAAGATTTCAGGGCGGCCCTAATGCTGGCCACACTTTGTTTGTAAATGGAAACAAAATCGTACTGCATCAAATTCCAAGCGGAATATTTCATGCCGATAAAATTAATTTAATCGGTAATGGAGTTGTATTAGACCCTGTAACGCTTAAAAAAGAATGTGAATCAGTAGCTGCATTTGGAGTAGACATCAGAAAAAATTTATTTATCAGTGAAAGGACGCAACTGATTCTTCCAACACATCGCGCATTGGATAAAGCAAGTGAGATTTCCAAGGGCGAAGATAAAATTGGAAGTACACTTAAAGGGATAGGGCCTGCTTATATGGATAAAACCGGAAGAAACGGATTGAGGGTGGGAGATATATTGGAAAAGAACTTTACTTCACAATACATCAAGCTCAGGTTGAAGCATCAGCGGTTACTGGATACCTATCATTTTCAGGAAGATATAATGAAATGGGAAGAAGAGTTTTTTGATGCCATTGAATTTTTAAAAACGCTCAATATAGTCAATGGTGAATATTTCATAAATGATCAATTACAAAATGGTAAAAAAATATTGGCTGAAGGTGCACAAGGAACCATGCTGGATGTTGATTTCGGTACATTTCCATTCGTGACTAGCAGCAATACAATCAGTGCGGGAGTTTGTTCTGGATTAGGCATAGCCCCTCAAAAAATAAAAGATGTCATTGGAATTACAAAAGCATATTGTACCAGAGTGGGAAGCGGTCCTTTTCCAACTGAATTAACAGATGCAACAGGCGATTTTATCAGAAATGCTGGCAATGAATTTGGAAGTACTACGGGAAGGCCTAGACGCTGTGGATGGATTGATTTGATTGCCCTTCAATTTGCTTGTATGATTAATGGTGTTACAAAAATTGTTATGACAAAAGCAGATGTATTGGATTCAATGGAGGAGCTATTGGTTTGCAATGAATATTTAATAAATGGTAAGAAAACAACTCGTGTGCCTTTTCAAATGAATCAAATGAAAATTGAACCAATGTATAAAACTTTCAGGGGATGGAATACGGATATTACCAAAATCGGAATTTATGAAAAAATGCCTGAAAACATGAAAACTTATATTCAATACATCAATCAATTTTTAGGAATTTCAATCGATTACATTAGCAATGGCCCCGGAACAGATCAGATTGTTTACCTTGAAAAAAATATTTAAAATAAAGTGTCAAAAATTTTTGGCTAATTGAAAAACTCGTGGAAAATTTACATCTCTAATCCAGTTAGTTATGGCAACAAAATCAGACAAACCAAAAAAGACTTCTACTAAAAAAGCAGCTGCATCTAAAACCGCTGTACCAAAAAAAGCTTCCAAGAAATCTAAGTCAGAAGATGATGATTTGGAAGATGAAGATTTTGATGTAACTCCTACTCCAAAAAAGGGAAGCAGCAAAAAGAAAACAGACGACGACGATGATGATGATGTAGATATCAATGATGATTGGGAAAAAGTGGAAGAAGAGGATAATTGGGATCCCGATTTTGAAGAATTTGATTTGCCAAAATCTAAAACTAAAAAATCTACAGGTAAAAAGCCATCAAAGGGAGGTTTCGAGGACGATGACGATGATTTCAAAGATTTGGGTTTGTTTGATGATGACATGGGTGATGGAGGATTTGATGATGATGATTTTTAATTAATCTTGTGGAAAATACAAACCAAACCTTTTTTGTAACTGATACAGTATCTTTTAAAAATAAAATGTTGAATTGGACACGCCGATTCAACATTTTTTGTTTTTTAGATAACAATAATTACCATTCAGATAATAATTCGTTTGACTGCTTACTTGCTGTAGAGTCCGTCAAGTCTATACTTCCGAATAAAATAACTCTTTTTGAAGAATTAAAGAAATTTAGCAATGAACACAATGGCTGGTTATTTGGCCATTTGAATTATCCTTCATTATCAACTGAAGAGATTGATTTCCCACTTGCTTATTTTTTTATTCCCGAACACATCATTCGACTTCACAATCAAAATGTTGAGATACAGTCTCAAACCACTTCTGCTGAAAAAATATTTAATGAAATAAATGAATTGCCTGACAGTATCCTCTGTCAAACTAAAACTACAGTTCAAATTGAAAACAGAATTACGCACAACACTTACATTGAAACAATCGAAAAATTAAAGTGTCATATTAAAAGAGGCGATTGTTATGAAATTAATTTTTGTCAGGATTTCTTTTCACAGAATGCAGATATAGATCCTTTATTTATTTACCATCAGTTAAATACTATTTCACCCAATCCGTTTTCTGCTTATTATAAAATGCAAGACAAATATTGTCTTTGTGCAAGTCCGGAAAGATTTTTACTAAAATCTGGAAATACAATTATTTCTCAACCTATCAAAGGGACTATCAAAAGAGAATTAAATAATGAGGAAAAAGATCAGGCAGCAAGACAAAATTTATTGAACAGCAATAAAGACCGCAGTGAAAATGTAATGATAGTTGATTTAGTAAGAAATGATTTGAGTAAAATAAGCAATGAGGGATCTGTTCATGTAAGAGAATTGTATGGCATTTATGCTTATCCTCAGGTTTATCAAATGATCAGTACTATTGAAGGAAAAGTGGACGAATCTGTTCATTGGACTGAAATAATAGAAGCCTGTTATCCTATGGGTTCCATGACAGGTGCCCCCAAAAAAAGAGTCATGGAATTGATTGAACAATATGAAGTATCCCCAAGAGGGTTATTTTCAGGTTCTATAGGCTATGTAGAGCCCAATGGTGATTTTGATTTCAATGTGGTCATTAGGAGTTTATTTTATAATGCAACTAAAAAATATCTTTCTTTCAATGCAGGAGGCGGAATTACTTTTTACTCTGATCCTCAAAAAGAGTATGAGGAAAGTTTGATAAAAGTGAAAGCAATCAAGGAAATTCTAAAGTGTAACGATTGATATATTTGTTTGTATATGTTTTTTATCAATCTCCTTTACGTTGATGGAATTGTATGAATTTAATGATTTTAAATCTTTTTTGAGTAAGTTTTCTTACATTTATCAATATAAGCAATGGTATAAAAAATAAATTTTCTTATGAGAAAATCAAAAAGTTTACAAAGATTTTTATTGGTAGCATTATGTTTGTTGATAGTTTTTTTTTCCAAAGCCCAACTGCCTTCCTTTGAATTATACGTAACCAATGAATCACAACCCGATTCAAAAACATATCAGTTTGATGTGTACCTGCTTAGTACGGGAACAATACCCTTGGAATTAGCAAATATTCAGTTTGGCCTAGGCTTTGATACTTCAATAGCAAATGGTGGTATACTTACTTTTAGTTATGTAAAAGGAAGTTCACAGTTAAACGCAAATCAGGCGCCGATCAATGTATCAATTACAAAACCGGGGGATGCAGTTGTGATTAATGATCTTTCTTACAGATTTCTCAATCAACTTGCAAGAGTCGGTCCAGGTCCAGGAAATGCAACAATAATCAGTATTACAAAAGCAAAGTGCGATTCTCCCGGAACAAGAATCGGAACCTATATCATTAAAAATACAGAAGATTTTAAATCAAACTCCACTTGCAAGCATTTTTTTAGCACAGTTAACGGACAAGGAAGAAGCAGGACAATTGTTAATGGCTATATAGAGAAAAGAAATACTACCATTGATGGGAAATTATTTTCTTACAACACAAAAAAGAGTTGTGATGACAACCTTATATTAAATCCTTCAAAGAAAAAGAAAAAGTAGTGATTGGTATTAGTGTGAAAATTAAATCATTGTCAATTTCATCGGGAACTATTCAAAATCATTTCAACACATTCACGCAGGATATTTTGTCTTTTTGATAGAAAGATTTTCATTTTGTCGTCGGGGAGTATTAATTGATAAACACCTTTTCGCATCAATTCTTTATTAAATGCAGGATTGTATATTTCAAATTCTTTCATTTTCATTGACAGATGTTTTGCAATGACTTCAGCATTGTACTTGCCGGAAACTGTCAGACTATCTATTAATCCAAATTCGTCAGTGGGAATGTATCTGCGGGTTTCATGAATATTCTCATTATTAAATGCCAATAGATTTGATTCCATGACGTAATGAGTGGCTATAAATTTTTTTACATGATTTCTGCTTTCTAAGGGCAAATAATATTGAAGCTTCCAAAAATCTTTTGAACCAGCTTTATTGATTGCACGAAAAACTCTTTGTGGGCCTCCGTTGTATGCTGCTATAACCAAAAGCCAATCGTTCAGTTCTTTATACAGGTTTAGCAACATTCTTGCGGCTGCATGAGTACTTTTATAATAATCTCGCCTTTCGTCATTATTGCCATTTACTTGTAATCCAAAGTTTCTGGCTGTTTCGGGCATAAATTGCCAGGGTCCGGCAGCACCTACATAACTTGTAGCACTTTTTTTTAAGCTGCTTTCAATTACGGCAAGATATTTCAGTTCTACAGGTAAGCCGTACTGTTTAAAAATATTTTCTATTAGGTTGAAATAGGGGATTGAATAATTTTTCAATTTCAATAAACCCTTTCCATGTGATTGTAAATAATCACTCATATACAGTTCAGCATGAGGGTTTATCTGGCTTGAATAAGGTAAGGCTGAATTGTAACTGAAAGCTGTAAATAAGTTCTTAAAACCATATTTTGTAAACTCACCGATGATTTCAATTTTTTCTTTTTCAGGAGAATGATTATTTTTTATAACTGCATCAATTACTGCTTCATTCATTTTAGCTTTTTCTATACCGGTATCCGCATTTTGATATTTTACTAAGGAGCAAGCATAAGTAGTATTGTAAGCGTGGAAAAGCAATGAAATGAAGAAAAGTAAAAAGTATTTAGCTGTAATATTCATTGCGTCAAATCGTTGAGTAATTATTTTCAGAAATAATTAAACTAAAAAGCTGTAAAACAGGCAGGTGTTATTTTCAAATAAATAAACATTTCCAAAAGTTCATTTGTATGGATCTACAATAAAAATGCTGAAATATTTTCCAAGTTCTTCGACCAAAATAGGTTGCAGAAAAAGAAAGTATGTCAGCATTTAATTGGGTATGATTCCTGAATGTCATTCAGGAAAATTCCTTGGTAGTTTTTTAACCTTATGATTTATTGGATGAATTTTTATCCTTTTCATTCATGCCTTCTTCAATCTCGTTTTTTACATTATTTTTCGCATCATTAAATTCACGGATTCCTCGGCCTACTCCTCTCATTAATTCAGGAATTTTTTTACCGCCGAAAAATAATAAAACAGCCAATAAAACCAAGAGCCATTCGCTGCCTCCGGGCATTGATAATAATAATGTAGTGTGGAACATAATTTTTAGTATTGAATTGCAAAGATAACTGAATTTATATCATCCTTTTATTTTAGTAACAAGAAGAAAGTTAAAATTTGGAGTAAAAAAAAGCGAAAACCATTGGTTTTCGCTTGATATATTCTTTATTATAAAAATGCAATTATTTTTTCTTTGCACCCACCGCCATTCTTTTCTCTTTGATACGTGCACTTTTACCACTTCTTTCACGCAAGAAATAAAGTTTAGCGCGTCTAACACGACCAACTTTATTGAGTGTAATACTTTCAATATTTGGAGAAAAAACAGGGAAAAGTCTTTCAACTCCAACGCCGTCACTCATTTTACGAACAGTGAAAGTAGCAGTAGCACCAGTTCCTTGGCGTTTGATAACGTCTCCTTTGAAACTTTGGATACGCTCTTTGTTTCCTTCCTGTATTTTATAATTTACAGTGATATTGTCACCTGCTTTGAATGCAGGAAGAGTAGCTTTTTGAGTTAATTGTTCGTGTACAAAATCAATTGCGTTCATGTTCTTTGTTTTTTATCGGACGGCAAAGGTAAGTGTAAAAATTTAAAAATTAAAGATTACAGCTGATTTTTTTAATACTATAATTGAATTTATTAAGATTAAAATATAAAAAAAATAAAATTCAACTGCTATCAAATTGTTAATCAATAAATTATCTCGCTATGTTTACTGCTCTTTTTTCTCTAATTACTGTTACTTTTATTTGACCTGGGAATGTCATTTCGGTCTGAATTTTTTGTGCAATTTCAAAGCTCAGCTTTTCGCTGTCATTATCGGTTACTTTATCTGCTTCCACAATTACCCTTAACTCTCTTCCGGCTTGAATAGCATAGGCTTTTTCAACTCCCTGATAGGCCAATGCCAAATTTTCAAGATCCTTGATTCTTTGAATATATTGTTGCATGATTTCTCTTCTTGCACCAGGCCTTGCACCACTGATGGCATCACATGCCTGAATGATAGGAGAGATTACAAATTTCATTTCCATTTCGTCGTGGTGAGCACCAATAGCATTTACCACAGCTGGGTTTTCACCATATTTTTCAGCGAGTTTGGCACCTAACAAAGCATGACTCAATTCTGTCTCTTCATCGGGTACTTTTCCAATATCATGAAGAAGTCCTGCACGTTTAGCCAACTTCGGATTCATACCTAATTCTGAAGCCATGATGCTACAAAGGTTCGCTGTTTCACGACTGTGCATCAAAAGATTTTGTCCGTAAGAAGAACGGAAACGCATACGACCTACCATTCTGATTAACTCTTTGTGTAGTCCATGAATACCAAGTTCCATGGCCGTGCGCTCGCCTATATCCATAACCTGATCATCCAATTGACGTTTTGTTTTTTCAACCACTTCTTCAATACGTGCAGGATGTATTCTTCCATCGGAAACCAGGCGTTGCAATGAAAGTCTTGCTACTTCCCTACGTAGTGGATCAAATGAAGAAAGTACAATTGCTTCAGGGGTGTCATCAACTATTAAATCTACACCTGTAGCGGCTTCAATGGCTCTTATGTTTCTTCCTTCACGACCGATGATCGATCCTTTGATTTCATCGCTTTCCAAATTGAAAACAGTAATTGAGTTTTCAATGGCTTGTTCTGCAGCAGTGCGCTGAATGGTTTGTATTACAATCTTTCGCGCTTCTTTATTTGCTTTTTGTTTCGCATCTTCAATGATCTCCTGTTGAATCACTAGTGCTTTTGTTTGAGCCTCTTGTGTAAGACTTTCAATCAATTGTTTTTTAGCTTCTTCAGCAGAAAGACCTGCTACTTTTTCTAATCTGCGAATATGTTCTTCTTGGTGTTTTTCCAGCTCGGTTCTTTTCGTGTTTACAATTTCTGTTTGACGATTTAGATTTTCCTTGATGGATTCATTTTCCTTGAGTTGCTTTTCAAGATTTGCTTCCTTCTGATTGAGACTTTGCTCTTTTTGTTTGATTCGATTTTCGGAATCACTTAATTTTTGTGTGCGCTGCAATACGTCCCTTTCATGGTCAGCTTTCATTTGAACGAATTTCTCTTTCGCTTCTAACTGCTTTTCCTTTTTTAGGGTATCTGCCTGAAACTGACCATCAGCAATGATTTTCTTAGCTTCAGCTTTGGCATCTTCAACTAATTTACTCGTATTTTTTGCAAAAATGAGTTTACCCAAAATGGTGCCCGCAGCCAGCGAAGCCCCACCTATGATGATGTAAAGTATAACCGGTTCCATTTGATTTTCTTGTTGTTTTTAACTTATTCACAATATTGTATATTCATTCTTATCACTTGAGTGACAGAATGTTGCAAATGTACGAAATTTGTGGCAAGTTCAGACCTTGTATATATAGAAAAAATATATTTGTGTAACTGGGAGGGAATTTGAGTATAAATTTGTCTCAATTGAAAAATTAAACCAATTTATCTATTTGGGATTCCATTTTTTGTAGTGTTTCAATAATAGATTGATTGGAAAGAGAATTATTTTCTGTGCTGGTATTTTGAGTAGCATACCAAATAATTACCATGGCAATGTAATCTTGCATATCTTTGCCTGCGAAGTTTGTTTTAAACTCTAAGATTTTGTCGTTTATTAATTTCACTGTTTTACGAACGACTTCCTCATCGCTTGGATTTGTTTTAATACGATAAGTTCTGTCAGCAATAACAATATTTACGGGGATGAGTTCCTCTGGCATATTTACATATTATTCACTCAAAAGAGTGATACAGTGATCAATTTCTTTGATGTATTTGTTGATGGTTTGTTCAAACGCTTTTTTGTCCGCATTATTTAGTTGTCCGGCTGCAGATTTTAGTATATAATGTTGTTCTTCCAGGCTTTTTATTTTCTTGTCTGCCAATTCTTTTTCTTCGGTAAGCGTATGAATGGTTGTTTGTTGCTGAGCAGATAGCTTCTGTAATGCCGTATATTTTTTCAGCAGTTCATTCAGCTTGGACTGTATTCGGGCGATATGTGTTTCTATTGCTTCCAATACTTCGTTATTTTCTTATTTCAGCTTGAATATTTTTTTCAAAACCTGATACCAGCTTTTTCATAAACCCATCAATTTCTTGGTCTGTCATGGTTTTATGCTCATCTAAAAATGTGAAACTGACTGCCATTGATTTTTTATTGTTGCCTAATTTGTCGTTCTCGTACACATCAAACAAATCAATAGTTTTCAATTGATTGATAGATGAAGTTAAAGCTACATCCTGTATTTGGGAATAGGAAACTTTTTTATCCACTACTAGTGCCAAGTCTCTTTTTACGGCCGGGAATTTCGATATTTCTTTGTATTGGATAGCTTTTTCATTAAGACGTATCACTACATCCATGTTGATATCTGCGAAATAAACAGGTTGTTTGATGTCAAATTGTTTAAGCAATTTGTCAGATACAGCTCCTATTTGAGCTACTTCTAATTTTCCTGAGATTGCATTACTGCAATAAGAAAAATAGGTAGAGGAAGATTCTGTAAATTTTATTTTCCGGATGCCTGATGCTAAAAAGATATTTTCAACAATTCCTTTGAGGTAAAAGAAATCAGCGGGTTGTTCAGTAAATTTCCATCCTTGATTCACCATGTTACCAGTAATGAAGATGGCAAGGTGATTCTTTTCAACGTATTTGCTATCTTCAGCAATATGGTATGTTTTACCCAATTCAAAAAAACGTAAATCTGTATTTTTTCTGTTAATGTTATGAGACAAAACCTGCAATCCGCTTTGCAGCAATCCGGGTCTCATAATATCCAGCTCTTTAGTGAGACTATTGATCATTTTAACGGAGGTTTGCAATGTTTCCTCACTGTAAAATGAACTATTGGTGATGCTGTTTGTAAACATTTCATTCAACCCTTTCCCAATGAGGTAGTTGGCTAACTTTTCATTGATTAAGGATTTGATACCTGTTTTATCTTTAGATGGAACAATGCTAATTGCAGCAGGAATCTCAACATTATCAAGACCATCTATTCGCATGATTTCTTCCACAATATCCGCCTGAATGCTGATGTCAGGTTTGCTGAACGGCACTTTTAAAGTTATATGATCATTGGTTTCATGGGTAATCTCAAATCCCAAAGCAGTAAGAATGTTCTTGATGTCCGCAGGATTGTACAATTTACCGCTCAATTTTTTCAAATAAGCAAATTCAAACTCTATGATTGTTTTTTCTTTAATCGAAGGATACACATCTATGAAATCAGACGTAATTCTACCGCCGCATATTTCTTTAACAAGTGCTGCAGCTCTTTTTAGAACCAGTAAAGTATTGCTGATATCTACTCCTTTTTCAAAACGAACGGCAGCATCTGTTCTAAGCCCGTGTTTCATGGAAGTTTTTCTGATGTGTCCGGGATTAAAACAAGCACTTTCTAAAAAAATATTAGAAGTGTTATTGCTTACTCCACTTTCAAAACCCCCATAAACACCTGCAATACACATAGGTTCTGATTCATTGCAAATCATTAAATCTTCGGAGTTCAATTTTCTTTCCTTTTCATCCAGTGTAGTAAAAACAGTTCCTTCTTTTAGTGATTTAATGATAATTTTCTCCCCCACTATTTTGCTGGCATCAAATGCATGCAATGGTTGTCCTGTTTCATGCAAAATGAAATTGGTAATGTCAACAATGTTATTGATTGGTTTAAGGCCGATAGATTGCAATTTCTGTTTTAACCAAACAGGGCTTTCATTAACTTTTACATTATGAATACTTACCCCACAGTAACGCATACACGCTTCCTGATTTTCAATAGAAATACTGATATTGGTAATTGTTTTATCATTTTCAAGTGAAACGAGACATGGATTTTTTACTTCGTATGTAGATTGCTCATGAAAAGAAAGGTAAGCGCAAACATCTCTTGCAACACCCAAATGGCTCATTGCATCCATTCGGTTGGGCGTTAGGCCTATTTCAAAAACAAAATCTTCGTAAGGATTGTAGATGTCTTTAATGAGCGTACCGGGTAGGATGCTTTGGTCTAAAACAGTAATTCCTGCATGGCTTTCACCCAAGCCAATTTCATCTTCAGCACAAATCATACCCTCACTTTCTTCACCCCTTATTTTTGCTTTTTTTAGAGTTAATGGCTCGCCATTTGTTGGATATATGGTACAACCAACCGGAGCGACGATTACTTTTTGTCCAGCAGCAACATTAGGTGCTCCGCAAACAATGTTTAAAATTTTCTCGCCTCCAATATTTACTGTAGTTAAGGAAAGTTTGTCTGCCTGTGGGTGTTTTTCACAAGTCAATACTTCTCCGGCAATGAGGCCTGATAATCCACCTTTTACGGATTCAAATTTTTCAAGACTTTCCACTTCCAAGCCGATAGATGTCAAAATATGGGATAAAGATTCCGGTTCAATTGTTTTAGGGAGATACTCACTAAGCCAGTTATAAGAAATTGTCATGAATAGATATTTCTTGAAATTTAAGTTATGTTTCGATCAGCTTTTACAGCATTTATTTGATTGTTACCAATGTTTTACAAATTGGGTTGAGTCAATTTGATAGCTGTTTTATTTTCATTGCAAAGATAGCTTTTTGAGAACAGCATTTTTAATATTTGTATGATTTTAATAAAGGAGTAGTCATCAAGCTTTATAAATTTCATAGGGTTATAATTTCATCTAAAAAAAAGGAAACACACACGCTTTTTGTTAATAATTTTTTCATTGTTAATGTGGTTCACCCTTTTTATTCAAAAAATATAAAAAATATGTTAATAACAAGTGAATAAGCTAATTTTGTTTGTGAAATAGTTGTGGAAAAACAATATCTAAAGTTAAATTCTAGCCTGTCTTTTCTATCATTAGGTATTTGGAATTAATTTAGGCAAACCAATTTTTATTTTTAATCATATTATTCAATCCTATATAAATGGAATTTACAAACGTAAATAAAGACAGAAAAGTGAGAAGAAAAACCAGTACTGATGTGGGTTCTATGGTGTTTGGGAAAGTTCCACCTCAGGCTAAAGAGCTGGAAGAGGCAGTGTTGGGGGCTATTATGTTGGAAAAAGGGGCTTTTGATATAGTTGGCGAAATTTTAAAGCCTGAATGTTTCTATTTGGAAACACATCAAAAAATATATAGGGCCATGCAAGCATTGGCTCAAAAACAACAGCCGATTGATTTGCTTACTGTAGTGGAAGAATTAAAATTCAGGGAAGACCTTGAGTTTGTGGGAGGTCCATATTACGTGAGTAAACTGACAAATTCAGTTGTATCCTCTGCTAACATTGAAGCACATACACGTATTGTTGTCCAGAAATTCATTCAGCGGGAATTGATTCGTATCAGTGGAGAAATCATCGGTGAAGCATACGAAGACAGTACTGATGTGTTTGATATGCTGGATTTAGCTGAAGCCAAGTTGTTTGAAATTACCAACAACCATTTACGCAAAAATTTCGACAGCATTGATTCGGTATTGGTAAAAACAATCAAATCAATTGAGTATATGCGTAACCGTCAGGAAGACATTACTGGTATTCCTACCGGTTTTCCGTCTCTTGATAAATTGACTTACGGATGGCAACCTACGGATTTGATCATTCTGGCTGCGCGACCTTCTGTTGGTAAAACTGCCTTTGCATTAAATCTCGCTCGCAGTGCTGCACTTCATCCTACAAAACCTACAGGTGTCGGCTTTTTTAGTTTGGAGATGAGCAGTGCTCAATTGGTGCAACGTATTCTTAGTGCCGAAAGTGAAATATGGCTCGAAAAAATATCGAGAGGAAGATTGGAAGAGCACGAGATGAAACAACTTTATAAAAAAGGAATTGACAGGTTAAGTAAAGCACCTATTTATATAGATGATTCTGCCGCTTTGAATATTTTTGAACTACGCGCAAAATGCCGAAGACTGAGGAACAAACACAATGTTGGAATAATAATTATCGATTACCTGCAGCTGATGAGCGGAAGTGCAGACAGAAACAGCAATCGTGAGCAGGAAATCAGTAAGATCTCACGCGACCTTAAAAGTCTGGCAAAAGAATTAAGTATTCCCATCATCGCCTTGTCACAGTTGAGTCGTGAGGTGGAGAAAAGAAAAGAAGGAAATAAAATTCCTCAGCTAAGCGATTTGAGAGAGTCTGGTGCCATTGAACAAGATGCCGATATGGTAATGTTTTTGTATCGTCCAGATTACTATGAACAAAATCAAAATGAATTTGGCGAAAGCAATAAAGGAGAAACCTATGTCAAAATTGCCAAGCACAGAAATGGTAGTTTGGAAACTATAAAACTAAAAGCACTGCTTCACATTCAAAAATTCATTGAAGATGAAAATACAGATAGCGGACATCCATTAGGATTACCAAAAGAAGGTAATTGGCGCCCAGTTTCAGAAACAGGAAATGAGGATGCTAAATTGTATATTCAGAAAGGAAGTAAAATGAATGATGGAGAATACGATGAAGACGATAGCCCCTTTTAATATGTCATTACCTTTTTTTTATACTGAACATATAAATCCTACTGAAGAAACTATTCATTTGAATGAAGACACTTCGAAGCACATTGTGCAGGTACTACGTATGAAAGAAGGAGAAAAACTGCAGTTAACCGACGGAAAAGGAAATCTGCTTACTGCATCAATTATAAATGCCCACAAAAAAAATTGTACTGCCAGAAAATTATCTCATACCTTTTCTCCGGCAAATGACATTCATAAAACCATTGCAATTTCATTGATTAAAAACAACAGTCGTTTTGAATGGTTTTTGGAGAAGTCAACAGAAATAGGGGTGACAAAAATTATTCCTCTGTTGTGTGACAGAACCGAGAAGCAACATTACAGATCAGACAGAATGAAAGGCATCATTATAAGTGCAATGATTCAGTCTAAACAATGCCGAATGCCTGAATTAACAGAACCTGTCAGGTTTACTAACTTCATAACAACCAGTCTGGATATAGAAAAATACATCGCACACTGTGAATCAGATCAAGAAAAAAGAGAAATCCCTGCTTTCAAAAAAAGATCCTCCAGTATTATACTAATTGGACCTGAAGGAGATTTCACTAATGAAGAAATAGTAATGGCTAAATCAAATGGCTTTCTCCCAGTTTCACTAGGCAATACCAGACTCAGAACGGAAACAGCAGGTGTGGTTGCATCCGTATTATTAAATCAAGGAATTAGTCATTCTCTTCAAGAATAGGTTCGTTTAATTCAACTACTCTTTTCTTTTCCATTTTTTTTCTCATTAACATATTCAGCATTTCCACTGAAAATGAGAAAGCCATTCCAAAATAAATATAGTTTTTAAAATGGATTGCCTCAGCTTTTGCTGAATCCCATCCTTCCATGATCAAACTTAATCCTATCATCACTAAAAAAGAGAGTGCCAGCATTTTAATGGTAGGGTGGTGATGGATAAAATTTGAAATTTTTGGACTGAATAGAAACATGATGATCATAGCAAAGACTACTGCTGCAATCATAATTTCAATGTGTTTGGCAGTTCCACCTGCTGTAATAATACTGTCAAACGAAAATACAGCATCAATCAGCATGATTTGTCCAATCGCATTCACTAAACTTAATTGTTTGCCCGATTTTTTTTTTGAATTAGGGTCTTCTCCTTCAAGTTTTGCGTGTATTTCCATTACTGATTTGTAAATGAGAAATAAACCGCCCGCCAACATCACTAAACTGGACAAGTCAAATCCTTTACCGAAAAAGGTAATGAGGGCTTTTCCTTTTTGCTGCAACAACCAGCTTAATCCAAACAATAGTAGAGAACGAGATAACATGCCCGTCAACATCCATATTCTTCTGGCTTTCAATGATTCGGCCTGAGTTTTAAGACGGTTAAAAATAATACTTACAAAAATGACGTTGTCAATCCCCAGTATAATTTCCAGGACAACTAGTATTACAAAACTGGTTATACTTTCAGAGCTAAATAATGATTCCATAACTAATTATGCAGAATGCCGATTTTTTTAAATTCCCAATAAAAATATCAGCGAAAGTACAATACAAAACACACATAAAAACAAAACAACTAAATGCAACAATGTTTCAAAAATGCTTATATTTGCAACGATGTTACAAATAGTTTAAGAAGTATGAAAAAAATATTGTTGATTGTTTATTTATTATTTTTTATCAAATCATTTGATTCATTTGCTTTGTTAAAAGGAAGTTTTGGAGGAACAGTAATTGATAACATAACCAAAAAGCCCATTGAGGGAGCAAGCATTTATGTTTCTGATATGAAGATGGGTTGCAGTACAAATTTTTTAGGAGAATTTTATTTTTCAAATATTAGAGAAGGGAAGCATTTGATTGAAATTTCACACATTGGTTACGCTACCCTGGTATTGAATATTGATATTAAAGGGGATACCAAAAAAGATTTTTTTTTAATCGAGACCATCATCGAAAGTAATGCTGTGGTGGTAACTGGTGTAAGCAAAGCCACTCAATTAAAAAAAATACCTTTTCAGATTTCAGTCATGCGCAAACAGGATTTGATGCAAACATCATCCATGAATATAATTGAAAGCATTACCCATAAAGCAGGGGTGTCTTCGATTTCTTCCGGACCGGCCGTATCCAAACCACTCATTCGTGGATTAGGTTATAACAGAATTCTTACCATTAATGATGGGGTAAGACAGGAAGGACAGCAATGGGGTGATGAACATGGAATTGAAATTGACGATGCCAGTGTAAATAAAATAGAAGTACTGAAAGGCCCAGCATCTCTTGTTTATGGAAGTGACGCAATGGCTGGTGTTATCAATATCATTTCCAATGTGCCTGTGCAGGACAAAACGTTGAAAATGAATGTGGGATCCAATTTTCAGAGCAATAATAATTTAAGAACATTCAATGGAAATATATCTGGGAATAAAAATGGTTTTAACTGGAATGTTTATGGAACATTCAAAAAGGCTGCAGATTACAAAAATAAATATGATGGTTTTGTATTTAATTCTAAATTCAATGAACGCAATTTTGGAGGATATGCAGGAGTAAATAAGGGCTGGGGCTTCAGTCATATTATCCTCAGTAATTTTGATTTAAATACAGGTCTTGTTGAAGGAGAACGCGACAGCTTAGGCAATTTTGTAAAAACAATTTCAGGTGATAGCATTCAAACTGTAAATGCTGCAGATTTTAAGACTTCAAACCCTTATTATCCTTATCAGCACATCAGACATTTTAAAATTGCAAGTGACAATAGTTTAAAATTAGGGTTACATCATTTGACTTTTAATGTTGGTTGGCAACAAAATAGAAGAGAAGAATTTGGCAATCCTGATAATCCAACAGAGAGAGCACTATTCTTCAATTTAAAAACGATCACCTACACATCTCAATTTCATTTTAAAGAAGTAAATGGATGGAAAAATTCTTTGGGTCTAACAGGAATGTTTCAGTCAAATGAAAATCTTGGAATTGAACAATTAATACCGGATTACCATTCTACTGATAATGGAATGTTTGTTTTTTCTCAGAAGGAGTATCATAAAATAAATTTTAGTGGAGGAATTAGGTTTGATAATAGAAGCATACGAGCAAAAGCATTGAAAGACGGCAACTTTGAAAAAGGACAAGCATTTGAAAAACATTTTTCTAATTTTTCCGGTAGTGCTGGCATTGCTTATCCTGTTTCTTCATCTGTAAATATAAAACTGAATATTGCCAGAGCCTTCAGGGCTCCCAGTATTCCTGAATTGGCATCCAATGGTGCCCACGAAGGAACCATTAGATATGAATATGGGAATAAAAACCTTAAAAGCGAAATCAGTACACAGGGTGATGCAGCATTGGAATACAATTCAACCCATTTCTCATTGAATGTTTCAGGGTTTATCAATCAGTTTCAAAATTTTATTTTTTACAGAAAACTTCAGCGTATTTCAGGAGGTGATTCAATGATTTCAGTAAATGGAAGCGAGCTTACTGCTTTTCAATTTGATCAGGAAAAAGCATTATTAGCCGGGGCAGAAATGATACTTGATATTCATCCTCATCCGATTGATTGGCTTCATATAGAAAATACATTTTCTTTAGTGTCAGGAACATTTCAAACTTCCATAGAGGGGTCAAAATATCTTCCATTTATTCCTGCACCCAGACTCATTACTGAGTGCAGAGGTAATTTTAAAAAATGGGGGAATTTTTTAAAAAATGTATATGCGAAATTTGAGATAGACAATACATTTAATCAGGACCATCCATTTACTGCTTACAACACAGAAACGACTACTAAAGGATATACATTGTTTAATGCAGGTTTTGGAGGGGATGTTTATTCAAATAAAAATAAACAATTGTTGAGTCTTTATTTTACCGCATCAAATTTAACAGATGTAACTTATCAAAATCATTTGAGCAGGTTAAAGTATGCTGCAGTAAATAATGTTACCAACCGTCAGGGTGTATTCAACATTGGAAGGAATTTTGGAATTAAAATCAATATACCGATAGGGTTTAATTTATAATAGAAATTTCTATTCAAATTCCTTGGGTTTTGTTTTATCAAATTCATCATCATAACGCACAAAAAACCTGATGTAAATGACCCTGCTTAACCTCATCATCCATGGCTGAATGACTATTAATGTTATAGCATTGGTGATGAGCCAATAAAAAATTCGATTGTCTTCTGTGGAAATCCCTATCAATACCCACCAAGCAACAAAAGTGCTAACAGAAATTGCTACTGCCAGTGCATAACTCACATAGCCTGTTCCATACCAAAAACCTGGCTCCATGTCATATTTCTGATCACAAACGGGGCAATTGTCATACATATCGAAAATATGTTTTAACGATAGATTTCTGTAAGCATTGGAATCTTTGAACATTTTTCCTTTTCTGCATCTGGGACACGTCATTGAAAAAATGGATAAAAAATAATTTGGCTTTTTTTTCTTTTCGTCAATCATTATGAATGAATTTATTGCAGTATTTTTTTCGTTAGGAATCAGCTTTTTTTCTTTCGCCAATTTGTTGACGCCACATAGCATAATAGAGTCCTTTCTCATCTACAAGTTTATTGTGATCCCCTGTTTCCACGACTTTACCTTTTTCCAGAACATATATAGTATCTGCATGCATGATGGTACTTAAACGATGTGCAATTAATATGGTTATTTGTTCTTTTGCTTTAGAAATATCTTTGATTGTATTGGTAATTTCTTCCTCAGTTAAGGAATCCAATGCTGATGTCGCCTCATCAAATATTAAGATCTTTGGGTTTCTCAATAGAGCCCTTGCAATAGATATACGTTGTTTTTCGCCACCACTTAATTTTAATCCGCCTTCACCGATTACAGTATCTAGGCCTTTTTCAGCTCTAATTAATAAATTGTTACAAGATGATTTCGTTAAGGCTTCATTTAATTGTTTGACATCGGCTGTGGGATTTACAAATAGCAAGTTTTCTTTTATGGTGCCGCTAAATAAATTGGTATCCTGTGTCACAAATCCGATTTGGTTTCTTAAATCATCAAAATTGATAGAACTTTCATCAAGTTCATTGTAAAATATTTTTCCTTCTTTAGGTCTATACAATCCTACAAGCAATTTCATTAAAGTAGATTTTCCGCTTCCACTAGGTCCTACAAATGCTATTGTTTCCCCGGTTTTAACTTTGAAACTGATTCCGTCTATTGCTTTGTGCGATGCAGTTTTATGTTGAAAGGATACCTGATCAAAACTTAAATCCTCAATAGTACCTAATTTTTTGGGTGTTGTCGGCTCTGCTTCCGGAGCTTTTTTCATTAATACATCAAAGTTATTCAAGGAAGCTTCTGCTTCACGATAAGACAAGAGTATGTTACCAATTTCCTGTAAGGGACCAAACACAAAAAAGGAAAAAATCTGCATGGTTACCAATTGGCCTGCATCCATCTGATTTTGGAATATCAACCACATCAAAATGAAAAGTATTACCTGCCTTAATGTATTTACAAGAGTACCCTGGATAAAACTGATACTTCTGATGCGTTTTACTTTTTTAAGTTCCAGTCCAAGTATTTTATAGGTATTTTTATTCAGGCGGGCTACTTCCTGATTCGTAAGTCCAAGGCTTTTTACCAATTCTATATTTCTCAAAGATTCGGTTGTGGATCCTGCTAAAGCAGTCGTTTCTGCTACAATATTCTTTTGTATGAGCTTTATTTTTTTACTCAATTTGTTCGTGATGAAAGCAAGCAGCGATATGCCGATAAAATATGCAACCGGAATACGCCAGTTGATAAATATTGCTGCATATACAAAAACGAAAACTATTCCAATGATAATGCCAAAGAGGATGTTGATGAAATTAATCATAAACTTTTCTACATCCGTCCTTACTTTGGTTAGCACCGACAGTGTTTCTCCGCTTCGTTGATCTTCAAAATCCTGGTAAGGCAGTTTCATGGCATGTTGCAATCCATCTGTGAAAACTTTTGCTCCGAATTTTTGAATGATCAGGTTTAAAAAATAGTCCTGAAATGCTTTCGCAATTCTACTCACCATTGCTACTGAAATCGAGAATAATAAAATATAAAAAACGCCCAACTGCAAATAGGGTTTTCCATTTCTTGAGATGTTATCAAATCCCCAAAAAAATTTATTTTTTCCGAAATCATTTGAAAATTTGAGATGGTCAGCAGCAAGATTTACCAGCTTGCCTAGTAAAATGGGATCTACAAGAGAGAATCCTATATTTATCCCAGCCAATAATAAAGTAAGGACAACCAGCCATTTATGTGGCTTTAAATAGGTGAGAAGTATTTTCATTTCCTGTTTTTAATGTTAAAGACGCTTCATTCAAATGCATGTAAACTTCTTCGTTAGTAAGATATGGGGCATTTCAATGGTCATTACTAATGAAAGATTATAAATCAAGAAAGAAATGGTACAATACCATTTTCCATTAAGTTACCTCTCTAATCTTGAAATTATTATCTGTTGATAATGATTCTTATCAATAATTGTGCAATGTTATAAAAAATGACGGAAAGGCAGTATTTTAATTGGTACTGATTACATTAATTTATTATTGAATTACAATTACTCACCCCAGCTTTCTCTGTCTAAGCTTCTGTATTGCAAGGCTTCTGCAAGATGTTCTGTTTTTATCTTTTCGCTAGAGGATAAATCAGCAATGGTTCTGCTGACTTTCAATATTCTGTCATAAGCCCGAGCTGATAAATTCAATCTCTCCATAGCAGTTTTTAATATTTTTTTAGCTGAATCATCAATGATACAAATTTCTTTCAATTGCTTGCTGTTCATTTGAGCATTCGCATAGATTCCAATGTGTTTGCTGTACCTATCAGCCTGAATTTTTCTTGCTGAAATTACTCTTTGCCGTATAGAATCACTTTTTTCTATCTGTTCTTTTGATGATAATTCATCAAAGGCAACTGGGGTAACTTCCACATGTAAATCAATTCGGTCTAATAAAGGGCCGGATACCTTGTTAAGATATTTTTGCACCGAACCCGGTGGGCATGTACAATCCCTTTCGGGATGATTGAAATAGCCACAGGGACAAGGGTTCATGCTCGCTATCAACATAAAGCTTGCAGGAAAGTCAAGTGCTATTTTTGCTCTTGAAATGGTAACTTTTCTTTCTTCCATCGGCTGACGCATAACCTCCAGTACTGTTCTCTTAAATTCAGGTAACTCATCCAGAAAAAGTACTCCATGATGTGCCAGTGATATTTCTCCCGGTTGTGGATTGCCGCCGCCGCCAACCAAAGCTGCATCTGAAATGCTGTGATGGGGGCTTCTGAAAGGCCGCTTGCAAACAATGGTTGAGTTTTCAGGCAGTTTACCAGCAACACTGTGAATCTTTGTTGTTTCCAAAGCTTCGTGAATGGTCAATGGTGGAAGTATGGTGGGAAGACGTTTAGCCAACATGGTTTTACCCGCACCCGGTGGACCTATCAATATTGCATTATGTCCACCGGCTGCGGCTATTTCTAATGCTCTTTTAATATTGTGCTGACCTTTCACATCGGCAAAATCATATTCATCACTAATCTGAGATTGCAGAAAAGACTCGTTAATATCTACAACAGTCGGTTCTAACGAAATTTTATTTTTTAAAAAATCCACTACTTCTTTCATGTGTGAAATGCCATAAACATCAATTCCTGAAACCATGGCCGCCTCCTTTGCATTTGATAATGGCAATATCAAACCTTTAAATTTATCTCTTTTTGCCTGCAAGGCAATTGGCAATGCACCCTTTATCGGTTTTATTGTACCATCCAAACTCAATTCTCCCATAATGACATACTGCAATAAATTATCTGCATTTTCAATCTGACCTGTTGCGGCTAGCGTTCCCACAGCTATCGGCAAATCAAAAGCCGTTCCGGTTTTTCGTATATCTGCAGGAGCAAGGTTTATCAACAATTTAGTTCGAGGCATATAATAACGATTGCTTTTCAATGCACTTTCAACCCGTTCAAGACTCTCTTTTACTGCATTATCCGGAAGCCCCACTATGCAATAGTTTTTTCCTTGATTATTGACATCTACTTCTACGGTAATACTAATTGCATCTACACCAAATACTGCACTTCCAAAGGTTTTTATAAGCATGTGTAAAATTCTATAGACTCAGCAATTTTTAAAAGTGTTATTCATCATTATTTTCTTGTATTTTCCTCAAATTATATTGTGATTTTAACAGATTGATTATTATAAGTACTTTTATATTTTAAATTATGTTAGATATTTTATTTTATCATGAAGTATGTGATAAAATTATTTTTGAAATATCTGAATACTGATGCAACCAATGAAACAACTGCTTCAACTTCTCTTGTTTTTTTTTCCTTTGCAATTATTTGCACAATCTTCCTATTTTAATTATTCAGATAAAGACAACCGAATTATTGACAGACTTGGGATAAAGTATCAGCAAAACACAAATATTAATTTTTCCGGTATTAAGCCATTTAACAGAAAGTATGCTGTTCAGGAAATCAATCGGTTGCACGATTCAATCAATAATAAATTTCTTACAGCTTCAGATTGCTATAACATAGAGGGTTTGTTGATGAACAATATCGAATGGGTTGAAGATAATCCTGTATTTATACAAAGTAAGAAATCAATCGGTTCTTCTTTTTATAAAACAAAGACAAATTTTTTTGAAGTAGATACCAATCATTTTTTCCTGACTGTTAATCCGGTTTTATATTTCAGTTTTGGTAATTCATCTCTATCGAAGAAAAGTATTTATTTAAACACAAGAGGTTTTGCTGTAAGGGGTTTGATAGGGAAGAAGGTAGGTTTTTTTACCTATGTGGCTGAAAATCAGGAGCGAGGTCCCATCTTTTACCAACAAAATGTCCGAAGCTTTAGAGCTGTTCCAGGTGTAGGTTTTTATAAGTTGGTCAAGGAAGATTCAACTGCATTTGACTACTTTGACGGTAGGGGATACATTACATTTAATGCCGCAAAATATTTTGATTTCCAAATTGGGTACGACAAAAACTTTAT